>JAQUEZ010000108.1 GCA_028684915.1 Desulfobulbus sp.
TCCCATACCCCTCCAGAATGTTCTGAAAAATGCTTACAATCGATATGTTGTCGGCACTGTAAACGGTTTTCATTATCTCGTTAATAGAAAGCTATGATTAACAGGAATAGTCATGATTTACAGGAGATAGTTTGACTTGGAGCAGAAAATGTGACGCGATCCTCTATTGTTCTGGGGCCCCCTAGTGCGGATCAGCAAGCCAAGTGGTGTGGGGGTGGGGTCGAGCCCCCTTACTACCCGATTAGTGATTTTTTGAAAATAGAGTCAAAAGCCGACTTGGTCTCTCTATTTCTCACCTTCAGAGCCAACCCCTTGACACACAAAATTTTTAGTGAGCCGAAAGAGCTCGATAATTTCCAGGAAGAAATTCAGTGGCAATTTGTCATGTTGCCATTAGACAAAAATTTGTTTTTTTGAACTACTCGCTCTATCGCTTGAAAGCTCTGAGTGCCTTGTTTAATAATTGTATGTAAATCAAAATAACGTGGCGAAAGGGAACTTGAAGACCAAGTCGATAATAAATATTCTCGAAAACCACATGCTCTGCTGTACCTATCTTCTATTGAATAGGACTCCAAAGACCCAACTATTGATGCAACCAATTGATCATCAAAAATAGGCGTATCGAAAACCATTGCATCAAGATAGGCGAAAGAGTAAACCCATCTTTTGATATGATAAGCTCCGATTGTAGTAATACGAAATTTAGAAGGCATTTCACCTATCAAGCCTGTTTCATCCTCATCAAATGTTAACCGCAAAGAAGTCTCTATTGTCTTTTTGTTGGTCATACGTCGCAGAGCGGTCTCTGTTTGTTGAATCGTAAAACCATGTGTTTGAAACTCACTGACTACAGTATTTGTGTTGATAAATCCATCTCGATCTTTATGATTTTCTCCGTTATCCAAAAATCCAAGAATCATTCCAACCAAAAAATGCTCTTTTATATCGCCGTACTTCACATCAAAAATATTCATCGCTAATGATGATTCTGGATTATAATGAGAATAGTCGCCAAGTAACGCAGATTTTGAAAATTCATGGACAGGGATTGTATAATACCCTTCACTTTCTATTATTCTTATAATTTTTTCAGCATCAACATTAGGGCTTCCGATAAAATTCGTCACAAATTCAACTGCAGCCCTGATATTTCCCCCAGTGATGTTACTAAGCATTTCAATAAGATCTTTATTATTTTTTAGTGAGTAAAGTAAAGCTTGCAAGAAATATACTAGATTTTGAATATTAATATTTATTCCCTTTAAGGTCTCAACAGGAATATCGCCTTTTGCCATGCTAAGTGCAAAAAGCAACCTTTTTTCAATTACGTCGTCGACTCTTGGTGGTGAAATCGTAAATACTTTGTGAGGATATGCAGTTAAAGCTCCTGATTGCTTAGATTTGTAAAAAGTCTGAGGCCGTACAGACAAAAATACCGTTGCACTCCAGTCCTTTGCCAGCTCTTGTGCAATTATAAATGCATCCTGTTGTATTTCGAATGTTCTTTGGTCTGCATTGTCGATACATATAATAGTCTGTTTTTGTTGAGATATTGATATAAATTTTATTGATTTTTTTATGTGCCTGTCTTTCTCGGATAATATTTTTTCAAGATGCTCTAATAATTTTTCATTATACTTAGATGGATCAGTATCCTTGTAGTCAGAATAAATTCCATTTTCAAATTTCCTTATCTCATCCTTGTAAACATTTTTTATGAAATCTTTATGTGATATTTCTATCTTGTATTTTTCGTAAATTTGAGTTTCGATTTCAGTCAAAATAAAATCTTTTAAAGAATTACTCAATGAAGCCTTGGCACCTAAATCAATATATATATATAAAGCATTTTTGAACTCCTTGTACGCTGTTGTGTATTTAAGATTTTTAACGAATGATGTTTTGCCAACTCCCACATCGCCGATTAATACAATAGGTCGCTGGCTAAGCGCTTCAGCCATTATTTCTGGGGTAAACTCTTTCTTTTTACCTTTGGAAGTAACTGGTGAAGTTTGAGGATGTGGCTCTGAATCGCTAAACATTGAAGCGTATCGTGCGTTAAGAATATTTTTACTAACAAGTGCGTGCTGTGACAATGCTCCACTTTCGCAATAGCACGATTTGAAAAACTGTTCCTCAATGAGGCTACTTTCGATAATATCTTGAATGACGAGTTCAGCAACCTGTCTCAAGGTGGAGTGTGTTTGACTTTGAAATCGAATTTTCGGATAATTTATAAGTTTGGTTGAAAGCTTAAGCGGAACTCCAGATTGCCCTGTAGACAAAAGGCGAACAATTCTTTTCTCGCGAACCCCGTTGTAAGATAAGTATTGCCATGCTTTTTCAAATTCTTTTAAAAAATGAGTTAAAGACGTTAAAACGATAGCATTACCTTGCGTTGGTACTTTCCCATCAAAACGAGTTGCTAAAAATGCTATTAATTGATGACCATTACATATTACTGCCAACTGAACACCTCTTCTAGAACAATATGTTTGAACTTGCTCGATTGCTTTGGAGGTGTTTTTGCTTAACAATTGAAGGGAAGGCAGGTCTACAATTAACTTTCCATCGGGATTGGCTGGCAATTCAAAGTGAACCCCTTCTCTTTTTGCCTCCCAAATGGCTTGACGAGGTTCCCCTAGTTCGTAGTCTGTGTACTGCAAATCTTGTGAAATTTCGACGTGAGTTAACTCTTTTGGCCAACCAAGGCATTTTTCTAAAATAACGTCAATGATATGAAAACGTGTCTCCGCCTCATTTTTATCATAAGACCTTTTTTCCAGGGAAGATATTAGTTTGCTTAGAGAAGCCTTGCTTTCTGCTAGTGTGGGGGTTTGAAATTGCATAATAAAAATGTCAAGTTGGTTATATTGTAGGCGCTACAATGTAATTTTATCTTTTTTATAAAAAATCTAATTAAGCATTTTTTAAAAAAACAAAAAACAATTTCCTCTTGAAAAATGTGACTATTATTATAACAAATTATTAGCTGGTTTCGGTTAATCACTCATTGGTGCCAGGTAATATGCTCAGAAACTTAGATGTTTAGGATTATGCTAACTGGTTATCATGCAGTTTTAAGAATAACCAAAAACCGTTAAACTCTCAGCAACGATAAGGTTAAGGAGTCACACTATTTCAGAGAAATGTGAACTATGGCCACGTGCATCCACCATTGTTTTATTCATTGGGTGTGTCGTGCCGATTTAATTCATTGCTGGTAAAACCACCGTCAGATGTGTTTCGTGGTTATGTGGCGGGGAGATCGAGTACCTTTCTGAGCGCTTCGCGTTGTGCATCGGCCGCAACCGTCAACATTAGTTTTGGGTCGACCGCTTTGTTCCGTAGATTGTCTTCAAATACCTTTAACGCCATTCGCGCATACTTGAGCCTCTCCTCTGCCCCTCCCAAGCTTGAGTCTCCTACGAGATTGAAGTTGCTATATAGCACGTCTATGGCAGCAGCCTCCGGAAGAGCGTAGTAGACCACGGGCATTGTCTTGGCGTATGTATAACAATCAGCGCGAGAAACAATTGGTATATTATGGATTAGCTGGTTTGGGTTTATTTGGCCTTCCTCGATCAAGGTCATTAATCCCTTCCATCCCGAGTAGAGATGCGCCATTTCGCGGTAGAGCGCTTCACGAAGGATCTTTTTGTTGGCACGCTGTACGAAATAGGTTTTGACGGGTTCGGCCAGGAAGGCTGTGACAAAGCCCGCGATAGTGCCAATCACCAACTCCCATGCCTTGGTTTCCATAGGGACCTCCTCATTTCAATACACACCTAATAAGGGCCAGGAATGATCCCCAGAAGGTGCCATTTTATTTTTTGCTTATGCTTATCTAAATCGTAATTATGTAAATATAGAAGACGAAAAAGTGTATTTCTAATTACAACTAGCTCATATTGAGCATATTTTTATTATTCTGTTGGAAAGAAATACCTGATTAGTGGTCAACATATTGTTCTAATCAAGATAAACAGGAGAAATCTGGACTCATAACGGGAAAATCACCGGTTAATCTGGTGCACTTTGTTGTTGAAATTAAATATTCTGACCATAGGACCTGGGGATAATGCTTGTTGTAATGGATAATTTGGAAAATGCGCCATGCCCAGGGTCAGGCTTTCCATTATGCAAATAAGCTAGACTCCATTGAATGACTTGCTTAAGATAAATTTTCCTGCTCTCCTTGAGTTGTGTCAGTTCATGTTGATTGAAGAATTTTTCAAACCCAGCGAATGATTGCTCGGCTGTCCTGAATGGATCAAACAAACCATAGGAAGACCAGGAAACAATTAGTGACCAAATTCTAACCAGAATGTTGATATCCTTGTCGATTAAGTCCCATGTTATGGTTGGGTTCTTCTCATTGTGAGCGATGGCGGTATTTCTAAACATGAATGCTGGCGAATTTTCGTTTGTGAAGTAACCTGATTTTTTGTCCAGCTTGGCATTTATATAGTCGATCTCTTCTTTTGTGCATGCACCATCTTTCTCAATGAAGACGCATGTTTCTGTCCATAGCTTCCTAAGGGAATTGTCGCGGTTGTCTTTGCTGACCAGTTTACCAAGCAATGAAAATACTGCGTAAGTCCCGCCAACAAGCCATTGCGAAAGAAAAACATACTTTTTAAATGGATTGCTTTCAGTTACCGTGTTCTGAAATGCATATTTCATTGATCTCCACTCTATGAGCTCTAGCATTAGCTCATTAATTCCTTGCGGAAAGTTTCCATTTTTGAAATCATCGCTCTTTAGCCAAACTTCAATTTTATTGATTTCATGGCACCAGATATTTTTTGCATCTTCAGTGGTTGCTTTATTGAACTGACTCCTGAAATATTCCAACCTCTTGTTTGACTCTTCTTGTGACAAGCATCTATTGGTCGCGTTATACGCATGATTTTTTGCATCTTCAATGGTTAGTATGCTCATCTTCATCTTTCAACAAGTATTTATGCGTATCCGCACATCACCATTAAAAAGAATGGTATGCGAAAAGACATCATCATTTACTGAAAATTTTCTTCTCAAAAAGGTCGAGTAGACCGGTTTCTCCAATAAAGACAAGTCATCCATGGCAAGCCCTTTCTTTACGCCTCGCTGCACGCAGCTAATACGTGTTCTTCCTTCTTTGACTTTATCTCACCGTTGATTCCGGCCCCTCACAGAACCGTGCTTGCGCTATTTACGCACACGGCTCCTCATATGGTATTTGCAGGTACTCCGATCATACTGACCAGGATTCGGGGTTTCGGGAGCGGGAATCGTTTTAGAAATTCATTGAACTTTTCCCAGTTGAGACAACGTCGTCGGCCTCTACGGTTAAACCACCTGAAGAGCAACCTGCAGACAGATTGCCCAAATCGTAAAATTCCACGATAATTGTCGGTCACACCGTAGTAGTTGTAATGCCCTCTCAGTTTGGAGATCGTCGTTTTCCAAATGTCTTTGGTCGGCAACGTCCTGTTACTCCTGAGCCATTCCTTGAAGGCCTTCAACTTGGCGACGAACTTCTTCCGTGCCGTAACTCGTTTCATCCGAAACCCATTGCCGTATCTTCTTGTTCCGCAATAGTGAGTGAGGCCTAGAAAATCAAACGTCTCTGCCCTCCTCCCTTTTTGCTTCGCATTGCGAACGGCAAATCTGCCAAACTCGATCACCTTGGTTTTGGTCGGCTCCACTTCGAGGCTGAATTTTCCCAGCCGCTCCACCAATTCTTCCCGAAACTGCTCTGCATCCACTTTGTACTGGAAGCAGACAACGAAATCATCGGCGTAGCGGATGAGCCGGGCATAGCCCATGCACCTCTTGCGGTATACCCTTTCAAACCAGAGATCCAGGGCATAATGCAGATAGATATTTGCCAGCAGTGGCGAAATCACCCCTCCTTGCGGAGTGCCGTCGTCACTTACCGTGACACTCCCATCTTCTGACACCCCGGCTTTGAGAATACGTTTCACCATGCGTTGAATCCTTTTGTCTTCAACCCGATGTCCCAAGAATTTCAAGAGCCATTCTTGGTTCACGTTATCGAAGAAGCCCTTAATGTCGGCCTCGACAATATGGTTGATCGGCCTGCGCTCCATTGTCAGGCTCAGAGCCCGGAGAGCGTCGTGGCAGCTCCGACCAGGACGGAATCCGTATGAATCTCCTATAAAATCATTCTCATAGATTGATTCGAGAATGCGCACAAGACCAGCTTGGACCAGCTTGTCTTCAAAGCATGGAATCCCCAAAGGACGCAGCTTGGCGCTGCCAGGCTTGGGAATGTATTTCCGCCTGACAGCTTGCGGAATATACGCCATCCGGTGCAGCCTCCCTACCAGATCGACAAGGTTGCTCTCCAGATTCTCGGCATATTCAGCTTTGGTCATTTCATCGATGCCGGCAGCTGCATCCTTGCGCAGCCGCTGAAAGCATCCCCGCAGCAACTCCTCGTTCATCAAGTGATACAAACTGGTGAACTGGAAACCAGGAGTCTTGCGGGCTTTCTCTGCTATGCGTTGTAATTTTGTTGCCACTGATGGCCCGCTGCTGTGAACGGACAGTGTTTCCTCACTCCGCGCTACCATATGTAGCCTCCTTTCCTCCAGCCGCATTACGGGCCTTCACTGGTACTACGAGGCTATCCGACTCCCTGTGCCTTGTTTGCCTTCCTCCTTTTTCAGTTGTCAGGCATACTCTCGATACTCCGAAAGAGACACAGGGTCTCCCGGGTTGCCGTGCATTCCCAATGTCAGACATGCCATGGTCTCCGACCCCGGGAAGCAGCCAGCTGCTTGCCATTAGCGGCGCTGACTGTGTTGACTTCCATCTGTTAAACAATGTCGTCCTTCCGACTAGGAAAATTACGGGGCTCAATCCCTTCAACCTTTCGGCTTACGGCCTGCCTGCTCGCTATCCTACGCTTAAAGCTTCATGTTACCATGAAGCCTCCAAGGACTCGCTACCCGGTGGTTGGCCAGCCTTCCGGGGCGGGATTCACACCCGCTGAAATACACGACCTTGCCCGGCCGCACTCAACATTGTTCCAATACATCGAAACCGGGAGTTGAACCCGCCGCCCTCTAAGTCGCTCAACACTCCCAGGGTACACCGGGACACCATCAGCGAAAAAGCGTGGCCTGCCCCCTATTGTCCATCTCCTATTATTAAGGCGGGGTGTGTCATCCTTTCCCATTCTTCGATCAGTTCAATACTTACTTAGAACCTCTTTCACCGTCCTAGCCATATCATCCTTGATTTTTTCCCGCAACTCATCCATATCCAATTCCTGCTTTTGGATAATCATCCAGTGCGCGAGTTGCTTAGGGATGGAAAACCTTTCTATTTTTTCGCCGTCAGGAGATGAGGCAACGATATTTGGTGTGCTGCAGTAGAGATCAGTACTGCAAATGATCCAGGATTTGGGAAGTCTGGTTATTGGCCGGAGCTTCTGTTGTCGCTCGTCATGGAGTTTACCGGAAATTCTGCGAAAGTAAGCGTCAGGGACATTTCTGTCAGCCACAAGAGCTTCGCATCCCCTGATGCATTCATTACAGATGTATGGCGCATCTTCATTGGGACCGGTGACGACAAACTCAAATTCGTCAGAGGTCTTGCCGCAGAAACTGCAGGTGCAGAATTCTTCATGAGATTGATCTTCGTTCATAGGGTTACAATAAATTCACAAACGTCGTCACCATTACCAATAGTACGTCTGCTTTCAACTGTTACCGTTTTACTGGTCACCTTGGAAAAGATGATTTCCATCATACCCAGAGAACAGAGGCACTGGACAGGGTGAAGATCAATAAGGCCAGATCGGACTAAAGGGCATCCGCACTCATGGAAAATGCCATGAGCCAAACCATTCTCCAGCGTCCATCCACCTTTCAATTGGCGAGCATTACGAAGGGCATTCCAGCCATTGACGAGATCTTCCACGGTTTCAATTGGCCGCTCTAAGTAGCTCTCGCATAACACCAACAAATCATTGACGCAGTCGGTACCAGCCTCCTTCATGATCGATACCTTTTGCGTATCTTCTAGTTGGCTAATACTAGCATGTAAATTTGAGACCCATCTTCGATTTTTATTAATTGGAATCTTCATTCTGCTTTTTGCGGATTATTTATTTTCTAGTCCAGAACTTAGCCAGTGAAATGCCGACTAGATTCTGCTCCAGACTAAATATGGCTCCAGGCAAAGCTGCCTGCTGAGAGAAGAAGGTATTTGCCAAGGCCACTCCAAGGCCGGAATTCTGCATACCCACCTCGATAGCAACGGTACGGGCGTCACGTGCATCTGCCTTGAACAGTTTTGCTGCACCGTAGCCTAAGGCAAAACCTCCCAGGTTATGAATGAGTACAGCCAGGATTATAAATATGGGAAAGGCAAGAATTGTTGCCTGATTCAAGCCCATGACGCAGGCAATGACCAAGCCGATAGTGAGAATTGAAATGGACGGAAAAATATCTAGAAACGGCTGGATATGCTTTCTGAACAGTTTTCTGCAAACCAAGCCATCCACCAGAGGAAAGACCACGATCCAGAATATTGAGGTGACCATGGGCCAAAATTCGATGTTGATTTTGGTTTCGTATAGGAAATAAACGATGGCCGGTGTTGCCAATGGAGCCAGTATGGTAGAGCAGAAGGTCATAACCACGGACAACGCCACGTTTCCCTTGGCCAAATAGGTAATCACATTAGAGGCTGTGCCGCCAGGACATGCTCCCACGAGCACCAAACCTAAAGCTGCCTGGATAGGCAGCCCACAGATAAAGGCAGCTCCTACGCCGAGCAGGGGCATGATGGTGTATTGCAGGACGACACCAAGAAGAACGAAACGCCACTTGCACAGGATTCCTTTGAAATCACTGAAATCCAACGTGAGTCCCATGCCGAACATGATGATGCCCAAAGCAATGGGGATATGTGGTTTGAGCCAGGTAAACAGAGGGGGGAAGATCAATGCGGTGGCCGACATGATCAGGGCGATAATCAAAAATTTGTTTTCGATGAATCTTCCAGTTTCAGTCAGCATATCAGTATCAATCACCCAAGAAGGAATATTGGAGTGGGGCGTACCGCTAATTCGTTAAAAAATATCGGATCAGAAAACTATCAGTTTCTGCGTTCCGGCTATTCTTGACCTGGTTTATTGCACAGGGAAATCGAAATATGTATCCGGAAATGGTTCATTCTTGAAAGTAAAGTGCCACCACTCCTTCGGATAAGGTTCAAAACCGTGTTTCCTCATGAGAATCTGCAAGAGCATCCGGTGAGCTCGCGCTTCAGTGGTTATCTCAAGGTTGGTAGGCCATGACTTCGGTGCGAACAGGTCGAATCCCGAGCCCATGTCTAAGTCAGGATCATTGAGGGTGGCAGCGATGGATGTGATAGTCAAATCTACAGTGCTGCCACGGCTATGGCTTGATTTTGCAGCGATATAGTCCTCCTTAAACAGATTCTCCTTTTTCACGTCAGGATAGAATTCTCTTTTCATGCGATTATCATTCACATCCTTGGCCCACCGAACAAAGTTGTCCACTGCCCGCTGAGGTCGGTAGCCGTCGAAAATTTTGAGGCCGAGTCCGAAGGTACGCAATTCCTCTTGAACCTCTTTTAGAGCATGCGCCGCCTGATCGGTGAGAATGAATCTGGGTTGCACATATCCATCTATAGGCATTCCAACAAAATTGTGTTTGGTTGCATAACGAAGATCGACCTTAATATCGGGAATCACCTGATCAGCATAGACAAATCCTTTTGGTAAGGTAGAAGATTGAGCTACCTTTAGATTCAGCAATGCTGGCAAACAACCCAGCATGACGAAAAAAAGCAAATTCAGTTTCATCCTTATCCTCTACACTGGTAAAGCGGTGAGCTCGGTCGGCGTTGAATACTGTCCATTCAGTGATCTGTGGATAGATCGAGAGCGTAGGAGGTGGGGCAGGGGAGCCGATGACAGCGGTAGCGTAATTCGACATTGAAATTCTCGGGGGCTGCGTCTGAGCTGTTACGTACCAGTAGTCAAGATGAACAGGAGAAATGTGAACTCATAATGGCGTGGGTGCTGATCTGACGACTTTATTGGTCAGGCCGTGAGCCTAGTTTGCGATTTAACTTACAATACGTGAGACAGGAGCTATCAGAGTTTCGACAGATGCAGCTTCGCATCGACTAGGCTCCACGGGGCGACTCTCTGTTTGTGTCATAAGAAGTTCAGGCTGTGCTATAGGGCCGAGGGCCTCAATGACGTCAACGATTGGAAACTCTCTGCGGTCGGATAAGAGCTTTGCTACCATTCGTTGAGCAGTTGTTGGGAGAAATGCCTCTTTAGGCACTTTAGCATCAGCAGCTATGAACTGTTGAATAATAACCCACGCAGAGTAGAACACCTCCATAAATGCTGCGTCATATGGGAGCGGGCAAATAACTAAATTTTTTGTTTGATCGAAAGTGATCTTGTCGCTTCTTCCTTGGCGAGATGGTACAATTCCGACCCTTATACCTTTAGCTCCTTCAAGATGTGAGGGATTGATTTTTACAGATGTTCCTACCCAGCGGTCTGTGTCTTGCATTCCGAGAAATAAATCTGCCTTCCAAGCACCACTGATGCTAGATGGTAAATAAGGACGCGTAGTAGGTCGACGAAATGCAGCAGCCAATAAGTTAATGTAACGTCTAAGCTTTATAGGCTGAGCTTGTGCACCTGTCAAAAGCCTTGAATCATCAGTCAGAAGCCCTCTTGCTGTATCAATTAGTCTTAATGCTCCATTTTTCTCCGCGCCGAACAGGATTGATGCTGTTTCGTTACCTTTAACCTTGCAGTATTTTTTCATGCCATCGTTGATTTTTTCTAGCACTGTTGAATCCTTACGCCTAACGGCGTCATGTACTGCATATTCAAAGCAGATACCTATGTCGCCGTCACCAGCCCTGTACATCCGAGGAAGCATCTTGAGTTTCACGTTATGGAATCCTCGAACCTCGGAAACTACATCCTGTTTAAGTGCGTAAAGTAGACCTTGTAGGATTGGTCGCGTCACAGCGATAAGTGCAGAAACCTCATCCCCAACGGGATTGAGCTGATTTTCACTCCGGATGCTAATTTGACTCATTGTAATCTCCTTATGTGTGTTTCGCCCAACGAAAAGGTAACAGACCGGCTGAATGAGGTTTCACCTAACTGGATATCATGCGGTTTTGAAGGATATTCTGAAGCTGCATGTCTCCTTTGGCATGAACTGTTTTAACAAAATAGGTAACCCTTGGCTGTAAAGACATTTCCAATCAACGTTGACAGGAGCAATATTGACTCGTATCGGTAAGTTCACCGGCGCGCGATTACGCGCGTTCAGCGGAACGTAGCGGAGCGATGGTGAGACGCTTTTTTAGTTAAAATTTTCAATTTTTACTTTTCTCGCTGAGATAGTCATTAAAAAGATCATAAGAAATTGCAGTTGGTATTATATCTTTTACTTTCTGATAGATAACATCATAGGTGTTGCCTTTTCCAAGTAAATTAGTTACTAATTTTTTAGCAATTTCAGGAAATTCGTTCTCTATTTTCATTATTTCACGTCTATATTCTCGATCATATAAATCTATGTTATCATCGAGAATGTGTTTTATATCTTGCAAATGCTCTATTTTAACAAGAATTCTATTTAAGTCGTTATATTCACTTTCCGTTTTCGTTAGCTCCTGTTGCATATTTATAATTTCCTGAGAGTCAACTATATACGAAAAAAATTCAGCTCTTTTATATGCCCATTCAATCACCCCATCCCATGAACGAATTGTTATCAGCTCATCTCTCTGGATTTGCCTGCGCATTTCATTGAATCTTTCAGTAAATTCCTCTCTTCTTCCGATTATGACATAACCATAAAAACAAGGTACAATATCACTTAGCCCTAAACCATTCTTCTCTTTATCTTGACGAGCATAACTTAAATTTTCAGTGACCCAAGATCGCCAGTCACGAATTTGCTGTATTGCATGCTCTAATTCTGAAGTTTTTCTACCTTTTTTTGTGATAACTTTTTTATTCGGTATTTCTAGTTCAACACCGATCCATTCTTTTCCGGAAGATGGAATTTCTAAACACATGAAATCTGTTTCATATTGAATACCCAATTTCACCTTTGGAAAAACATGATGGCAATGGGAAAACTGCTGACTCAAAATATAGGGATGCTTTTCGATATGAGCTTGAAGTTCATTTTCTGAAACAGCACTCTCAACGAGAGTCTCTAACTCTTTAACTGCTGAACTGAACTTCTCTTTATTTATTGTAACTGCGTACTTCTCTAAAAATTCTGTCATTTTAGTAGATTGATCATTATTTATAGAAAATAACGTGGAATTCAGCGGACCCGCGCTGTTTACGGGGTCCGCTGGAATGATTTATCATCCTTTTATTCTTCTTGATCATCTGGGTAAGGAATTGATTGAACTGAAGTCCACCCTCTGTTTGGAGCATTTTTAAACGTAGAGATTGTATTCTCTTCAGTTGTAATAACTTTTGCACCGCGGTGCATAAATGCACGAATAACAGCTTTTCTGGGATGGTCTTTGTCGTCTTTTGCAGCACTAATGATTGCCGTGAAATTTTCAATTTTTGTACCAAGTTTAGGGCCTAAAAGATCATCTAATATTTTCGAGGATACGTTGTGTCTTGAACCATGATGCGGTACTTGTATTCTATCTATACCTGGCAGATGCAAACCCGCTTGTGGTGCAAAACTTATTGCTTCTTCCAAGGTGGCCCTTCCTGCATCTCCTGTTAGCAAAATCTTTTGTTCACACAATTCTGCAAATTGAACAATGCTCATATTATTTTCAGGACTTGTGTCATCTTCGGGAAAAACTTCTTCACCCCATGCTGCCCGTATATATGAAACAGCTTGCTTTAAAATTCTTCCTGCTGCTTCAAGTAATGATTCCTGAGCCGCTTTTGTCGATTCTGGTGTTTTTTCTGATTCAACAATTAAATCTAAATATCCCTCTTTTGAGGGAGCCAAGCATGTAAAATCACCAATTGCAGCATTTTGAAAAGGTTCAAAAATAGGAACGCTGTGTTCGTCTGCTAAATCCTCCAGTTTTTTCACATTCGGATATATTTCTTTAAGGCGTTTTTTTAAGTTCTCAACATTTGAAAAACGACTAAACCTGTGTATAAGTTCGTCTGCATATAGCCATGGCCTCAGCATCCACAACTCATTAACAGTAAAATTATCGAATAGTTCTCTTAAGCCAACAGCGTGATCCCCATCGGGATGAGTTAATACAACGGCATCTATTTGGGTAGGGTTGTCGAAATACTTGTTTATATGTTCAACAAGTTGCTCTCCTGTTTCTTGAAACCCTCCATCAACCACATGGATTCGAGTTTTGCCATTATTCTTGTAGCGTATTGCTATAGAGTCACCACTTTTCCCGTTTCCTGCTTTCAAGAAATCAATTTCAAAATAGTCTGACATTTTATAATTCCTTCGTAAGATTTTTTTCAACTCTTCGTTTTATATACCGAGTCTGTTTTTTATAAGAAAATAGAAAAAGAACAATAAAACAGAAAATAAGCAGCTCAGAAGTCCATTGACTTATAAATGACCACTTAGAAGCTAATGGCTCATAAATTTTTATAGAAATAATAATAAGGAATAACGAACTAAAAGTTCTGTACATATTATTGACTTCAGACAAAACTTCTAATTTAACATCTTTCTCTGATGCTGAAATAAAATCTTTGTAGGGGGCAAAAATTACAAATTTAGTTTTCTTTAAGATTGGTTCAATTATTATAGAACCTAGGCGACTAATTATTAGTCCTATGAAATAATAGAAGAAAACACCAATTACTAAATCTTTTTGGACTAGATCTAACGAAGTGAAGTATTTGCATAGAACTACGAAGATTATCCCAGGAAGCAAATAGTTAAAAAGATTATAAGACGAAATTTTTTCGAGAAATTCTTTCATTGTATTAGTTTGGTATTTTTGTATGCATAACAAGTTATTATCCGGTTTTTGACTATCATTCATCGTTTTCACCAAGCCGTCCACGGTCCCGCGCTCTTAGCGCTTTAGCTAACTGGATATCATGTAAGTTCGCGGGATAACCAAAATCAGGATATCTTTATTAAGTCGAGCCGACCAGTCTTCCAGGCATTGAATATTTAAGAAAAATGCCAGATCAAAAGTCAACCTTCTTCCAATTTATCTTGATTCTTGATTTTCGTTTATCGAATCAATGACACCATTGCTTTTCACAGGGAACCCCATCGCCATCTCCGTCCATTTTTGAACCGGCGCAATTATTCAGAAAGAATGTGGCCTCCTGGCATGATGTCATCTGCGAACAGTACGTTCTTCCGTCGCATTTGGACATACCGCCCGACATGCGACTATCTATACGCTTATCCCCTCCAACGAGGATTAGAGGGGGATTATCCTTCGCTACACTGGGCCTCTGTGAATCGTTTTTGTGATGTCGCCAATCCCAGGGTGCAATCGCAACAGGATCCGACCAGAGCCCTTTTTTCTGCTTGCGAGCTGCAGCCTCTGATTGATTCCACTCGGAACAAAAGTTCTCTTTGCAATACTGCTGATAAACCCAAGCGTAACCGTTCTGGATGATCAATTCGTTGAGCCCCTGGCCGTCGATCTTAACCAGTCCAACTATTCTTCCATATCGGTCAACGTCCTTTTGCTCGACATCGACATTCCTTCCTAAAATCAGGCTGCTGGTCAATTCCTTCGCCTTTTGGCCAAAGCTCTGGTCTTTTTCGGGAGCATCGATCCCGTACAGTCTAACCCTCAGTTGGCGACCCTTCCTCTCCACATTGATTGTGTCGCCATCAGTGACAGAAAGCACCTTGGCTGGCCAAGCGAAACTTTTGGATGGGGAAGTGATGAGGAGAAGAAAAGCGAAAAGACTGAGGTAAAATGCTATTGAGCGTTGCATGCAATCTCCCCTTGATGCGATAGATGAAGTGGCACTATTTCCAATATTGACTCGACACAAAATACCCAATCGACAAAATCTCAGTATTTTATGAGAGTTTCCCTAATCACATAATGGAGGTGTTGGGTTATTTCCTCCCTCAATTTGTCGACGTCCACCTGTTTGTCGTTGCACAGCATCCACCAGGCAAGCGGTTTGGGCACCGCAAAATTTGCATGACGTTTACCGTCGGGTGAACAGGCGGTTACATAGGGCTCAGTTGCATACAGCTCTGTATCCTGGACCCGCCAACCTTTCGGCATTTTTGTAATAGGCCGCAATTCACCCCTCGGTTGCCGGTATTTCTCACCCGGTATCCGAGAAAACGGAGTTTCGCCTGCTTTTTTGTTTTCTATTACAGCCACGCAGAGTTGGACGCATTCATTGCAAATAGCGAGGTCGCCCCCGCCTGCAATCATTACTTCAATGTCTTTAGGCTTTTTTCCGCAGAAACTGCAGATGACATTTTCTTCAGGGTCGTTTTTCGTGCTCATAGTTTTCTCATTCTTTGTGTAAAAATGAAATGATCCGAATTTGTCTACCACTTGTGCGTGGTATTGGCAACACTCGAAACTGCCTAAATTTCCACAGGTAAATATACCTAGCCAGCGTTCCGCCACCCCCTCACTATTCCGACAAAACGCCCCTATTGTCCTTCCGTCGTGGGGGGCGTAATCTTGTAATATTGCCTCAACGCTTCCTCAATCACGTGCCCCCGGTCGGTCTCCTGCTGATCGATCCATTGCCAGATCCAGGCAGGGAGGCGGATGGCCTTTGCCTCCCGCTTCAATAGCACATCCAAACCGCCTGCCAGGCGGGCCGCTGGCAGCAGTTCGAGATCGCGAACATAGAATTCTTGAAATACGTGCACAACGACGGGGTGCGCAACCCACGGCCCAACCATCTGGCCATGGACGGCATCATCCTACCGCGCACCGATTCGTTCTGGCAGATCAACTACCCGCCCAACGGCTGGGGCTGCAAGTGCAGGGCTGTGGCGGCGACCAGAGCTGAGTACGAGGCGGCCAGACCAGAATTACGGATGCGGCCTGAGAACTGGCAGGATCTGCCGGACAAGGGCTGGGATTACAACGTGGGCACGGCCGGCAAGCAACACTTGGCCGACGCCATGATGGAGAAGATGGGGAGGGTGCCTCGGGACATCGCTGAGGTCTGGATGAAGCTGATCATGAACATGGGACTGGAAGAGTGGGTGGCTGGGTGAACTGGAGAAGACAAAAAGAAATCCGTTAACCCAGAAGGGAAAGAGAGGGGAACCCTTCTGGCCCTCATCGCCTACAACAAAGCCGATGAGGTTGGTTCCCTGGGGGAGAGAACCAGTCAACGAACGTTATATTTGAGAAAACTCGCTAACCGGGGATCCGCCATCACATCCCTTGCGCTCATCCAAGGGCCCTCAGGCCAGAGCGTCGGCAGGCTTAGCCGAACCGGTTAACGAGGAACATCGTTCACGTGAGGAGATCCGTTGATCCAGGTGAGGGAGGGAGAGGACTCACCTGGGCCTCGCCAACTGCAAACCCTGCGAGGTCGGTTCCCTGGGAGTGGAACCAGTCAACGAATCCTTCACCTTGAATATAAGACCCAAGGGGTAGCCTGGCAATGGACATACAGGTTGAAATCAACGACCGCGAGGTGCGGGATCTGCTGACCCGCTTGCGCGGGATAGGGCCAAGGACTTGACCCCGGCCATGCAGGCGATTGGAGCCTTTTACGAACGCTCGGTGGTCGAGAACTTCAAGGCGCAAACAGCCCTGGACGCCGCTTGCCGAGGCCACCCTGCATCAGGGCCTGGCCAAGCACAAGGGCTGGAAGAAGGACGGCTATCTCTCGGCCAAAGGCAAACGCTACCTGACCGGCAAGCGCATCCTCTGGGAGCATGGCGACCTGGAGGGCTCGGTGCATAGCCAGGCGGGCAAAATCGCAGGTACCAGGATCATGAACAGCAATCGAGTGCCTCATCTTCTCCCGAAATTAAAAAAATCCCGTCGCAATGAGTGATAATGTCCTTGCCGTCACCGCTCCACGTCAGGGTGTGCATCACCCGGCAAAAGCACTTTATCGCCTTTGCCTTTCCCGAACCGAACCACATTGAGTTCGGACACCTTGCGCAGACCGTTGGCACAGATTTGTTTAATGTGAGCAAGGTAGGACTGCTTATAGATGGGGTTGTTTGGTCGAGTTGGTCGTCCATTCGAGCCTCTTTCGATGGTGTTTCCGGTCACAGTAATTTGCTTGCCGAATTTTGCGTTAGCGTAAATTCGCGCGGCATGATCCTGACCGGGAGAAAAATACAGCTTCTTGCCGGCATCCCGGATGGTGCCGCCGTTTGCCAAGGTGAAAATGACCACGCCCTGGTTGTCAATGTCGTGCCGCGATCCAGCGAATAAGGAGCTGGTGTTCGTGTCAATCTGCTCCATCGCCGCTAGTTGCTCCATTCTGTTGATGGCCGTCAAGGCGGCTTTGTGCTTCCAGCCAACGGCCATTGCGGCAATCTGCCGCTCCTTCGCCAAGCCGGCCAGATTGATTTTTGCCCGACTGGTTGCGTCGGTCTGCAGCTGCGGTTCTTCCGGCTTTTGTTGCCGGGATCGCAACACCGCCAGGGCGGTTTCGTTGCCCTGGTCAGCCTGCCATTTGAGGTATCCATGCCAGTTATGGAACGGATACTGTTCGCGCACCTGCTTCATTTCGACCTGCCCTGCCGTTCGCGCCAGCAACAAGGTTTCGCGCTCCTGCAGCCGCAATGCCTGACGGATTTTGGTCTTGGTCTGGCGCGGTAGGATGCGCTGTTCCAGTTCCTTCCGCTTCTCGACGAACCGCTGCGCGGTGGCCTGCGCTGCCTCCAGGGTATGCTGCTTAGCCGACTCGATCTGTTGTTGCCGTACCTCTCTCAGTGTCTTGAACTCAGCATAAAGGGCCTCCCGTTTTGCCGATTCCGGATGCAGCGGCCGGCGGTCATAGCGCTCTCTGGCCTCCGGCGGAGCCGCCGGTTTTTCGTACTCGCCCAATCGGGTGACCAGGCGGTTTTTGGTCAGGCTCTTATCCAGGGCACTTGCCTTGATGCCCTCCTTGCCGCCGATCCTGATCACGGCCAAGCCATTGCCCTGCGGTTTGATTTCCATGCCGTACCGGCCAAAGATGTTGTGCACGTCTGCCCATGTCGCAGCGCCCTCCAGGGCTTGCAGTAGCTCCGCCTTGCGTTCCAGGGCATAAGACTGGAACGATTGCACGCCGGCATGAGCCTCCATGGCGGCGGCCCGTTGGTCGATCTGCGGTTGAGGCTCGCGGTCAATCCCATTGTCCACGGCCAGACCATGTTTTTCTTCCATGGCCCGGCACGCTTCGGCCAGGCGATAAAAATCCCGAAACGGTTCATGCCGGGTGAACCGGTCCGGGTGGATCATGTTATAAGCAACATGCATGTGCAGATGGTTGGTGTTTTTGTGGACACCACAAAGCCGTTGATGGCCCTCGTACCCGAGGGCTGCCGCGAAATGGCATTCAATGTCGTGGATCACGTCCGGGGTGAGTTTCGGTTCGTCCTCCGGCCGGAAGCTCACCATCAGATGATAAGTTTTGCTCTTTGCCGACCGGGTGTTCAGGTCTTGCGTCGCAGCGATTTCGACCAGCGCCAGTTGGTACGTTTCCGCCGCGCAGCCGGCATGCCACGCAAAGAGAATTTTTTCTCCTTCGTGGCTGGCGTCGGCGATGTAGTTGCCCAACGCCTGGATATTATCGTTTCCAGGCTTGGCGTCGATCCGCTTGGCGATCATCTGCTGATCCTCAATATCGCCTTGCCGCCCCTAGCCACCAACTGGCCCGTCTTCCTCATCGGCCACCATATCACCCGGCAAATGCCCTTGACAATCGCCTCTATTGCCAACTGAATCATCGCGACCAAAAAGAAGAACCCGATGGTA
>JAQUEZ010000406.1 GCA_028684915.1 Desulfobulbus sp.
CTACAGGCCAAATTGCTCCGAGTACTGCAGGAACGTGAGTTTGAGCCGGTGGGAGGATTAAAGGCTATACCCGTAGACGTGCGTATCATTGCCGCCACCCACTGCAACTTAGAGTTGATGGTTGCCGAAGGACGGTTTCGAGAAGACCTGTATTACCGTCTCAATGTCATCCCGGTTGTGATCCCTCCCCTGCGTGATCGTGCAGAAGATATTCCATTGTTGATTGACCATTTTATCCAGCATGTCGGCCGGACTAAAAAATCACCCTTGATAGGATTTGATGCAGTTGCGCTTTCGGTCTTAAGCCAGTTCCCCTGGAAGGGTAATGTGCGGGAACTCGAAAATCTGATCCACCACATGACGATCCTGTTCGGAGGTTCTCAGGTTGGCTACCATGATCTTCCGGAAAAATACCGTAACAGTACCTTGCCGAATCCTCCTTCACCTCTGCAGCAGGAAAGCGAGGATGAGCGCCGCAATGAACAGCAGATGTTATTTTCCTCCGCCTCTATCACCCAGGAAGCTTGGCAGAAATCTGGAATTGACTTCAATGCCCTGGTGAATGATTTTGAAACCCAACTGATTGTGCAAGCGTTGAAGCTCACCCAGGGCAACAAGAAAGAAGCTGCACGTCTACTGAATCTTAAACGAACGACTTTACTAGAAAAAATAAAGAAAAAAGAACTCATGGACACGTGGTCTGATGAAGGGGAGGAGAGCGAAGCCTGATGGCCTCGTAAAATATCCATCCCCTCTAAGAGATGGCTAGGTAAAATCACAGATAAACAAGGAGCCGCATTTTTTACCGGCTCGAAGGCATACATATGGTATGTCGAGCGTCGGGAAAAACGCTGCGACTCTGTAGATCGAAGTTTTTACGACGCAATCAAACTTCTCAAGCAGCCTTTTTCACTAGGTTATTGGCAAGTTTTTCCCGAACATCCTCCGATGTTGACGGAGTGAGGAGAATGTCACAGGCACCGTACTTCACAGCCTTCAGGACCATGGTTCGGGTCCAGGCCGGACCGGCAGCCACCAGGGGTACGGGTAACCCACTACTGCTGATTTTAATCGCAACCCCGAATCCCTGCTCACTAACTTCGCGCATCACCAGAAATACCATCTGAATTCGGGCAGTCAGCACTGCGTTCACCGGATCCTTGAAGTGGAGGATCTGGCAACCAAATCCTTGAGATTCAAGCTCATCCGCAATTCGATCGGCCTCACGATCATCGTCGGTGACAATGAGCATATCGGTGTGGGCCTGTTCTTTTTCCTGAAGCCGAACAGGATCTTTGCTCGTCGTCTCACCGGCACTGGGCGCCTTGATCGCTGCAGGAGCAGTGGGTGACTCCTCAGCCGTGTCTCCAGCGAGCAGCAAATCTTCCAACTCAAAGGCCGTAATCGGCACCAAGAGCTGTGCCCGGCCTAAATCACGCTCGTTGTAGTGCAGTTGCCCCAGTGCGAGATAATAGCCATGGTTGGCGAAGACATCATCGGATTCCGGATCAATCTTGGCCGGAATGACCGGGTCGATGGCTGTTTTTACAAATCCCAGTTTACCGCGATACTGCTCTTCAAATATGGTGGTAAACACACCGGCAATGATGTTGCTCACCTCGCCATAGGCATCCCGGGCATCATCACCAAAGGCCTCGTTGCGTACGGTCTCCTCCAGTTCACTCTCCGGGAGCATAATCAAACATCCGCCAAGATACACGGCTGTTTTCAGATCAACAAACAGGTACGCCTCGCCCTCGCTTCCTCCCCGAAGATCCATCCGGGCCACTACTTGTTTACCACCGGCCTGGTCGATAAAGTCTTCCTTGTTGATGGGCCTGTTTTCAAGGGAAGTAACCTTGAGGGTGCCTCCAAGCAATGCACTTGCCTCATCGTTAATTTTGGCCCAACAATTTTTAATCAGGCCGTCGATGAGCTTTCGCTGCTTGCCGATATCGCGTTTGCGAGGCGCGGGTTGCGCTGCCGCAGTCTCTGCCGAGGGCTCCCCAACGGGCCGCTCAATGACGCCGACGTCCTCAGTAGAGTGGCTCGCGGCCTCATCGCGTTCAAGAACTCCAACCGATTCCGTCTCAGTGGATTGAGTGGCTTCTTTTTCGGATTTTTCGGCCGCCTCTTTGGGAGCCGGTGCATCTTTTTGTTTAGCTTCCACCAGACCGAAAGGTTCCGCCGGAAGGACCAGATACAATCGCCCCAGTTCTTTCTCGTCCAGGGCCATTGGCACTGATATCTGGTAATAGGGCTCATCAGCAATCGGTTGGTCGGATTCAACATCAACCTTTGCCGGAAGAAGAATCTCCTGTTCGGTACGGATTAAACGGACTGTTTTTGGAAATTGCTCTTCAAAAGTAACAGTTGCCGCACCACAAATAATGTTGGCAACCTCGCCGTAGGAATCCTGTAACTCCTCCGAATATTGCTGTTCGGACATCACCGATTCCAACTCTGCCTCGGGAAGCATGATCAGGGTGCCACCGATAAAAATGGCATCCTTGATTCCCACCACCAGACAACCGATCCCTTGAACGTCGCCCTCTATGCGAACGTGGGCCAGGACCTGTTTCCCACTAAGATCAGCAAAAAATGTTTCCTTATCGATTGGCCCAAGCTGGGGCTCACCGAGTTTAAACGGCTTCCCGACCAGGGCTGTAACTTCATCCTGAATCCGACTTGCGCCAGCGATGAGAATTTTGTCAAAACGCTCTTGGGCTTTCATGGTAACGATAGGATGAAGGATCTCCGGAAAAGATGGATAAGTGCAATCACAAAGGCACTGGTCCCTTGTGATTGCACCTCTGGAACATTCACTTTTTTACGTACACTACCTGAAATCTTTTTCGGAAGAAAAATCTACAGAATTTACCTAAATCTTAGGTAAAGATATATCGGAACTCAATTCCGAAACGACCGGTCGGACAGGTGAAGGGAATCATAAGACGAGTGGCACCGGAAAGACCGGCTGTACGAATTGAATGCCCGATGACAGTGGTAGGAATGGCAAGTGCTATTTTCTTCTCCTTGTCGGCAATGGCCACCTTAAGCCCCCCGGCAACCATATTGGTGATCTCGCCGATGGCATCCTTGGCGTCTTCTCCTAATTCTGCCACCTCCATACCCAACATTGCCGAGGTAATATCCAGGGCCACGTTTTCCGGGCAGTGAATAGCCAAAATTCCCTTCAGATCTCCGGCAAGACCTATGAGGCTCGTGATATTTGGAGAAAATGCAGCCACCGGCTCATCATTTGCCGTTTGTGCCTCTATTTCAATAAAGATCATGGAGGCAAAAACCTCCAGAGTGGCATCAACAAGAAATTTTTCCAGATCCAATCGATGTCTCCGATTTGATTGAGATTATTTGATTAATGTGCCAGCTCGACTTCCACATAAAACAGGCCGGTGGGTGCCTGAAAAGGGAGGATGATCTGCTCTGCATCGGCTTGAGAACTAAAATTATACTCGTCACCTGAGATCGTTGAAGGCAATGAAAGCTGTATATCTCTGCCCCGATCAGAAAGAATGGTCTTCAGGTTGCCACCAAGCATGTTGGCAATTTCACCGATGGCATCCTGCACATCCTCGTTAATCTCATCCACATCCATACCAAGAAAACTACTCGTCACATCCAGAGCAATCTGCTTTGGAAAATGAACGGCAAGTACTCCTTTATGTGTCCCGGCAAGGCCGACCATACCTGTGATCGACTGTTTCAAAGAGCCAAGTTTTTGCATAGGCTCTCCGGCGACAGCAATATCCATCATCACCATGCCGGTAAAAATCTCAATGGTCGACTCGATGAGTTTGTCACTGATTTCAGCAAAACTGTTCACACGGTTTCTCCCTCAGATTGATCCGGATAATCACGGGGATTATCCGGAAATGACTTTAGTGGGTCGATCAATACAACGAAATCAGTTACATCAACGGGCCGAGTACTTCATTGACTTTGTCTGGGGTGAAGGGCTTTTTCAGGGCGCCAACAGCACCCAGACTTTTCGCTTCACCAATGATATCATCGCCGGTTTCTGTGGAGATCATGAAAACAGGTATATCTTTGATACCGGGGCGGTTAGATTTTTCCCGGAGGAATTCGATACCGTTCATGTTGGGCATATTGATATCGCTCAACACGATATCAACGGATTCTTTCTCTAAAACAGCCAGGGCTTCCTGTCCGTCACCCGCCTCAAAAATTTCACCGAAATCCAAACCAGCCTGCCGTAATGAACGGCTGATGATTTTCCGCATGGTACTGGAATCGTCGACAAGCAATACGTTTTTCGCCATCCTTTCCTCCTTTATCCTTGAGCACAAAAAATCTAACGTGACATTTTTTTCGTAAGCGTCTAATCAAGCACCTCCATACCCATTTGCAGCATCTGTAATTTGTTGATATTCCATGGCAGAAGCGCCTCGTAGTCTTCCACGGATTGGGCGTTGGGCAGGTGCGCAAAGATATGG
>JAQUEZ010000407.1 GCA_028684915.1 Desulfobulbus sp.
TAAAAAGCTGTGGACCGCAGCGGACAAGCTGCGCTCCACCCTGGATGCGTCCCAGTACAAGCACGCCGTACTCGGGTTGCTCTTTGTCAAATACGTCTCTGATGCCTTTGATGTACGGCGCAAGGATTTGTTTGACCAATTCGAGGACGCGGGACATGACTATTATATTGATCCGGAAGATTTTGCATCTCCGGAGGAGTATCTGGGCGAAGTAGAGTCTGAATTGGAGATTCGGGACTATTACACCGAGAAGAATGTCTTTTGGGTTCCCCAGCTGGCCCGTTGGCAGACGCTGCGCGACAATGCCAACCTGGCGCCGGGCGCCGAGATCGAGATCAAGAACGGCTCCACCCACACCTATACCTTCCGCAGCGTGGGGCGGTTGATCGATGATGCCCTGGAAGCCATCGAAAAGGACAACCCCAAGCTCAAGGGCGTACTCAACAAGCAGTACGGCCGCCTACAGATCGACCAGTCCAAGCTGATCGAGCTGATCAACCTGCTTTCCGAAATCCCTTTCACCCACGACACCCTACAATCCAAGGACATCCTTGGCCATGTCTATGAATACTTCCTGGGGCAGTTCGCCCTGGCCGAGGGCAAGAAGGGCGGCCAGTTTTACACCCCCAAATCCATTGTCGGCCTGATCGTTGAGATGCTGCAACCCTTCCAGGGGCGGGTGTATGACCCGGCCATGGGCTCCGGCGGCTTTTTCGTCCAGAGCGAGCGGTTCATCAAGGAACATGGCGGCGCCATCGGCAACGTCTCCATTTACGGCCAGGAATACAACCACACTACCTGGCAGTTGGCGGCGATGAACATGGTCATTCGCAGCCTGGACTTCAACTTCGGCAAGGAACCGGCCAACACCTTCACCAACGATCAGCACCCGGATCTACGGGCCGACTACATCATGGCCAATCCGCCCTTCAATATGAAGGAGTGGGACACCGGTGTCAACGACGACGACCCACGCTGGCAGTATGGCCGCCCACCGACCGGCAATGCCAACTTCGCCTGGTTGCAGCACATGCTCTACCACTTGGCGCCCAAGGGTTCCATGGGGTTGTTGCTGGCCAACGGCTCGATGAGTTCCAACACCAACACCGAAGGCGCCATTCGCAAGGCCCTGATCGAGCAGGATCTGGTGGAGTGTATGGTGGCCTTGCCCGGCCAGTTGTTCACCAATACCCAGATTCCGGCCTGCATCTGGATTCTGACCCGCAACAAAACGGCTCGTAACGGTTTTCGCGATCGATCCGGCAAGGTGCTGTTCATCGATGCCCGTAAGCTGGGCTACATGAAGGATCGGGTGCTGCGGGATTTCACCCGAGAGGATATTGAGCGGATTGCCGGTACCTTTCATGGTTGGCGGAAAGGCGAGGGCTGCGAGGACGAGGCTGGATTCTGCAAGTCAGCAACCCTGGTGGAGATCAGCAAACATGACCATGTTCTGACCCCAGGCCGCTATGTGGGGGCAGCGGACGAGGAGGACGACGGAGAACCCTTTGCCGACAAGATGGAACGGTTAACCGCTCAGCTTGCCAGTCAGTTTGCCGCAAGTGCTCGGTTAGAGGCGCAGATCAAACAGAATCTGGCGGGGTTGGGCTATGCGGTACCCGACCAGGAGGCACGGCCATGAGCAACACCAGTGAAATCCGTTGGAAACAACGCTTTGAAAATTTTGAAAAAGCCCTGCTTCTGCTGCAAGAGAGCCTGGAGGAAAAACCGGTGCGGGAATACTCGAAGCTGGAGCAGGAGGGCATTGTCCAGCGCTTTGAATACACCTTTGAACTCGGCTGGAAGACGATGAAAGATCGCCTGTTTTATGAGGGGTACGACGAAAGCACCCCCAGGTCGGTGATTCGGCGCGCCTTTGAAGTGAACTATATTTCCGAGGATGATGCAGAGCTATGGCTTGACTCGCTCGATAAGCGCAACCTGTTGAGCCACACGTATAACGAGGCCGTGGCCATGCTTGCCTTGGAGAAAATAGAAAAGGAATACAGCCAGATGCTCATCCGGCTATACCACCGGCTGCAACCGGAGGCAGGGATATAGAGTGACCGACGGATTGAAAGACACCCATCGCCGAGCGCTCCTCGATATTCTGAGCGCCAACCAGCGGGTCGAGCGGGTGGTGCTTTTCGGCTCCCGGGCGATGGGAACCTATACCCCGGCCTCGGATGTGGACCTGGTCCTCTACGGCGATGCCTTGACCCTCACCGATCAGGCCAGGCTCGCCGCTGCCATCGACGAGTTGCCCATGCCCCAGCGGGTGGATCTGGTGTTGTTCAAGGCCATCGACAATGACAAGCTGAAGGAGCACATCAGGAAACATGGGGTGGAGTGGTTTCGGCGGGATGGGGGAATGGGGATTGATCTTTCCATGTTGGGATATGAAAGGCTTCCAAAGGGGTGGCAAATACTATCCTTAGAGTCAGTATGTGAGGGAGTATTTGACTGTCCGCATTCAACGCCCAAAATAACAGATAGAGGTCCTCTCTTAGCTCGAACTCAAGACATTCGAAGTGGTTATTTTACTGTTGAAGAAGCGGCTCATGTCTCGATCAAGACGTATCAAGAACGAATAGTACGAGCAGAACCTAGATATGGAGATTTACTCCTAAGTAGAGAAGGAACTTATTTCGGCAATGCAGCAGAGGTGCCTAAAAATACACTGGTTTGTCTAGGACAGCGAATGGTGCTATTGCGACCAAACAACAACATTGTCATCTCGAGCTTCCTCAGGCTTTGGATCAATTCTGACACCTTTCAAAAATATCTGTTGGGCTTTCGAGACGGGTCGGTTGCAGAAAGGCTGAATCTGACGACGATAAGGAAATTGCCAGTCGTTATACCGCCACTACCCCACCAGACTTTCGTTGTTCAGCAAATTGTGCCTATTGAAACAAAGGCTGCCAATTGTCGGGCAATCAACCAGACCCTTGAAGAAATAGCCCAAGCCCTGTTCAAATCCTGGTTTGTGGATTTCGAGCCGACCAAGGCCAAAATCAAGGCAAAGCGGTCCAGCCAACGCCCCCCTCTCCCACCGGGAGAGGGGCCGGGGGTGAGGGTGCCGGGGTTGAGGCCCCCCCTCCCTCCCGACCTCCTCAACAATGCCCGCCGGCTCCGCCAACAACTGACCGACGCTGAACGACTGCTCTGGCAGCTCCTGCGCGGCCGTCAGTTAGCCGGGTGCAAGTTCCGCCGCCAGCATCCCATCGGCAACTTTATTCTCGATTTTTACTGCCACGACAAACTACTCGCGGTGGAACTGGACGGTGGGCAGCATAATGACCCCAATCAGCGGGAGGCGGATGAAAGACGGACCGCCTGGCTGGCCGAGCAGGGGATAAGGGTGCTGCGCTTCTGGAACAATGAGGTGTTGCAGGAAACGGAAGGAGTGTTGGAGGAGATTTTTCGGCACCTCACTGGCCCTGCCCCTCACCCCCGGCCCCTCTCCCGAGGGGATAGGGGGGAGGAGGTAGTGGCTGATTTTGTGGAGAGGGCCGCAATGTGTGCCATCAGCGGCAAAACCGATGATGAACTCGACCGGCTTCCCGCTGAACAATTTGCCCAACTTCGCGACACCGCCGCTCTTTTTCCTGATGAACTCGTCGAGTCTGAACTGGGGATGATTCCTGAGGGGTGGGCCTGGAAATCCCTTGATGCCATAGCTCATTACCAAAACGGATTAGCTCTTCAAAAATATCGACCCAAAGATAATTTTGATTTTCTTCCAATTGTTAAAATTGCTCAATTAAAAGCAGGGGTGGCCACATCAGAGGAGAAAGCATCACCTGACATTACCCCAGCCTGCATTATCGATAACGGAGATGTTGTTTTCTCTTGGTCTGGTTCGCTCATGGTAGATATTTGGTGTGGAGGGAAGGCTGCATTAAATCAGCATCTTTTTAAAGTCACGTCAGAAGCATGTCCCAAATGGTTCTATTATCATTGGACCCAGTATCATCTTGCAAAATTTCAACAAATAGCAGCCGATAAGGCTGTGACCATGGGGCATATCAAGAGAGAACATCTCCATGAAGCCATGTGCGCTGTGCCAAATTTCGATCCAGAAGACCTGCACATCATGACACAGCTGATTGAAAGGCAGGTTGCAGCACGGTTAGAAAACAATTCTCTCACCCAGCTCCGCGACACCCTCCTCACCAAACTCCTTTCCGGTGAAATCAGCGTCAATAAGGCCGGGGAGGATATCAAGGAAGCGATATGATCGAGATACGCTCTCCGGAAGATATCGCTGCGCTTGCAGAATCCGTTGATCTCGAATGCAAACTTGCCGCCGGCAAAGACGGCAAAGGAGAACTCCCTGCCGACTTCTGGCCGACCTACAGCGCCTTTGCCAACACCCACGGCGGGATCATCGTATTGGGGATCAAACAAAAGCAGGACCGTTTTTCCCTGCATGGCCTGGGCGACCCGCAACGCATCGTCCGGGTGCTGTTTAATC
>JAQUEZ010000109.1 GCA_028684915.1 Desulfobulbus sp.
AGGGTGGTGTTCATTGTAACCTCCTTGGTCATGGTTGATGCGGCCGACCTTGCCTTGGTCCAGCCGCTTTATACCTATTACCGTATGTCTGAGATCACAACATGTTCATTATGAGCAATCAGGGTCGTTCGGGGCTTGTCTGCCGCGCAGCGGCTTCGTCCATCAAGTTAATCAACTTGACGTATTACGGTTGTCATCGTTTTTGCAAAAGAAAAAGCTGCAAAAACAACACCAGCCACTTCAATGGATTCTTTCACGATACCTAGCAGGAATAATCAGTACGATGTAAGCAGATGAATCAACTTGTTTTTTATACATAAAAATCATGTGATAATCCTGAAACAGTATCATCGAAAATCTCTCGACGTCAGGAGTTCTGTGGTTAAGGGCGGGTTTAGCTCCCACCCTTTCCACACTACAGTGGACACGAATCCGCACCCAGCAGCCCGTCAACCTACTTCCCCATCATGCCCAGAGGAGCCGCAAGATCTCTGGGTGACCGTTGAAATCGCCACTCTTTTTACATGAGCACAGGAAATGGACAATTACGAAATATACGAGAATGATTGCAAAAAAATAAGAGAAGTAAACACACAACTATTGAATGCGTTTGCGCTTTTCCTAAAGGATTCTGGAGCATCTGAGAAGACGATCAACAATCATGTCTCAAATATTGATTTCTATATCAACGAATATCTCCTCTACGAAGATGCAATTGAAGCAAAAGACGGCGCCAATGCCGTTGGAATGTTTCTTGGATATTGGTTTATAAAAAAGGCAATGTGGGCGAGCCGATCAAGCATCAAAAGTTATGCAACAAGCCTTAAGAAGTTTTACACTTTTTTGCATAAAAATGGGATGATAGAAAAAGACGATTTAGATGCTTTGAAAGAGACAATAAAACAAGACATGCCCGAATGGCTAGCTACCTTGGATCGATATGATGATCCATCAATTGACGAAGTTTGGTAATCATCTGCTCCCGTTTTCCCCAAATTCAGACCGCAACAGCAGGGTACAGAGTGCAATCTTCTCCCGACGGTCTACCGAATTTTCACTACAGAGAGACCGGTTCAGGCATGCCTGCATCTTCTCCTCACGAAACCATCCATGTGGTCAAAATCACTCCATTCCTTGACAGTCTCCAGCGGCAAGGTATACTCAAAGGCAAGAATCCACCCCTTTGTTGGGATGAAATTGATCCGTAAAGGGAGCACTTCCCATGAAAGTAGTGTCGCAATAAACCATAATAACGGCATTCTGCGCATCGTAACGTGTTGTTTTTTTTTGCAATGCGCCACTTTTTGTTTTTACCTTTTTTCGTTCTCGGAATAAATCCCGAGAACGACATTTTTCGCTTTGTAAGTCACTATTTTTAGACCTGTGGTTTTCCGCCTTTTGGGTTTTTACGAGTCCATCACCTTTGACGAGTCCATCATGATTGACCGCCTCCTTGCCTCGCTTAGCGCCCTTGTCCTGCTGCTGGCCCTTACCGCCACCTGCCCCGCCAGGGCCGCTGCCTTTGACCGTTACGATTCCGGGTCCCGCTACATCCGCATGGCGCACAATTTTTTTGTGTTCTACGACCCAACTTCAACCATGGATGTGCCGTATAAGACCACTGGCATGACCCGCATCGAAGCCCAAAAATATATTCTGCAGAAGAGCAATGCCTCCCTACCGCCGCTCAACTGGCAGGCCGGGTTATACCCGCACTGGAAAGGTGAGCTCTGGTTGCCCGGCTCCCCTATGGCGTTCAAACCCTACTACCGGTTGCACAATTACAAGAAGAGCGAATTTGCCGAGGCCATCGACCAACTGCCGACCACACCGCAAAGCCCGCCGATGCTGCAGACCGGCCTGATGAAACTCGAGCACCTGCTCGGCCTGCCCGGACGCACGGAAATTTTTCTTTTCTCCGACGGCAAACACATGACCTATCCCGGCTTGGAACCGCAACCGCTGAGCGAGGCAAAGCTACTGGCAAGTAAATACGACATCTGCCTCAACATCGTCTCCAGCGCCGCCACGACCAAGGATCGCCGACTGCTTGAAGATATCGCTGCGGTCAACAGTTGTTCACAGGTTATCGATTTCGACACCGTCTTTACCCACCCCGAACACCTGTTCGGCAAGTTGTACATGGATACCCAGGCCAACGGCTTTAACAATATCCTCTTTGACTTTGACAAATCCTTTATTCGCCGAGAATACTCCAGCCAGCTCGACGCCCTGGGGCAAATTCTCAAAAATAACCAGCAGGTATACGTAGTGCTTTCTGGCTTCTGCGATAGCATCGGTAGCGAGAAATACAATTTAGGGCTTTCGCAACGCCGCGCCGAAAGTGTGCGCCGTTATCTGCAGAAAAAATTTGGTATCAAATCCGATCGCATCCTGCTCTACTGGTACGGCTACGCCAATCCCGTGGCCCCCAACACCTCCGAGACAGGCCGCCAGCTCAACCGCCGAGTCACCATCGTTCTCCGCGGCGGGCAATAATTCAGATTCATCAAAGGAGAAAGAATATGCGTCTCACTTTCCACGGGGCAGCCCAAAACGTCACCGGCTCCTGCCATCTAGTGGAGTGTGGCGACAAACGGATTCTCATCGATTGCGGCCTCTACCAAGGAGGCCGCGAGATGGACGAGGAAAACCATAATGACTTTGGTTTTGACCCAGCCTCCATCGATTATCTCCTCCTCACCCACGCCCACCTTGATCATTGCGGCCGTATTCCGCTCCTGCACCGACGAGGATTCCGTGGCAAGGTTCTGACCACCGGGGCCACCCGGGAACTGGCCCGCCTGGTACTGCTCGACTCGGCCCGCATCCACGAGGAGGAAGCCCGTTACCGCAATTACAAGGCGAGCAAACGGCGCAATCAACAACCCGTTGCGCCGCTCTACAACACCTTGGATGCCCTCAACAGCCTCGATGGTTTTGTCGATATCGCCTCCTTCGCCAGCCCCCATGACCTCTGCCAGGGTGTCCGCACCACTTTTTACGAGGCGGGACACATCCTCGGTTCGGCCTGTATTCTCCTGGAATTAACAGAAAACGGACAACAGCGGCGGGTACTCTTCTCAGGCGACCTCGGCTATGACGGCCGAGCCATCCTGCCCGATCCTGCCGCACCACCACAGGCCGATATTGTTGTCATGGAGAGCACCTATGGCAATCGGCTCCATAAACGACTTGAACCCTCCATTGACGAGCTCTACCTGGCTATCAACACCACCATCGCCCGCAACGGCAACGTCCTGATTCCCAGCTTTGCCCTGGAGCGGACCCAAGAGATCCTCTACTATCTGCGTGAGGGTATCGAGCGCGGACAACTGCCCCGCCATCTTCCGGTTTATCTTGATTCGCCCATGGCCATCTCCGCGACCCAAATTTTCCGCCACCACCGGGAATGCTTTGATGAGGAGACCTGGTCAGTGATCGCCGCCGGACACGATCCTTTCGAATTGCCGAACCTGGAAATTGTCCGTGACACCAGCGAGTCCATGGCCCTGAAAAATGTCCGCGGCTCGGTCATTATTGCCGGATCCGGGATGTGCACCGGGGGACGCATCCGCCATCATCTGCGCCACAACCTCTGGCGCAAGGAATCCTCGGTGGTCTTTGTTGGCTATGCGGCCGGAGGAACCCTGGCCCGTCAGATTATCGAAGGAGAAGAGGTGGTGCGGGTGCTCCATGAGCAGGTGGAAGTCAATGCTGAGATCTATACCATTGGTGGCTTTTCCGCCCATGCCGACCAGGAGGAACTGCTTGCCTGGCATGCACGGACCGGCAAGCCGGAATGTACCGTTCTCGTCCACGGCGAGCCCGAGGCCATGCAAGCCTTGGCAGCGCGTCTCAGTGGCACCAAGGTAGAGATGCCTGTTCTCCACCAGTCGGTTGCGATCTGATTGACAGGTTGCCAGAAGAGTGATGCTCTCCCGGCAACCTATTTGGTTACTGCTGGGGTGCTGCGGGTGGTGGCGTTTCCGGCTGAACCGGTGCAGCCGGAGCGACAGGTTCCCGTGGTGCTTGCGGAGCCTTGGGGGCCGGAGTATCGGGAGCAGTGATCTCGTGGAGAGCAGCCTTGCCCTTGTGCCACAACTCCTGGGATTCTTCCTTGGTGGCGTGCCAGGCCTGCTTGGACTTTTCCCCGACCGTATCGTATAATTCGATCGATTCGGATTTGGTCTTGTGCCAAACTTCGCTCGAACCACTCTTAAGATTATCCCAAGCGGAACCGGCAGTCTCGCGGGTGGCATTGGATACTGCGCCCGTTGCCTCCTTCACCTCCTTGCCTGCGGCCTCCCAATTGGCATCGCCATGACCGGAAGCCTCCTCTACCCCGGAAGCGCTTCCCCCTCCTGCGGCCTCCTCATTCTGGGACCAGCATACATGTACTGGATTGAAAAATAAGCTCATCCCGACTAGAGTAACAATCTGCATCATTTTCATTGATACGCTCCATTTAATGCATTGAACGACAACGTTTAAACAGTAAAAGAGGTGGTCATTGGTATTGCAAATTCGACCAATGCGCCCTATTTTTCATCCTGTTGCCCACAGGCGGCAAGGCAGTCCAATATTTCCACTGTCCTCTTTACTGTATTCCCTTTTCCCGGCAGACCAATATACCAACAGCCCCCCACTTTGCATCGGAAAAATACCATATGACATCATTCGCACGCGCACCATGGTTTGTTGTTTTATTTCTGAGCCTTTTCCCCAAAGGAAGCGGAGCAATCCCTCCCGACACTCTTCCCACCAAGTGGTCTGTGCAATCAGCTGTATCCTATGCGCTGGCACATAATCCAGACACCCGGGCCGCCGTAGAACGGATCAGCGCCGCCGAGGCGGATCTCAAGGCCGCACGTTCCGCCCTTTATCCCCAAGTGGGGATGGCCGTGGAATACAACCGCACCAACAACCCGATGTATTCTTTTGGTAACATTCTCAATCAAGGCATGTTTACCAACAGTATTGATTTTAATAATCCCGGGACCACCGATACCCTGCAGACCAAGGGCATTATCCAATATCGACTCTACAATGGTGGCCGTGACGTGGCCGGGGTGGATGCGGCAGAAAACCGAGGTCAGGCAAGCATTCTTGAAAATGATGCCGTCCGCCTCCAGCTTGAATACAATGTGGTGCGCGCTTTTTGTAGTATTATCCAGGCGGGCGAAGTGGTGCTGGCCCGTCAGTCCGCCCTTGAAGCCATTTCCGCCTCCCTGGCGGTTGCCCGCGCCCGATTTGACGAGGGCAGCCTGTTACAGGAAGAGGTGCTCAACCTGGAAGTGCAACAGTCGCGGTCCGAGGAACAACTCATCCAGGCCAAACACAGCCTGAGCCTTGCCCAACGGGGTTTTCTCCGCCTGCTCGGTCTTCAGGGGGACATGGTCAATCTAGATCCCCAGGCTTCACCCACCCAGACAATACCTGCCGAGCCGAAAATCAGCCAACGCCCGGAGCTGAAGGCCATGGGTGCGCAAATCAAGACGCTAGAGGCCATGGCCCGGCAGGCACGAGGCGGACACGCCCCCACAGCCGATCTTTTTGGTTCCTATCAGGTCGACAAGGGCACGGAACTCGATGAAGGCTCCGGGAACTCCTGGACCACGGGCATTCGCCTCAACTACACCCTCTTCAACGGGGGACGAACCAGTGCGGAGGTGGAACGGGCAGAAGCCCAACTCCGTGAGGCCCGTGAACGGTTACACAATTTGGAATTGGCCTTTAGCCTAGAGATGGAGCAAGCCCTCCTCGCCCTCACGCAAGAAGAAGCGCGGCTCAAGGTTACCCAGAAAATGGTGGCATCCGCCCGAGAAAGTGCGCGACTCTCCCGATTGCGTTTCAAAGAGGGCATCGTGCTCTCCTCCGAGCTGATCGATACCGAAAACCGCCTCACCGATGCCCTGGTCAGCCACAGCCTGGCTAATGCCTCCCGCAAAATTGCCCTTGCCGACCTGCGCCGTAGCGTTGGCCTTCACCAATTCACCGAAGGAAAATAATCATGCCCCGTCTGAATCACCGCATCAAGCATGCTCTTTTTCTGCTTCTCGCTTCCTGCCTGCTCTCTACATCCGTCTTGGCCGGCGAACAGGAACGCACTCGTGCGGAACCTGCGACCGTGGGCGTTGCCAAGGCCGAGTTACAGGCCATTCCTACGCTGGTTGAGGTGGTCGGGACCCTGCAAGCCAAGGAAAGCGCCGTCATTGCCGCCAAGATGACGGGCATTATCACCCAGGTTCCGGTTGCGCTCGGTTCGACGGTTAAAACAGGGGACCTGCTTCTGACGATCAGTGCCGGCGAGATCGACGCCCGTCTCAGTCAGGCCGAAGCCCAACTTTCCCAGGCCCGGCGTAACCTTGACCGAGAGCAAAATCTGCTGAAAAAAAATGCGTCCACCGCGGAAACGGTCAAAACCATGCGCAATCAATATAACATGGCCCTTGCTGGCTACAATGAAGCCAAGAGCATGCTCGGCTACATGTCTATTACCGCCCCCTTCGATGGGGTCATCTCCCGTAAGGATGTCAACAACGGTGATCTGGCCACCCCGGGTACGCCGCTTTTATATCTCGAAAACAACCGAAAACTCCAGGTTCGCTCGGCAGTTCCAGAAAGCCTGGTGCTCAAGATCCATACCGGTGATCACCTCATGGTCAAGGTGGCAGCGGCCGGTGCCCTGGTACAGGGTACGGTTATCGAAATTGCTCCGGCAGTTGACCCCAACTCCCGCACCGCGCCGGTGGTAATAGATTTGCCGGTCCACCCGGATTTTCGCTCCGGCCAATTTGCCCGAGTGCTCTTACCCGGCACTGACACCAAAGCATTGCTGATCCCGGAGACTGCAGTGGTCCCCTCGGGACAGATGGACCGCGTCTTTGTGGTGGAAGCTGAACGTGCCCACCTTCGTCTGGTGCGGACCGGCCTACGTCATGAAGGGATGGTGGAAATTCTTACCGGTCTGACTTCCGGGGAAACGGTGGCTATCTCCAACAACCGCCTGTTGGAAAACGGGCAGCAGGTACGGGTCCAACCATGAGCGAGCAACAACCTCTTCACCCTGGCTTTGCCGGTCGGCTAGCCGCCACCTTTATCGGCTCCAAGCTCACCCTGATCGGCCTGGTCGCTTCCCTACTGCTCGGCCTGTTGGCTCTGGCCCAGCTCCCCCGGGAAGAGGAGCCGCAGATCAAGGTGCCGATGATCGATGTCATGGTCTCCATGCCCGGTGCTACCCCAAAGGAGGTGGAGCAACGTTTGGCCATCCCCATGGAAAAACTGCTCTATGAGTTGCCCGGGGTTGAATATATCTACTCAACCTCCATGCCGGGTCAGTGCCTGCTCATCGCGCGCTTCTATGTGGGTGAGGATTTTGAAAAATCCATTGTCAGCCTCAACCAGAAACTGCAGACCAACTTTGATCGCATCCCCCATGGGGTATCGCTACCGCTTATTAAACCGCACACCATCGATGATGTACCGATTCTAGCGCTGACCCTGCATTCCAAGGTCTATGATCACTTTACTCTGCGCCGTCTCACCGCCGAGGTGGACGATGCGGTCAAGTCCATCTTCGAGGTCGCCGAAACCAAGGTTATCGGCGGTGCCAGCAGACAACTGCGCGTCCAATTCGATCCGCTATTGCTCTCTGCCCGCAATCTCAGCCCGGCTGATCTGGTTCTCCACCTGCAGCAGGCCAATCGACAATCTTTTTCCGGCACCTTGCAGGCCGAAAACCATGAAACCCTGCTCCAGACCGGAACTTTTCTTGCCTCCGCCAAAGAGGCGGGCCGGGTGGTGGTCGGGGTCCATGGCGGCAAGCCTGTTTACCTCGATGAGGTGGCCACCATTATCGATGGCCCGGAAGTACCGAAAAACTATGTCCTTTTCGGTGCTCGCGACCAAAATCCGGAAGCGGCTGTCACCCTGTCGGTGGCCAAACGACCCGGAGCCAACGCGGTCCATGTGGTGGACACGGTTCTCGACAAAGTCGAGAGTCTGAAAGGCACGCTCATTCCGCCGGAGGTGGAGGTCAGCATTACCCGTAACTATGGTGAAACTGCGGCGGAAAAATCCAACGAACTGCTGCTGCACATGGGAATTGCGGTCTTTGGTGTTGCCGTGCTGATCCTGCTATTTCTCGGCTGGCGGGAGTCGATCATCGTCATGTTGGCTATCCCTTCGACCCTGTCACTGACGCTGCTGCTTTTTTACCTCTACGGTTATACCCTCAACCGGATCACCCTCTTTGCCCTGATCTTTTCCATCGGTATTCTCGTGGATGATGCCATTGTCGTGGTCGAAAATATCGTACGCCACATGCGGCTGCCTGACAACGAGCGTGCCTCGCTCAAGGATATTGCAGTGGCAGCGGTGATTGAGGTCGGCAACCCCACCATTCTCGCCACCTGGGCGGTCATTGCCGCCATTTTACCCATGGCCTTTGTCGGTGGCCTGATGGGCCCGTATATGCGGCCGATTCCCATCGGTGCCTCCTCGGCCATGATCTTTTCCCTGCTGATCGCTTTCACCGTCACCCCCTGGGCCGCAATTCGTCTTCTTAAAAAACCATCCGCTTCAGAAGACAAGAAAGGCCATGACCCAGATCATGCCCAGGATGACTGGTTCACCCGGCTCTATCACCGGATTATGGAGCCCCTGTTGGCCCATTCGGGATGGCGACTGATCTTCTTTGCGACCATTGTGGGGTTGCTGCTCATCTCCTGCTCCCTGGTTTACTTCGGCAAGGTCAAGGTGAAGATGCTGCCTTTTGACAACAAGTCCGAGTTCCAGATCGTGCTCAACATGCCGGAGGGCTCCACTCTGGAACAGACCGCCCGAGTTGCCTTGGAGATGGCCGAGGTCGTCGGCAAGGAGCCCGAGGTGATCAATTACCAGGTCTATACCGGAACCGCTTCACCCTATAACTTCAACGGATTGGTACGCCATTATTTTCTCCGTTCCGGCGCAACAATGGCCGACATCCAGGTCAACCTCAAAGGGAAGGCCGACCGCGACAGCCAAAGCCATGAGATCGCCAAGCGGGTTCGGCCTGAAATTGCCCAAATTGCCAAACGCTACGGAGCCACGGTGGCGGTGGCCGAGGTGCCGCCCGGCCCGCCGGTTTTGCAAACCCTGGTTGCGGAAATTTACGGCCCCAACGACGTCAGCCGGTTAGCCTTGGCCACTAAGATGAAACAGATCTTTGCCTCGACTGCGGGTGTGGTTGATATCGACTGGTATCGGGAAGCCACGCGCAGCAAACTGGTGCTGACCGTGGATAAGGAAAAGGCGGCGCTCAATGGGCTTTCTGAAGCGGAGATCACCCAGGCAATCGACATGGGACTCTCCGGAAAATCCATCGATCTGTTCCACCAGCCCCGCGACAAGGAAGAAATTGAAATCATTGTCCAGTTGCCGCAGGCGCAACGGGCCCGGATCGACAACCTACTCAACATCACCCTCCGCCCCACAGCCAATCCCCAGGCTCCACTGATTCCATTGCGGGAGTTGGTCAAGGTGAGCGAAGAGTCGGTGCTGCAGCCGATATACCGCAAGAACCTCAAACCGGTAATATATGTGACCGGTGACGTGGCTGGTGCGGCGGAAAGCCCGGTCTACCCTATCCTGGATATGAATAAGCAGATTAAGACGCTGAATGGTGAGCAATTTGGCGGGCTTCCGGGGCCAATTACCGTCTACAACCTCAATCAACCTTTCCTTGAAAGCCAACCTGCAATGAAGTGGGACGGGGAGTGGCATATCACCCTGGAGGTCTTCCGCGACTTAGGGTTGGCCTTCTGCGTGGTGATGGTGCTGATTTATATGCTGATGGTTGGCTGGTTCAAGGACTACGTCATTCCCCTGGTGGTGATGGCGGCGATCCCCTTCTCGCTGATCGGCATTCTTCCCGCCCATTGGGGCTTGGGCGCCTTTTTTACCGCAACTTCGATGATCGGCTTCATGGCCGGAGCGGGCATTGTGGTCCGCAACTCGATCATTTTGGTCGATTTCATCGAGTTGCGTATAAGCCACGGGTTACCGCTGGCCGAGGCTGTGGTCGAGGCAGGGGCTATCCGCTTTCGGCCCATGCTGCTCACAGCCCTTGCGGTGGTGGTGGGTGCCTCGGTGATCCTGGCCGACCCGATATTCCAGGGGCTGGCCATTTCACTTATGTTTGGCGAAATAGCCTCTCTGTTGATTAGCCGCATGGCGGTGCCAGTGCTCTATTTCGTGGTACAACAGCGAAAACAACACGCTGCCAACCGACACAAAGGATAACCAATAAAAAGGGCGTCTGCTTGATCACAGACGCCCTTTTTATTGGCACAGCGGGTTGTACTTTTCCGCTCAGGATTTATCCAACACCGAACGAATCACCGGGGCCAGATCGTGCAACGAAACCGGCTTCATCATAAACTCGCGTATACCGGCCTTGGTCACCCGCTCTGGGGAAAGGGCTGAACTGTAGCCCGAGCAGAGAATGATCGGCAAATCCGGGCGCAAGGTGAGCATGGTCCGGGCGATCTCAAAACCGGTTTTCCCAGGCATGGTCTGGTCGGTGATTACCACATCAAATCCCTGGGGGTTTTGTTCAAAGGTCATCAGGGCGGTGTTGCCGTCGTTGCAAACGGTAATCTTGTAGCCGAGCTGCTCAAGAAATCCTTTCAAATAATCGGCCACCATCTGCTCGTCATCCACGACCAGTATCGACTCGTCCCCCCCGACAAGCGATCGCGATTCCTGCTGCACCTGCTGCGTTTCAATCCCTGCCACCACCGGAAAGTAAACCTGCACGCTTGTGCCCTTGCCTTGAACACTCTCCACCTCAACCCTGCCTTCATGGCTCTCAACGATACCATGGACCACGGCTAGTCCCATCCCGGTGCCTTTACCGCTGGGTTTGGTGGTGAAATAGGGCTCGAAAATACGTTCCAAGTTGGATTCATCAATCCCGCAACCGTTGTCATTGACCGAGATTTTTATCCACTCCCGTTCCCCCTGCGACTCCGGCATGGCCCTGATGACCGGCTCCAGACTAAGGATAATTTCGCCCCCTTTGTCCTCCACTGCATGGAAGGCATTGGTGCAGAGATTCATTACCACCTGATGCAATTGGGTTGGATTGGCAAGGATAATCCGATCCGTGGCGACGATCCGATCGCGGATGGTTACGGTGGTAGGGATCGTTCCCCGCAACAATTTGACGACCTCTTTAAGCAGGACTCCCGGTTGGAGCAAAATCCGCTTGGTGGTTTCTTTACGGCTGAAAGCCAGGATCTGATTGACCAATTCCGAGGCCTTACCGCCAGCCTTGAGAATTTGCCGGATCTCCCGTTGCACGGCAATACCTGGGGGCAATTTTAAGATCGCCAGTTCGGCATAACCGAGGATGGCTGCTAAAAGGTTGTTGAAGTCATGGGCAATACCACCGGCCAGGGTGCCGATGGCAGCCATTTTTTGCGATTGTCGCAACTGTTCTTCCAGCTGACGCTGTTGGCGAATCACTGAAAGTCGATCAGTGAGATCACGCACCAATTCGAGAGTGCCGAGCAATTTTCCCTGATCATCATGGATATCGTTTTCCATGGTTTCACCAAGAAAGGTACTGCCATCCTTGCGCAGGAACCGGCGACTCCATGCAGTGGGAAAATCATCATGACGAAATTTTTCGCCGTTGTTCTCATAAAGAACGGTCTGTTGCTGCCCGGTGAGCTCCTCTGGGCAATAACCAAACATGAGGCAGAGCGCCGGATTAGCCTGTTTGATTTCTCCGGCGGCATCCATCACCACCACCCCGTCAGGGATACTGTTGAGGGTGGAGAGGAAAAAAATCCTCTGCTCGTCAAGGTCTCTAATCTTCCCCCTTAATTCGGGATAATAGCTTTTACGGATCGATCGTTCGCCCAGACCGACAATCGCATCCTTCAAATCATCCCAGTTTTCTCCACTGCCGGAGTGATCGGTCATAGACTAGAAAGCTCCCGTAAAGATCGCTTCAATATCCGCCAAATCCAAACGACGCGGATTGGTAACCATACAGGGATCGGCCAGTGCTTTGCGCGACAGCAGCGCGATGTTCTCAAGCTCTACACCGCGCTGAGCCAGACCGGATTCAAATCCGAGTTGCCGCTTGAAGATCCGGATAGCCTCCACGATCAAACCGCACCGCTCCTGCGCCGCCACCCCAGCCAGAGACAGGCCGAAGATCTCTCCGATACGGTCGTAACGTTCCGGAGCAGCCTCATAATTGTACTGCATCACCGCATCGAGCAGGAGCGTATTACACTCCCCATGGGGCAGGTCAAGAAATCCTCCGAGACTGTGAGCCATGGCATGGACAGCTCCAAGACTGGCGTTGGAAAAAGCTAGCCCCGCCTCAAGGCTGGCTAACATCATCTGCTCCCGCAGCCGTACATCGTCCAGATTGTCGAGGACTTGGGGCAAGTGCTGATAGGTAAGGCGGATGGCTTCCAGGGCATGGATATCAGTTAATTGGGAACAGGCAGAACTGACATAGGCCTCAATAGCATGGACAAGAGCATCCATGCCGGTACAGAGAGTTAGATAGCGATCCATGGTCAGGGTTAGTCCAGGATCAATCAAGGCCAAATCCGGGACCACGGTTTTGCTGATAATGGCTATTTTGATCCGGTCGACGGTATTGTTGATGATCGCAAACTGGGAGACATCGGCAGAAGAGCCGGATGTGGTGGGCAAACAGATAAGCGGGGGGCCAGGAATTTCAACGTTATCCACCCCCTGAAATTCAAGAATATGCTTGTTGTTAGCCGAGACGATGCTCACGCCTTTAGCGCAGTCCATCGGACTGCCACCCCCCAGGGCAATGATAATATCGCAGTTGGATTGTCGATACAGCTGGGCTGCCTCCATGACCTCGTTATCACGGGGATTGGGGCTGACCCGATCATAAACGACGAATTGTACTCCGGAAGCCAACAATATATTCTGGGCCCGTTCTAAAACCCCTGCCTCTACAACCCCCTGGTCGGTGACGATAAATACCCGACTAGCGCCAAAATTAAGGGCATATCGGCCGAGCAGTTCAATGGCACCGTCACCAAAAACGATTTCCGGAGCAAGAAATTTACATATGTTCAACTCAGTCAACATGGGTTCCTCCCTCCCGTGGAGTACCTCAGACAAGAGGGCGTATTGAATAATGACGCTTTTAAAGCGTGATCAAGGCAGATGAAAAATTACCGTAGACAAAGGAGCAATATTCCAAAGATAATTTTTTTATCCAACACCGTAATCAGCAAAAAAAGCAGTTATTCAAGGTGCCCAATAATCTTGTCTGTTCGTATCCTATGTGAAAAACCTTGCTCCGTCAAACACCTTTCCGACTGTTCTTCCCTGGAAAAAAACTAACTGTCACCGGTTATACATACAGTGTCTCTTCCCTGACACCAAAGGCCCTATTCAGTTGTCGAATCCGAGCCTAACCCAGCCTGACCAAGGGGGATACCAAAGCGGTCCTGGCCAAGGAGATGGATACTATCGCGACCGAAAAGTTCAAAAAAACTAGAGTCAGCCAAATTGCAGCGAAACCCTCGACAGGTCCTCGGTCGATGATGATAAATTTTGCACTGATACTTGCCATTAACCTTCTGTAAAAAAACGCAGCCCTTTTCATCGGGATGAATCATATACACCTTGCCGCGGCCAAGGGCTTCCTGCTCCAACTGCTGCATCGTTTTTTCGCGCAGCTGCGCAAGCGTAATATCAATGCCCACGTGGCCGCCCATCTTACGGATAAAATCCACTTCCTCGGGTTGCAGTGAAATTTTTCGATACGACTTACAGCAGGTACCGCACTGACGACATTCGGCAAAAATGGTGCGCAGAGTTGCTTCATCGGGCGCTACATTACAGGTCATATCATCTTACCTCGCCATGGCCAAAAGAAACAAATCTCTCCCCATTACAAGGTCCAAAATGCATGCAATGGATGTTGCGCGAGTATCTTAGCAGCCCGTTCCGAATAAACCACCCCAGGTCGTTTTCCCAATGGGCGGAGGAGGCTCTCCACCGTGGCCAGCACCGAGGATTCCAGACTAACCGGATTGTACCCACCTTCAAGGACGAACATGAGCCGATCATCGCAGGCCTCATGGGCCAGAAACTTGAGCAGCTCGGTGACCACACCATACCACTGGGTGGTGAGCAGAATACGACTGATGGAGTCGTCCTCATGTCCGTCGAATCCAGCTGAAACCAAAATAATTTGTGGCAAATACTGCTCAACCACGCCTCCAAGCACCTTACTGAGTAAATACAAATATTCCTGATCGGCAAACTGCTGATGCACCGGAAGATTGATGGTATACCCCAGCCCCTTGTCCCCACCGACCTCCTGGGCAACCCCGGTAAAGGGAAATAATTTTTCCTGATGGATCGAACAAAAAAAGACCTGTTCACTCTCATAGAAAACCGACTGGGTACCGTTACCGTGATGAACATCAAAATCGATGATCAATATCCGCTGCAACCCATACACTCGCCGTAAATATTGGGCAGTGATCGCCACATTGTTAAACAGACAAAATCCCATGCCCCGCCCCGGTTCGGCATGATGCCCCGGCGGTCGAATCAGGGCAAAGCCGTAATTGATCGCACCGCTGAGTATTTGATCAGCCAGCTCCAAACAGCCTCCGGCAGCAAGGCCAGCGGTGTACAGGCTCTGCTCCATAAGGTAGGTGTCACGATCATACGAATACGGATCATGCAGATTGACATGCTCACGCAACTGCTCCAGATAAAAACTGGAATGGACAGCCTCAATATCACTGGTCAAAGCCTCTCGGGGACGAAAAGTACACAAACGGTCACGGTATCTCTCCGACTCCAGAGTCTGGTAGAGCCCTCGTACCCGACCGGCATTTTCAAGAGAAACCAAGGGAATACGGTGATCAAAATATCTCCGGTCAAAAAGAATGCCCGGGGCCTTATGCATAGTGGTGCTGGTAGATGGGTTCACTGGCAAAACGTTCCCGTTCCAGACGGTACAGATAGCCAAGCCGCTGCACTTGCTGATCGGAATACGGCAAAGCTTGGGCAAGCTCGAAGCCGAGTTTTTGCAGACAGCGCTGCTGGGGGAGGTTATTCACGTCGGTATACATTTCAACCCTACGGATACTGAGACGATTAAAAAGAAATAAAATCAGATATTTTTGTGCTTCCGTCCCGTATCCCTTACCCCGCATTTCGACTTGGGCAACCTTAAGGGCAATAATCGCCGTACCAGGGGCCTCAGGGCGAATCCAATACTGGATCGTCCCCAGTGGAATCCCCTCGCGCAACTCCACGAAAAAGGTCTTATTCCGCTCACTCCAAAGCATCCCGGAACCTATCTGCCCTTCAAGATTCTCTATCGTGTGGCGTTCTGGAGTCAGATACAGACCATAGGCAAGAGGATCGTTACTCCACTGGGCCAACAGCGGAACATCATCGACCTCGATGCGACGCAACTGTAGGCGGATGGTGAAAATCTTGTTGCCAAAAATGGTCATGATTGCCCGGACTCCTTCGGTGGCGGGATATTGCCCGATAATCGAGCGATATCCCGTATCATCAGCATCTTACTTGGTCATATTGTTCACAGCCGTTTGCAGCGAACTGCTTGAAGCCATGAGTCGATCCAGAGCTTTAACCGTATCCCCAACCGAATCCTGGACCGTCTCCGTGGTGCGCCGATTATCCCCAGCCGATTTAACCACGGTTTGTATCTGCTCCATGACCTTTTGTCCGTGATCAGCAAGAGAGACCGCCCGGCCGCTGACATCGTCGATGGAGGTGGATATGGTCATAATGCCGGTGGAGATCTCCTCCATGGCGGTCAGTGCAGTGTTGATGACCTTGGAACCATCGTCAAGCATACGCATGCCATCCTGCATGGCGTTGATGGTCTGGCGACTGTCGTTCTCCACCATCTTGACAATATTAGAGATATCCACCGCAGAACGTGAACTGTTCTCCGCCAGTTTGCGGACCTCATCAGCCACCACTGCAAAACCTCGTCCGGCATCGCCAGCCCGGGCCGCCTCGATGGCGGCATTGAAGGCGAGCAAGTTAGTTTGTGAGGCGATCTCCTTAATAATGTCGACAAAGCCGCCGATTTTCTCCACCTGGGAAACCAAGGTGGCAACCATCTCGTTATTCTGCTGCATGGAACGGTTGATCTGCTGCATCTTCTCGCCAGCCTCAGCACCTGCTTTTCGCCCGTTTTCCGCCTCATGCGACATGGAGCCCGCCAGCTGATTGACCTTTTCGCTGACGCCAAGCATCTCGGTGGAGGAATCAAGCATCTGGCGAATGGTGCTTTCCGAGGCATCCAAACGGACCACCTCCTGATCCAAGGATTCGTTCATCACCTGCATATCCCGTTTGACCAAATCCATCCGTTGCTGAGAATCAGCCACCAGGGCTGCGACCTCACCGCTGGCCTGGCTGACCAGTTGCTCCACCTCGGATTCGGCACTGACATCAAGGGCAAACTCAAGCGCTCCTTTGATATTGCCTTTGGCATCCTTGATCGGTGCACCGGTATACTTGAAGGGAATCTCCCGGCCATTAACCCGGGCAACGGTCTTGGCCGAGATCACCTGGTCGGTCCGCATCGCCTGACTGCAGGCGCACTGTTCCGTCTGGCAGTGTGAGGTATTAAAAAGGTTGTAGCACTTTTTACCAATGACTTCGTCGGCGGTCGTCCCCAAGGCCTTGGCTCCAGCGGGGTTGATAAAGGTGATCGTAAAATCGGTATCAATGGAGAATATAGGTGTGGGAATGACGTTGAGGTTCTCGATCTTTTCGTTGGCCTCCTGTCGCTGTCGGGCCTCATCGGTGATATCGAGGACAAACTCCAAGGCTCCGGTGATATTGCCCTTGGCATCCTTGATCGGTGCACCGGTGTACTTGATCGGCATTATGACCCCATCCAGCGGCCGGGCAATGGTCTCCTCACTGATCACTTTGTCAGTCTTCATCGCCCTGCCACAGGCACACTTCTCGGTCTGGCAATGCGGGGTTTTAAAGAGATCAAAACACTTGCGGCCAATGGCATCGTCCGGAGTCAGGCCTACCACTGCCGCACCGGCCGGATTCATAAAGGTGATGGTAAAATCAGTGTCGATCGACATGATCGGCGTGGGGATGGCGTTAAGATTCTCGATCTTGGTGTTGGCATCGTGGCGCTGGCGAGCCTCTTCGGTAATATCGAGAATAAACTCCAGGGCACCCTTGATATTCCCCTTGGCATCCTTAATCGGCGCACCGGTGTATTTGATGGGAACAATCATCCCCTCGCGCGGCCGGGCAATGGTTTCTTCAGTCACAATACAGTCGCGCTGCATCGCCTGGGCGCAGGCACATTTCTCGGTGCGGCAATGGGGAGTACGGAAGAAGTCATAGCATTTTTTGCCCACCATCTGATCCGGGCTCAGACCGACCACCGAGGCGCCGGCCGGGTTCATGAAGGTGATGGTGAAATCGGTGTCGATCGACATGATCGGCGTGGGGATGGCGTTGAGATTTTCGATCTTCTCATTGGCCATCTGCTGCTGCTTGCTCTCTTCTGTCATATCCAGGATATACTCGAGCGCCCCCTTGATATTGCCTTTGGCATCCTTGATCGGCGCACCGGTGTACTTGATGGGAATAATCACCCCCTCTTTGGGCCGAGCAATAGTATGCTCGCTGATGACGCTGTCGGTCTTCATTGCCCGCAGACAGGCACACTTCTCGGTTTTACAGTGCGGCGTCTTAAAGAGGTCAAAACACTTCTTGCCCACTGCCTCATCCGGGCTGAGCCCGGCCACTGCCGCACCCGCCGGATTCATGAAGGTAATGGTAAAATCGGTATCGATCGACATGATCGGGGTGGGAATGGTGTTGAGGTTTTCGATCTTCTCCTCGGCCAGCTGTTGCTGCATGCTTTCCTCGGTAACATCAAGCACATACTCAACAGCTCCGATAATATTGCCTTTGGCGTCCTTGATCGGCGCACCGGTGTACTTGATGGGGATAATGACCCCGTCCTTGGGCCGGGCAATAGTATGCTCGCTGATGACGCTGTCGGTCTTCATCGCCCGCATACAGGCACATTTTTCAGTTTTACAGTGTGGCGTCTTAAAGAGATCAAAACACTTCTTGCCCACTGCCTCATCCGGGCTGAGCCCGACCACGCCCGCACCCGCCGGATTGATGAAGGTAACGGTGAATTTATCGTCGATCTCCAGGATCGGCGTGGGAATGACATTGAGATCGGTCTCCATCTGCCGCAACCGGGATTCCAACGCCTTTTCCCGGCTGATATCGGTCATGATGACCAATGTCTGCCCTTCCTCACCAGCCATTGGGCGGGCCAGAGCACGAAAATAACGGATCCTCCCGTCAGTGTTCTGCAGGGCCTCGGCACTGACCGGTTTATGCAGCCGGGCAGCCTTTTCCACCGGACAATCCTTGGTGCCGCAAAGGTGCAGGTTACAGGTTTCTTCGCAGGTCATTTTACCGATCACCTGGGCGGCAGCGAGATTAAATGATTGCAAAAAAGCCTGATTTGCCCAAGTGATCATCCGTTTGCCATCAACCATAAAGCCGGGCTCTTCCCAGGTCTCAAGAATACCCATATCAATACCAGCGGGTGTTTGCGCTCCAGTTGCCATTGTTTCCTCCATCATCATCTTTTCTTAAAGAGTCGCCAAACCAGGTTGTTCACTGGATTGATGCAGACCACCTGCACAGCCACCTGCCGTCAATGTCTCTTTCTCACTCACCGCAACATCCTCAATCTGCAGGTGATTGCGCAAAACATTGGCCACATTGACAACCAGCACATGTTCCTTTAGCCCTTCTTCATCGACAA
>JAQUEZ010000408.1 GCA_028684915.1 Desulfobulbus sp.
TTGGCAACCTATGGAGGAAGCAATGGATAGACATTTATTGCAGTTGATAGAGAATAGCCAGGAAGCTATTCTTATTGCTGATCGCCACGGAAAAATTCGTTATTGGAATTTAGGCGCTGAAAAAATGTTCGGCTATTCCTCATCAGAGGTGATTGGTCTATCCCTGGACCTCATCATTCCAGAAAATCTCCGAGACCGTCACTGGCAAGGATTTTTTCAAGTCATGAAAACAGGGGAGACAAAATACAGCGCTGATTTGCTGAGAACACCTGGGATCGACAAAATGGGACGCCGACTTTCTTTGGAGTTTAGCGTTGTTCTTTTAAAAGATGAGGAAAACTCTGCTATAGCCGGGTGCGCTACCATAATGCGCGATGTCTCTTCGCGTTGGCAAAAAGAGCAAGAGCTCAAAAAGCGCCTTGCTGATTGCGAACGGCAACTTTCATCGGCAGGCAATGGCACGCAAGAATGAAAATCAAGTCTATGCGCTGAATTATTGCGAGTATGCCTTCCAGAGAGAAGCTGCTTGTATCGTCCCGAGTATTTTGGCGGGATTTCTTGTTGCTAGGTGATTTTTAAGACAGCACCATTCGTGAACTCAGTCCGTTCGTATTACTAGCCATGTTTTCTTAAAGCTTAAGGACACAAATGAAGAAAATGATGCTTTTCCTGATAGGCGGTATCCTGATCGGTGTCGTTCTGGCATTGGGAGGTGCCGAAATGATTGAACGAACCTCGGGAGTAGAATTTTGCTCTTCTTGTCACTCCATGAAGGCTGTTGCCCAGGCTTATGAGGAGGATATCCATGGAGGGATGAATAAATTCGGAGTTAAAGCTCATTGTGTCGATTGCCATCTGCCTCATGACAATGTTCTCCAGTATGTAAGCGCTAAAGGGTACAGTGGAGCCAAGGATGTACTGGGCGAATTGTTTTGGGCTAAATCTTTCGACTGGATGGGTAACCTGCAGCATCGTGAAGAATTCACGTATTCCTCTGGCTGCAGGCAATGTCATGATCTCAATGCTATTCGCTACGAGATCCCCAAGGCTTATCTTGCCCATCGGGATTACAAGATGGGCGTTGTCAAATCCTGCGTACACTGCCATCAGCATGTCGGGCATAAAGACATAAAAGACTATCTCATCAAACAACAATTATAGGAGGAGGGAAATGCGTCTATCACTCGCGGTGATCTTGGCTGTCGGGTTCGTTGCACCAGCGTTCGCCCTGGAAAGCAATGTCAAAACCCTCAAGGTCGAGCGTGGTCTCACCCCAGAAGGACAAAAATGCGTTGAGTGCCATGCTGAAAAACACCCAGGTATAATTTCTGATTGGACCGCAAGTCGCCACGGACACGTCGGTGTTTCCTGTATCGATTGTCACAGTGTCGATAAAGGTTCCCCTATGGCGGCACAAAACTGTCCTGGGGTAAAAGGAACGGATATTTATGTAACCACCATGGTAACTCCGGCAACATGCGGACGGTGCCATGCCAAAGAAGTTGAGGAATTCAGCAAGAGCGGACATTTTCGTGGCAGCCTCCAGTATAACGTTCCAGAAGGACGAAACTATAAATCCATGACTGCCTTGATTGAAAAACACGAAGGCCAAGGCATGGATAAATACAAACGGGCTTCCGAGATGGCCGGTTGTATGCAATGCCATGGCTCCAAAATTAGCATGGGGGCCGATAAACGTCCGACTCAAGAGAGTTGGCCCGCTGCCGGTGTCGGCACCATCTGGCCTGATGGCACGGTGGGCAACTGTGTTGTCTGCCATACTCGGCACCGCTTTAACATCGCTGAAGCGAGAAAACCGGCTGCCTGTGCGTCCTGTCACCTCGGACCTGATCACCCAGATATCGAAATCTTCGAGAACAGCAAACATGGGCATATTTACAATGCCGAGGGAACAAAGTGGAATTTCGACAGTGCGCCTGATGCATGGGAACCAGGAGATTATCGTGCGCCCACTTGCGCCGTGTGCCACATGAGCGGTATCGGTGCTCTGACATCTACCCACAACATTTCCGAACGATTGAAATGGAATCTTTGGGCAAAAGAATCCACGGTCCGCAACTCTCAAGATCCTCTGAGCCCACTCACCGGTGACGGAGTGGAAGGCCGGAAGAAGATGACTATGGTCTGTAGCAACTGCCACTCCTCATTGCATACAGAGAATTTCTTCAAACAGGCCGACCTTAATGTTGAGCTCTACAATGAGGGATATTATCAGCCAGCCGAAGCCATGCGCAAAGAGCTTGCTGACAAAAAACTCCTCAAAGACAATCCATGGGACGATGAATTCCAGATCATCTATTACCACCTGTGGCATCATGAAGGTCGCCGTATGCGACAGGGTGCCGTCATGAATGGGCCGGATTATGCGCACTGGCATGGTGTCTTTGAGCTGCAACAGGATCTCTACAAACTCAAGAGTATCTATAACAAACGACTGAAAACAGGAGCTATTGAGGACTAAGTAAGAAGTGGAAAATCAAGGGAGGGCAGCGTTGATTGCCCTCCCTTTTGATTATGCCTTTCAATTAGATCAGCTGGGCAATGATGAAATTCCCCGAGTTGGCAGCGCTTGATAAACGAATAAAAATCATCTCTAAAGCGGAATAGTTCATGAAAAACGTTCTTATGGCTCTTGTGATATTGGAGATTGCTATCGCAGCGCCGCAAGATATTTTCGGAGGAACTATGGACACAGAGAATATTGCCATGATGCAGAAAGGAATGGACGCCGTTAAAGCCAGGATTAAAAACCCAAGTTCAGCGAAGTTCCGAAATGTACACTTCCATCGTAGTTCAAATGGTATTCCTATGACCTGCGGTGAGGTCAATTCAAGGGATGGGTTAGGTGACTATGACGGATTTCAAAAATTCATTTCTGCTGGTAGATCCGATCTCACACTGCTGGAAAGTCAGGTGCAGAATCAAGGAAGGGATTTTTCCTCAATATGGAAGAGATTCTGTGAGTAGTTCGTCTGTTTGAACGAACCGATTTCGATGTTTCCGAAAAGCCTTACGCTCTCCTTAGCACACGTTTAAGTTCCATCGGGCATTCAACTCCTGATCCTGAAAATGGCCCGGACGTTATTTTTTTATCAATGGTGAGTGTGCGCATCCTGCCGAATTATCGATTATTGTAGCTTTAGCCAACGATAAGTGTTTTTTGTACTCCCCCCCACCTTACGCCTTTCAAGATTGCATTGTATCATTATATTATTTCGTAATAATTGGAAATTCATGAGGGCGAGTATAGATGAACCCACGTAGGGAAATATTTAAAATTGTTATTATTTACGCTGTGTTTGGTGCCTTGTGGATTTATCTGTCTGATAGAATTGTCGGTTGGATCATTCATGATCCGGAGGTTATCACCCAATTTAGCATGCTCAAAGGGTGGGCCTTTATAGGGATAACCTCACTTCTCCTCTATCTCCTCATCGTTCATTTTACGAAAAAAATTCGACAATCTGCTATCGCATTGCATGAAAGCGAAGCCCGGTTGAAATTTTTGGTGGATCACTCCTCGGATAGCTTTGTTATTGTTAATGCAGATGGCAGTCAGCGTTACGTCAGTCCGGGAGCGGAGAAAATAACCGGTTTCCCTGTGTCAGAATTGGAAGGAAAATCCCTCGATACCATTCTGCATCCGGACGACATGCCTCTCATCAGGGCAGCCTGGAATGAAGCTATTGAGAATCCTCAAAAAACAGTCACTGTGCAATATAGGCATGTCCATAAGAATGGAGGCTGGGTCTATTCAGAAGCGGTAGCTCAAAGTTTTTTCGATGATCCAGAGATCAAAGGTCTGCTTGCAGCAGTCCGTGATATCTCCCAAAGGAAGCAGGCCGAAGAAGCGTTGTGTCGTAAGGATGCCCTCCTGCAAGCCATGTTGCGAAATTTGCCATTTGATTTTTGGGCTAGAGATTCCGGGCAGCGCATCATCATGCAGAGTGATGAATCTGTCAAAACCTGGGGAGACTTGCTGGCATTTCCTGAAAACGATTGGAAGTTTGACAAAAAAACTGTTGAAAATTGGAAAAATTGCAATCAACGGGCTCTTGAAGGAAAAGTGGTGGTAGAGGAATGTCTATTGACAACCATCAATGGGGAAGAACGAGTCTATCACACTATTGTGGCTCCAATTCGTGACGATGAGGATGTTCTTGGAATTTTAGGTATCAACATTGACATCACTAGCCTCAAGCAGGCCGAATTGGAGCGAAAGGCTTTGCAATCGCAACTCGTTCATTCTCAAAAGATGGAGGCGATTGGTACCTTAGCTGGTGGCATAGCACATGATTTCAACAATATCCTTGCCGCAATTTCAGAACTCCTGATCTCGAGAGATTTTGCTACGATACCAATTCGTAAAACAGGCGGAGGTCGGTGCCTGGAAACGTCGTTCGCGTTGCGTTCAATTCCTCGAGGAGATGCAGAATCGTTGCA
>JAQUEZ010000409.1 GCA_028684915.1 Desulfobulbus sp.
GCAATAACTTTACTCTTGCTCATGACGTATCCTTTTTTGTTGGAATTGAGTTTTGGCGAACTGATTCCGACAGGATACGTCATTTATTTTTCATGGCTTCCTCAAACACCACTTTCGATCATAACTCGCTTTGCGTATACAAAGACAATACCAATGCGGTTGAGTTTTATCTCAAACACGGGTTCGTCGTATCGTCCGAAAGAGTCGACCCAAAAACGAATCAAATCGAATTCGTCATGAACTCGTGGCCGTCTAATCAGATAGGTGAAAATTAAAATTATTAAAATGCTAACCGACTAATTGTCGGATACTCCAGGTAAATTGTTCTTTTTGAGGTTGCGAAATTCTGAACAATGGATTGATAGCAGTTGCCACTTAGATGGTGTTTCCCCCTAAGAAAGGCGCTTGGTGGGTTTGTTCGCCGTAATGAGGCTTTGGCCTCCTGCGAGAATAGTTCGTTCAATATCTGTAAAGCCGGCTTCCGTCAACCAGCTCAGGTACTCGTGTTCGGTGTAAGCTTGCCCTTCATCGTATACGTTTATGAACACCAGATTAAATGCCACGGATTCTGGGGGAGAAATGCGAGAATCGTCAAGCACTTGGCCGAGGAGATAAATCTTGCCACCAGGTTCGAGAGCATGGATGAGGTTACAGAAGGCGTGTCGTGCCTGGTCTTGCGATAAAACTTGAATGAAAGCGCGAAGGACCGCAACATCATAGGTACCCCTCAGTGGACTACGCACCAGATCGCCTATGATTACTTCAGCCCGCTCAGTCATCCCCTCTAGCTCAATGAAGCGCTGTGTGACCGGCGCAACTGATGGTAGTTCAACTACAGTGGCATAAAGCTTGGGACAGGCTGCGGCGATAGCGATTGCGAGCCCACCTGATCCACCGCCAACATCAAGGAGGCGACGATAGGATGAAAAATCAGCACGGTTCAGCAGATCGCGACCGGCAGCCATAGTAGCTGGATGAAGGCCACGCAGGTATGCCTCTAGCTCCTCAGTAGACATTGATGCAAAATCGAGTTTAGCCTGCGGACGTCCAGAGCGGATAGATGAGGCGGTTTGAGTAATCTCATTATATCTAGCAGAGTAAAAGGCGTGTCGACCTCCAAGATACGTCGATTTATTTTTTACCAAAAAATAATCGGCTTCGGGAGTATTGGCGAATTGTTCATCTTTGACGATCAATAGGCCTGCAGTAACCAAAACGTACAGTAACTGTGTGAGCTTCTCGGGCTTTACATCCATTGCATCAGCTAGTTGCTTTGCACTCATTGGACCTTTGCTGAGCGGGGTAAATAGATCTAGCTGCATGGCTGCCACCATGGCAAATGCAGGGTACGCAGCAGAGCCAAGCTTCTCAATGGTTTTTGGCTGAAACGCAGAACTCATGGTAACACTCCTCTAGGTTCATCAATCAAGTAACACTTACATTGACTCATACACGTAGTGATCGACAGGAAAAAAAAGAGTGAGGCCTATCGACCTCAGTGAAATAGCCGGCTGGTAGATGCGCGGCTCTCTTTAAGAACGCGATTTATTCCGGTTTATTGATTAGGTTTTTGATTGACCAATTGAAAAAAGGATAACCGCTGCAATGGCCATTTTATGAAAAACATTGACCGGCTCTTTCAACCAAAAGACACCAACTATTATTGTTGTTGTAATGATGGATAGCACGGCATACAAAACATACTGGGAAGTTCCATACCTTGAATATAGCAGATTAAAGCCAAGGTAGGTAAAGAACAGCCCGAATCCACTCAATATCAGGGCGTTCCAATTTCCCTTGATCGTGCTTTCGATATCGAATTTTCCAACAAACGGTGCGGATAAAAGAGAGAGTAAAACCGCTATCACAGCTGAAAGAACGATAAATATTAAACCATTATCCACCCCCACTGATTTTTTCTGCCCGAGAGCAAACATAGCATTTCCTACAGCAGCTATGGTCGCGAATATGATTGGAAGGAGGTTCTTCATGTTAGCTAGTGTCCATCAAAAAACGATAAAGTGCTGATATTTTAGTATAACCCTTAATAAGTTACCGTGGTTTCACGGCGCTTCATGATGCTGTTCAGCTTCAATATGTTGGTATCATTCAGCAATCTGTTATTTGAGATCCCATCAAGCGCAAAAAATTCAAGCCGCAACTGAACCTGTTCTCAAACATGGCACGTAACAAGATCGTCAAAGAGCTGCAACTAAATCTGGTTGTAGAAGCTCTAAATCAAACAACATTAGACAAAATGAATCGTTCCGTCTAGAGATGGCCTCGGCTGAACGAGAAACTGGTAAAAGCTGAAACGACTGAAAGGGTCTCCGGTAAACGGATACCCTTTCAGTCGTTTGTTTATTACCGTTTACTGTCAGGCGTTCTTTTTACGCGTTCCCATTCATGTCCCGGCTGGGAAGTCGGGGGAAGGGGTTTGTTGTCAGGAACTGTCGACCAATTGTCCTTTTTCCCTCCGCGAGGGCCGACTTCTTGGTAAATCCCGCCATCTTTGCCTGTGTTTTGTCCAGGTTTTTTTGTCATTGTATTTATCTCTCTTTGTGAAAATCTTTGACTGTAAAGAGAGGGGTGTGTATGTGTTATGATAACATACCCCTCTTGTTCTCAACGCGGGTTTATAAAGGGAAGTATGAATGCTTGGCGGCGTTTACTTCCCTTTATCTTTTTGTGTCACAGCGCTGATCCCGTTTTTGCGCTCTAAGCTTTGGCGGTGACATAATATACCTCCTTTCAGAAATTGATCTATGTTGTCAGGGGCTCAGTTTTCAGTTTCATCAACCATTATCGTTGTCTCTCCAATCTCATCCACTCTGTCTATCAAGGTGTTGTATAAGACGGTTGGAACATCGTATTTTTCATTTTCAAATAGTTTTTTAACGGCGACATAGGGGTTCAATAACAGTACGTAATGGAAGTCCCCCGTTACCCCCTCTGTAGATCGAATAAACCCCAGTTCTTCAAGCCGTTTCATCCGTTCGCGCCACGTGTTTTCGGCCCTTTGTCCCGTGAAGCCAGACTCTAGTGCCATTTGACGGGGTTTTTGAATGGTTACTGTCATCTCGTCAAAAACATAACACCATAGCGTTATGTATGTGTTGGATAGTGGTTTTTGAAGCGAAAGCGAGTCCATAATTCGCATTATTAGCGATATTCCTCGTGGTATTGTTGTGAACCCTTTGGTTTCGCTTCGTAACCATAAATCATCGTCAGTTATATCTGGCCAATGCTGCTGCCGGAGTTTGAGTCTTTTGTTGCTCATTCTCGTGGCTCTTTTAGTTGCCATATCACCCTCCCTGTTTGCTTGTAATGTACATCGTCTTTTTTAAAAATCAACAAAAAAATAAAAAATAATTCGTAAAATCAGATAGTTAGGCGAAATTCAATGCGTTGAGTTTTTTACGTATAACAACAACACAAAAATAATTATGTTTCTTATGATGTCAATATTTACAAGCGAGTTGTTTCTTGACATTTCTCGATTGTTAATGATTACAGTGCGTTACTAGCAACGGGTAGTACTCCCAGTTCTCCTAGTTCTCCATGTACTCCTGGTGCTCCAGGTAAATGCAGAAAGGGGCGGGCCAATTATTTCCAAACAGGTTTAATCAGGGGAGGGGGCAATATCTTTCGAGAGCTGGGAAAATAGAGGGTTAGACAAAATAGATTATTTTGACTCATGTGTGAAAATGGACGCGTTACTGAAAGGCGGATTTGGGCAGGGTTACGGCCGAGCGGTTTACTCCAACATAGGACAAAACGATGAGTGAGCGAAAACATCTGGTGGCGGCAGAGGTCGGCAAGCTGATCTCAGCGGTGAAAGGGAGTCGCAACGAGGCCCGCGACCGATGTTTGTTGCTGTTGATGTTTCGGCATGGGCTGCGAGTGTCCGAGGCCTGTGGCTTGCGGCTGTCGCAGGTGGACATTGAAAGCCGGGTGTTGCATGTGCTCCGGCTGAAGAAGGGACTGTCGACGACGCATCCGTTGCGGACGGACGAGGTGCGGGTGATTAAAGGCTGGTTGGCGGAGCGGCGGCGGTGGAATCCCCCGCATGATGCATTCTTTGTCAGCGAACGGCGCACGCCGTTGAATCGGCGGACCGCCTGGGCAGCGATCCGGGGCTATGGGGAAAAGGCGGAGTTGGCCTTACCCGCTCATCCGCACATGTTGCGGCACGCCTGCGGGTTTGCGCTGGCCGATCAGGGGGCGGACACGCGATTGATACAGGATTATCTCGGGCACCGGAACATTCAGCACACGGTTATTTATACCGCCGCCAATCCGGCACGGTTCGAAAAACTGTGGAGGTAGTTTCGTGTTTCATTTCAGGGTTTTTTATTATTTTGCCATGGAACATCGACGGAAACATCTACAGGGTTCATGTTTGCTAATTGGGTAGAACCATATCGACGAACAGAATCTATTCTACTGA
>JAQUEZ010000410.1 GCA_028684915.1 Desulfobulbus sp.
GCCAAGAAGATAACAACGGCTGAATCTCAGGTTATGAATGATGTGCTTTATCGCCTTATTCCGCTTATCGGCGGTGATAAGCTACTAAACATAGCAGACTGAATCAAAATACCTCAAAGTGATTCGCGGAAAGCAATAGAAGCCCACTGGAGCCCGGTTTCAATCCTTGATCCGAACTTTTTATCGGCTATCTTGAATCAAATCTTATGTTTTGATTCAACCAAAGGAAAGAGATGGAATCAATAATTTCCCCCGAAATGAGGCTGTTCGCCCCTGGTGGTGAACGACTCTATTTGACAGCTCAAGAGCGCCAGCGGTTTGGCGGGGGCGCATTCTCGCCGGTCGATAAATTAGAGGATACCGATCTTGCGAAAGGACTTTTTGATACCAACCGTCGAGACTACTAGCCCCCGATCTGCTCGGCGCTGGTTATAACATAAGTAATATTGGTATCAAAACTGTCGCCCGCAACCAACCTGGCCAAATGAAAACGGTATCATTAATCGAGATCCGGAGCAAACCCGTGATGAGTTTTTGATACCAAGCAAAGCGGAAACTCAATCAGCAATCATAGAATAACCTATTCGGACAGATTAAAAGAACTTAAAGAACCTTGAACCTAAAAATCAAACGCGAGGATAAATTATGTTTGGCAAAAAAGGTGTGCTCTTTTGGCCGGTTGGCACTGGGGATAGTACAACCTTCGTCATAAAAGAAGAAGAAGTCATCTTTCAAGTCGATTTACGCCATACCGCTAAATCGGAGGATGAGGAGACCGATGACGCTCCGATTATCGATCATCTGGAAGAAAACCTTCCAAAGGTGAACGACAGGCCCTATCTATCTTCCTTTGCGCTGACGCATCCGGACAAAGACCACATCCAAGGCTTCAAGGAGCTGCTAGAGCGCGTCGAAATTGGGGAGTTGTGGTTCACTCCTCGAATTTTCCGAGAACAACCCGGCGACCTTTGCGATGATGCGGTTGCCTTTCGAGAAGAAGCCCACCGACGTGTTACAGCGACCATTAAGGCGAAAGGTGATCCCGGAAGCGGTGATCGAGTCCGTTTAATTGGGTACGATACGCTTCTCCAAGAGGAGCACTATCAATGGTTTCCGTTGGAATTTTTCACTATTCCCGGGCACATTGTAACTTCGCTAAACGGTGAAAATCTAGAAGGTTATTTCCGGGCGTTTATTCATGCCCCTTTTAAAAAGGACGATCTGGTTGGTGATCGCAACGAAACCAGCTTGGCATTGCAGGTCGTTATTGGTGTGGATCCGTCCTTGGGAGGCGTCTTGTTATTTGGCGACCATCAGTACCCAACAATCAGAAAAATATTCGATATTTCAAAAGAAAACGACAACGAGGTCAATCTGCACTGGCAGGTGATGCTTGCCTCGCACCATTGCAGCAAATCTGTGATGTATCAAGAGGAAGATGGAAGAACTGTCCTAAAGCAGGATATTCTCGATGATTTTGAGCGCCTCCAAGTGGGTGACGGTTACATCGTTTCGAGCAGCGACAGCATTCCTGCATCCAATTCCAGCGGTGATAATCCCCCGCACGCAAAAGCCAAAGCGAGGTATGAGGAGATAGCCAAAGGCGGATTTCTCTGTACGCACGATGATGGCGGAGAAGCCGAGCCGCTGTGGTTTATTGCTGAAGATGGCCTCACGTATACTTTCGGTGAAGGAGGGGGAAGCGACAGCAATAAATTGGCAATGGCGGTTGATAAAGCCCGTGGAAGCGACAAAACCCCTTCAACGAAAGTGGGCTTTGGTAAGTTGAGTTGAGTAAGGGACAACAACTTGCCATAGAGCAGTTGCAAGAGATCGCAACATGCTCGAGTGGGATGCTAGAAATTTTGGGAGAACCAGAGGAGGGCAACGAGGCAAGCTTCATTCGCTTCCGGCTCTCTCTAGGAACCCGGCATTACAAAAAACCGGAAGGAATCGCGTTTCGGGATAGGGAAAGGCTTATCCTAATTATCTATCCTGATTTTCCATTTACCGTCCCCGGATTGTATTTTCAGCATAATAGATTTGTCGGAGCTCCACACGTTCAATGGGGACGATCTATTTGTCTTTATCAGTCTGCCGAGGTCGAGTGGGAACCCGCCGATGGCCTGTTTGGTTTTTTTAATCGTGTAGATAAGTGGTTCACTGCCGCAGGGCGGGGGCAATTGGACCCTGAAGACGCACCCCTGCATCCGCCGGTGGCATACACAAGCTCTGATACCACATTTGTAATAAAAGTGAATGCACCCAGGCTTGCTGAAGGCACGTCCATTTGGCTAGGACGCGCTGAACTTCTCAAGGTTCGAGATGCCCGTTTTGATGTTATTGGTTGGTCTGATATTAGTGAGTGGGACAATATCAAACCGAAAGGTTCGCATATCGGTGCAGCAATCATGCTTTCAAAGCCTTTACCAATGGAGTATCCATCTAAAATAAATGACCTTTTTGATGTGCTTGAAAAAAATGGGTTATCTTTTGACCTGTTGTATCAACTATTAAAACTCTTTGCCTTAATGGCCGAAGCTGGGTCGCCAGCTCACTTCGTGCTTGGTGCTCCAATGCGACGGAAGGAGGCGGGTGAGGATCTTAAACAGCACTTGACCGTATGGGAGGTGACCGCTGAAGCTCTGGATAGTCTTCGGGCACTTGCTCTACGCCTAGAAAACAATGGTGAGGCCTTGGCTGCTGTCGCAAAATGGATGGCACACTCATCCGTGCAATGGTGCAAAGTATTGGAGAATCGGCCTGAAATTGTAATTAGACGGGACGTTGGGTCGCTTAGCTCAGAACTCGCCGGCAAAAGGGTACTTCTATTCGGATGTGGTGCACTGGGGGCGGCGATAGCCGAGTACGTTATTCGAGCAGGTGGAAAATCTCTTGGCCTTGTAGATAACGGCATCGTTAAGCCCGGTATTTTGGTGAGGCAGCATTACTCTGATGCAGACATCGGTCGAGCCAAAGCCTGTGCGCTGAGAGATCGACTAACTTCAATCGGTTTGTTATGCGCCGTGACAGCCCATAGCATTGACTTGAAAAAGAGCGCACTGAAATCTTTTGAGCTTGCGGAATGGGACCTTATTATCGACGCAACAGCGTCTGCAAGTGTCAGCCACAAAATCGAAAACGAAGTTAGCGAATGGAAGTTGTCGATTCCTCTCATTGTTGTTTCAGTCAGCGCCGCTGCTCAGCATGGGTCGGTTGCCGTTAAAATGGCTGACTATATGGGCGGGCCTATTCAGATTACACGTCAAGCGAAGCTGAAGGCCTTTCATCGTGACATTACGCTGCCTCTTGTCAAAGCATTCTGGCCAAGACGAGAAGAAATCAAGATCTTCCAGCCTGAACCGGGATGCTCAACTCCCACATTTATTGGCTCAGCCGCCGACTTGGATTATCACGCAGCTGGGCTTTTGAATTTGGGACTCTCCCGTATCAAGAGCCTGAGCAAAGACCGTGCAAGTTTCGACCTGGTATCAGCCCCTTGGCTGGAACAGAAGGACAGCAACCGCCCGCTGCTTCGATACGAATTTGAGCAATACAAACCCCACGTTGAAAGGAAACACGCATTCCAGGTACTTCAATCTCAGGTGGCAAATCAAGACATTTTTGCTGAAATATCCCGTATCTCGCGGACACGATCAAGCAAGGTCGAAACCGGCGGCCTCATTTTTGGAGAAATCGATGATAGTCACAGGTATATCTGGATAGATAGTGTGAGCGGCCCACCGCCCGACAGTGAAGCGAGTTCAAAAAAATTTTTATGCGGTACAGCCGGAACTGTCGACCTAGCAAATTATAAAAGCCAAGCAAGCGGAGGTTCCAGTAGGTTTGTAGGACTTTGGCATACCCACCCCGTATCGCTTGGCTACCCAAGCGTTGATGATCTAGCAGCGATGGCGCGACTTCTCTTTTTACAACCCTTTCCACCAAGGCAAGTTGTCATGCTTATTGTGGGTTTTTCCCAAACGAATCCAGAATTCAATTATTACTTATTTCACCGCAACGATTTCCAGATAATTTCGAGAAGATCCGGTAGTTCAGAGGAGCTGGCGGATGACTGAAAAATTCAAAATCGGGTTAGCGCTTTCAGGAGGTGGTTCACGGGCAATTGCATTCCATTTAGGATGTCTTCGGGCTCTCCATGACAGAGGTGTGCTTTCGAAGATTTCGGTTTTGTCAGCCGTATCTGGTGGCAGTGTAATTGCATCCCTTTACGCTTATAACGATGATTCGTTCCCAGAATTTGAGGCACGGGTTTTGAAGCTATTGAGGCGTGGCCTTATATGGGGCATCGCAAGGCAAACTTTCTTTTCGCTTGAGACGCCAAAAATCTTGATTGCCATTGTTTCATCAGGGGTGATGGCAGCTTTAGGCGCAATTTTAAGATTGGCAGTAGTGTTGCTGGGT
>JAQUEZ010000110.1 GCA_028684915.1 Desulfobulbus sp.
TCGCTGAGTTTATTCCATTTACGCAGATCCTGGGCCGAGGTGCTGAAACGACGGGCAATGGTACTGAGGGTATCACCGTTTTGTACCACATACCAGGAAGTGGATTTTTGTGGTGCCTTGGCTACAGTCACTGTAGGTATGGATTTAACCGCATTTTTACTGCTTTTGGAGGAAACCGTGACAATTGTTTTCGGGGCGACGCTCTGTTTTTTTGCAGCGGCGAGCACCACCGCAGTTTTTTTCGCGGCAATTGTTTTCGGGGCTGACTTTGGTGCCTGGGCAACGAGGGCGGTCGGAACCTTCCGCTCGACAAACACGGTTAGCTGTTGTCCCTGTTTGATCTTCTTTTGGTTGGAAATTTTGTTCCACCGCATCAGATCCTTCACTGAGATTTTGTACTGACGGGCCACTGATGCCAGATTTTCTTTAGACTTCAGTTGATGGCGAATGGACTGCTGGACCGTCTTGGTTCCCTGATCGCTGTGGCTGGGGGCATCCTGCTTGGCCAGCACATACTGGGTAGAGGTGGTGGGAATCTGCAGTCGTTGACCGCTTCTCAAGGTGGCTGTGCGCAGGTTGTTGGCCTTGAGGATATTGGTCATACTGACGTTGTAGCGTCGGCAGATTTCCGATAAGGTATCGCCCCGTTTAACAGTGTGGGTGGCATAAACCGTACGGCTGATCGGTTTGAGATTATCTATGTTGGCCGCGACCAGTTCTCTGGTGCCGACCGGGATGCGCAGGGTGTAGCGTCCAGTGGGCGGGGTTTGATTCTTGCGCAGCTCGTTATTGAGGGTGCGCAACTCTTTCACCGTGGTGTTAGCTGTAGTCGCAACTGCTTCAAGGGAAACGCCGCCAGGGACGGAGATTTGCTCAAATCGCTGCGGTGCTTGGTAGGCGATGTCCGTGAAACCGTATCGCTCCGGATCCCGTCCAATGATGATGGCCGCAATCAGTTTGGGCACGTATCGTTTGGTCTCCAGGTAGAGGCCTTCCGTGTCGGCGATTTCCCAGAAATTTTTGGTGCTATACGTATCAATGGCATCGGCGATTCGTCCTTCTCCGGTATTGTACGCGGCAACCGCCAAGTACCAGTCATCAAACTGCCGGTGTAGTTTTGACAGGTAGCCGATGGCAGCCTGGGTAGCCTTGGTTGGCTCCCGCCGCTCATCGATCCAAGGATCAATCTTCAGACCATAGCGTTTGCCGGTACCGGCAATAAACTGCCACAGGCCGCAGGCGTTGGCCGGGGAGTAGGCGGCGGGATTGTACCCAGATTCGATCATGGCTAAGAACACCAGATCTTTGGGGAGCCCGGCCTTCTTCAACTCGGCCTCAATGTGGGGACGGAAGGCGGTTGACCTGGCCAGCCAGCGGGAATAATAACCGCGTTGTTTGCCTTGGAAAAGGTCAAGATAGTACTGGACCTGGTCATTGAGCACGATGGGAAAGTCATATTTTTTGGCGTCAATCCCCGCCTGCTCCAGGGTTATCCGCTGCTCAGCGCTTAAACCTTGGAGAGCTGCGAGTTCCTCACCTGCACTTTCTTCCGGTTCAGATGCAGAAACCTCATCCTCGAGGTTAGCCTCCTGAACACCACCTCGGTGGGATGCGAATTTTTTGTTATGGGAGGAACAGGAGGTGAGGGAAAGGCAGAGGAGGGCGATACAGCATTGGGTCAGCAGAACTGGCAATATTTTCATAGAGTATTGTCCGGTCTATGCAGCCTAGGGATGCAATGAAGGGATATTGAGCTTTCTGCGATCAACATCACGAAGAACACAATAAATTAAATAAACAAACTGTTTCCTTTAACATCAATTTTCAGAGGAAGACAAGAAAAAGTCTTTGATACCATACTATTCCAGAATTAGAAGCGGAGATAATTCACTGAATGGTCATTGTTTTCCGGATTTTCGGTTTCAAGGAAATGGGGTGTCGCCATCTCCTTCGTTGTGGTAAGTGAAATTTTTTATATGGCTTTAACTCGTTGGAATTGACTGGTATTTTTTTTCCGATTTCTAGATTGGTGTGAGGGGAATTGGTGTGGAATACAAAGGGCTTGCCGCCAAGGTTTTTTAGGGAAAATCAATAGCTGTTGGGAATTGCCGACAAAAAAAAGTTATTGTCGATATGTAGTTTGATAACAGGTTTTTCTTTCTGTCAAAACGCGAGTCTGGTATCTTTGCCGACTCTATCAATACCTTGTTTTTCCAGTCCGGCCGTTGTGCCGTGCCCCCCTTTCTTGTGTTGCCAGCGCTTTTAACCGCAGCAACCGATGCATTGTCACTTACATTATGCTGAAATTTTTTAAATATTGTTTTTTCACTTTTTTGCTCTGCTCACTCCTCGGTGGACTGCTCGGTGCCGGCGGGTTGTATTATCTCATCGTTATGGCTCCCTGTCCGGAGATGGATGAGTCTGCCATTGCCGCCATTTTGGGCCGTGAAAGTCCAGTCTACTATCGTGACGGTCAGAACAAAATAGGCGTTCTTTTCGAGGGAATCCACCGGCAATACCTGAAATATGAGGAAATACCGCAGAATTTTGTCAACGCCCTGATAGCCTCCGAGGACGATGAATATTTCGATCATTTTGGGATCGATGTACCCGGTATCCTCCGGGCGATGGTGGCCAATCTTCGTGCCGGTCACGTGGTGCAGGGGGGGAGTACCATAACCCAGCAGACTGCGAAAAATCTGTTTAAACGTGAATCCCGCAGCATCGAGGCCAAGCTAAAAGAGTTGCTCTATGCCCTGCGGCTCGAACACCGCTACAGCAAGGAAAAGATTCTCGAGTTTTACTGCAACCAATTTTTTGTCAGCGGCAACGGGCATGGGCTAGGCGTGGCGGCTCGATATTTTTTTGATAAGGATCCTCAAAATTTGAGTTTGCTTGAGTGCGCTTTTATTGCCGGGAGTGTCAAACGTCCCAACTACTACAACCCCTTTCTCCGTAAAAACAAAACCAATGCCGAGGAGGTTCGGCTGCGTGACGAGGAGCGGGTTAACTATGTTTTGGGCAAGATGCGTAAGGCTGACAAACTCAGCGATGTTGAGTTCGCGCAGCTGAAGGCGAGCGAACTGGCGTTCAAGCAGGGGCGAATGTCCTACACCCAGAACACGGTCATGGATTTGGTGAAAGAGGGGTTGGAGACGCCCTTTATTGCCGATGTTCTCGAAGAAAACGGGATCTCCAATATTTCGACCTCCGGTGCACGTATTATCACCTCGCTTGATAAAGAGTTGCAGGATCGCACCCTTGAGGCGCTCCGGCGTCAGCTGTCTCAACTCGATGTTCGTCTGCGTGGCTATAAGCGCGCAGAAGTTCAGGGTGAATACGAGGCGCTCGGTTATTCCGGCGACGATGCCCTGCTGCCGGGCAGCTTTGTCTTTGGGGATATCACCTCCATCGCCTCGAGTAAGGAAGAGGGGCCTTCAGTGGCCGTGCAGCTGAAGGGTGGGCAGGGGGGGGCAGGGCGTATCGTCGGCACCGGATTTGATCGCATTGCCGACGCCTATGCCAAGTTCACTCGAGGGGCTGGCCGCGCCAGTACTTCCGACCGTCAGGCCTTGCAGAAACAGCTTCAGGCGGGTGATCAGATTTATGTCTCCATTCGATCCGTCAACGAGGACGGATCGCTTCAGCTTGATCTGGAAAAATATCCACGGGTGGAAGGGGCAGCTTACGTACTCCAGGAGGGCGCGGTTCGGGCCATGGGCGGCGGCATGTCCAATATCAATTACAACCGGGCAACCACGGCTAAGCGGTTAATGGGGTCGACTTTCAAAGTCTTTCTCTTTACCGCGGCCCTGCAACTCGGCTGGAGTCCGGTGGACATGATCAACAATAGCCGGCAAACCTTTATGTTCATGCGGCAACCCTACACCCCGCAACCTGACCATAACAGCCCCTTTTCCGAGGTTAGTCTCAGTTGGGCCGGGGTCACTTCGGAAAACGTTGCCTCGGTGTGGCTGCTCTACCATTTAACCGACCATCTGAGCTCGGCGCAGATTAAAGAGTTGGCAACCCATGTCGATATGTCCCCTCGGGTGAGGGACGGTGAGGTCGAGACCTACCAGCAGTATAAGGAGCGCATGCGGGATCGGTTCGGGATTGTCGTCAGCCGTGACTCTTTGGGCCAAACCTCCTACAGTGCTGCCATTGGAGCGCTGAAAGCAGATTTTGTCTTTGACAACCGCAGCGACGAATACCAAAGAATTGAAAATCTCAGTTATGCGGAATTCTTGAGTCTACAGGGGTTGGTTTCCCGGCTGAATGAATTTCGTCAATCGCCCCTGCAGGGGAGTGGCTGGGTGGATCCAGATAGTGCCTTTGATAATCCCGGAGCCGTGGTGCCGGCCACCAATGGTCGATTGGTTCGGGATACGCTGGGTCGGTTTATTTACACCCTGCGCAGTGAATTGCCGCCCAACTGGGAGATGGTGGGGGCGAATACCCTCTCCGATTATCTGATCTCGCTGCCCTCGGGTCAATATGATGCGTTCTGGAACGAGCAGGTTCAACTGGACGGGGTGCTTTCCGTCAATACCCTGAAGCAGATTACATACCAGATGCGTCAGGAACGAGACAAGGTGGATGGGGATAAACTCTACACCTTGGACGTGCTGAGCGGAGTCCAGGATTTCCGGGTCATGCTGGGGCTGCAGTATATGGTGAGTCTGGCCAAGGCCTGCGGTATCGACAGCAACTTCGAACCGGTGTTGTCCTTGCCGCTTGGCTCCAATGTGGTCTCGCTTTCCGAGATGACCCGCCTCTATGAATCCATCGTCACCGGCAGCCGACATGATGCCGCCGATGCGGGCACCTTGGCTGCGGCCGAGTTGGATGGACATGTTGATCCTGATGCCGCCTCAATCATCGAGCGGATCGAAACCCCCGAGGGCCGGGTAGTCTATAGCCGGCAGGTGGTAAAAAAACGGGTGGTTGACCCCAAGAGCTCGGCTGCGGTCTGCAATATTTTGCAAAATGTCATTCCCTACGGGACCGGGCATTATGCAAAAAACCACGTCCGCCTACGGAGCGATGATCCCCAGCGGCAAAAAATGCTGGATAAGTATCGTCAGCCCTATCCTCTTTTAGGCAAAACCGGAACCGCCAATGATTATCGCAATGCGGCATTTCTTGGCTATGTGCCGGTGTTGGCGCAGGACCAGTCTGGGCTCAATCTGGAGTCGGGTTACGTGGTGGGCGTCTACACCGGGTTTGATGCCAATATGCCAATGGTGAAAGGCAGTTTCAGGGTCAGCGGCGCCCAGGGGGCACTCCCCGCTTGGAGCGACATCGCCCAGGGAATCCTTGATGTGGAGAAGGTTGCGGACCGGATTGATCCGGTCGATCTGACCTTTAATGGGCTGAGTCTGCAGTATCCCAGTATCGGCGAGGTCTTCGTGCCGGTTGCTCCTGCTGCAGGCGGGGCCATGGTGTACGGGGCGGGATTAGTCAAACAGAATACTCCGCCCGGTCGGCCGGCCAGCCTTAGCTTCGGTAGCCTAGGGGAGAGGGGGCAGTTTATTCCGGAGCGATTATTTATGCCTTATTGGAAAAACAAGTAGGCAAAAGAGTACAACGGAAAAGCACGGGAGCTCTGACGGACATTGCCGCCATTTGGGATAACAGCTCAAGGGCTCCTGATCTTTTTCCGTTGCAAGGTAGAAAGCGATTGTTCCCCACCGGCATATTTGCTATTGTTGCCTCAAATTTTTTCCTGATTTCTCCAATAGCAAAGTCAGTTGCGTCTCCATAGGCGGATATCCGCAGGTCGAAGTGTGATTTACCTTGCCCCTGTCGCAAGCTCAGCGTATCGTTTTCGTCCACACCGCAAGCGCGAGATTTCATGCTTTGCCGACGCCCGACTACCTGATGAATGCCTTCGATCCGGGAAACCGACATTTCGAGCTTTATAACGTACTGTCTTTGCGATCTGCCACTTCGTGGTTTTGACTTTTTACGAATCCATCAAATTTCATTTCACACGCACACTATGTTCTTTCAAAAGAAGTCCAGCAGAGCTTTGGTGATAGTTTCCTGTTTAGGTGCTGCCCTTGTTTCCGGTTGTGCCGGAGACGGTCAATATGTTGACCCGTATCAGGCGCGGGCAAAACGCGAAGCAGCCATGCAGCAGGGTGGGACCGGGCAGGGCTCGGCCAATGCGACCCGTCGGGATGTGTTGATGCCAGCCATGAGCTCCATTAATACCCGCATCCATGCCTACGAGGAGAAGCTCAAGGAGTGGCAGGATTTAGAGCGTCGCTCCGGTGCTATGGGGCTTTCCTCTGAACAGCTAAATCGCATCAACGAGTGCCGCTCCCAGTTGCAGGATATTTTGCTTGAGTACACTTCTCTGCAAAAACAGCTGCAGCAAGAAACACGTGTCGATGCGGCCCAGTTGCTTGCCGGCAATTCTCTGCTCCAGCTCAATCAGCAGGATATTGATTACCTGGAAAGCGGCTGTGGCAATTTCCTTGCCGAATTGAAAAACCCGCAGTCACAGGTTGCTGCAGCTCCGGCAGATCCGCAGATTAAGGCGGCCTTCGATAACAGCGATTACGACCAGGTCATCAATATCTACAATCAGATGGCACAGGCCCCTGGGGTGACGCCGGCTTCGATGACCACCTATCAGTACGGACAGGCACTGGTGAAAAATCATCAGGAGGCCGAGGGGAGCCGGGTCCTCAGCGAGCTTCTGGAAAAAATCCGCCAGCAACCGGGCCAGGATGGTCTGTTGTTGCCGCTGACCCAGCTCGTTGCCGATCTTGATTTCACCCGTGAAGCCTACGACGATGCCCATCGCAAATATGAAGAGGTGATCAAGATTTCCATTGAAAAGGGCGCCCACGAGGATGAGTGGGCTGGCCTGCAGTTGGCAGCCTTGCAACCGGGGGTAGTTCAACCCACGGAACTACGGGATTTCGGTGGATTGTTGCGAAAGTACCTGGCCTATACCCCCAAGCGGGATGGCTTTGCTGTGGTCGAGGCGGCCAATCTTTATCTGCAGCAGCATCCATATACCACCCTTACACCCAATGTGAATCTTTTAAGCAAGAACGCTCGCACTCAGGCTGACACCTGGTTGAATCGGAGCTTGAATCAGGCGCAACCCCGGGTCGAGGATCGCCCCTCCCCTGGTGTCCAGATCTCACCCGTTGCCACGCCTACTCCTGAACAGTCGGGGGCCACTCCTGTCCCGGTTCCCGGTGCTGTGGTCGACGGAACCCAGAATGTAGCGCCTCAGCCGACACCGGTTGCCGATACGCAATCGCTCCAAGGGGATTATGACAAGGGCGTGGCCCTGTTGCAGGCCAAGGAATACGATCAAGCCATTACCCAGTTGAATCGCCTGCAGAATACAGCCTTGGATGCCAAGGCGCAGCCCATGATTGCCGAAGCCTCGAAGCAGGCAGGGCAGGCGGTCCGTCAGAAGGCAGCCGAGCTGTTTGTCCGCGCAAGCAATAGCCGCGACACGGATGAAAAACGGAAACTGCTGCTCTCCTCGCGCGATCTTTTACAAGGGATCCTTACCAAGTATCCCCAGTCCGGGCTTGCCGACAAGGTGCAGCGGAATCTGGCTCGAATCGATGCCGACCTTCGTGCCCTGGATACATCAGCCACGCCCCGACCGGTCACCAGCGGCGGCGCCTATGTGCCCCCAAAAAACTAAGGCGCCACTCGGTACGTCCGAAGAAAAAAAGTAGTATTTCACAAAGCCCTTCCTGCCCTTGGCGGAAGGGCTTTCGTTGCTTGATCCCCAAGGCAATACAGCCAGGTCTTGTTTTTGGCAACGGCCGGAAAGCGACCTGCTCAACTAAGAAGAAATATTTCTCGTCGTTGACAAAGCAGGCCGGGTCGCTTACTTCTGTCGCTGTCTTATGCCTTTGCGTTGATGATAAACCCAAGGGGAGGAGCCAATGGCACTGATCACTGAGAAAACGATTGATTTGGATGGCGTCTTAATCCACGCCCTGGAATGTGGTGCCCAAGAGGGCCGAACCGTGGTGCTTTTGCACGGGATGAAGTTTCAAGCCCAGACCTGGCAAGAGTTGGGCACCCTGGAGGCGCTGTCTCAGCTTGGACTCCACGTGCTGGCTGTGGACATGCCGGGGTTCGGCAAAAGTGCGCCTGCCCCGCTTCCTCCGGGAGAGGTGCTTGCTCGCCTTTATGCCAAGGAGAATTTTCTCCAGGCGGTGCTTATCGGCCCTTCCATGGGCGGCCGCATTGCCACGGAGTTCGCCATCGCCCATCCAGAGAAGATCAGCGGCCTGGTCCTGGTCGGCGCCGTGGGGGTTGAAGAAAACCGCGCCGGACTATTGCGTATCACTGCACCGGTACTGATTGTTTGGGGCGAAGAGGATCAGGTGTCCCCCATGAGCAACAGCGACATTTTGCTTAACGAGCTCTCAAGTGCCCGCAGGGAAATTTATCCCCAGGCACCTCATCCCTGTTATCTGGGACAGCCGGATCGGTGGCATGAGAGCCTGAAAACTTTTTTTACCGATCTGAACAAGTGAGGCCAAATCATCCGTTCCATGGGAAAAACACTGATTATTGCTGAGAAACCGAGCGTTGCCGCTGACATCGTCAAAGCCCTTCCCGGCAAATTTACCAACGCCAAAACCCACTTTGAAAGCGATACCCACGTGGTCTCTTATGCCATAGGCCATCTGGTGTCCATTGCCTATCCGGAAGAGATTAATCCTGCCTTTCAGAAGTGGACCCTCGACAACCTGCCGATTTTGCCCGAAGAGTTTCCACTGGCGGTGTTACCAGAAACCAAAACCCAATTCAACGTCCTTACCAAGTTGATTCGCCGTCGGGACGTGGAAGTGATCGTTAACGGTTGTGACGCCGGGCGCGAGGGCGAGTTGATCTTTAAATATATCCTCAAGCAGGCCTATAACCGCAGTGTCGAGAGTAAGCGGATCAAACGGCTGTGGCTGCAGTCCATGACTCTTGACGCCATTCGCGATGGTCTGGGGCGTCTCAAGGACAATCAGGAAATGCAGCCGCTGGAGGATACCGCCCTGTGCCGTTCCGAGGCCGATTGGCTCATCGGGATTAACGCCACCCGTGCGCTCACCTGCTATAATTCCCGTTTTGGCGGATTCAAGAAAACACCCTGCGGTCGGGTACAGACCCCGACCCTGTCGATGCTGGTCAAGCGCGAAATCGAGCGGCGCGAGTTCGTCGCAACTACCTACTGGGAGTTGCACGCCCGTTTTGAGTGTGGTCCGGTTACTTACCAAGGCGTGTGGATCGATCCTGCCTTTACCAAGGACGAGACCCAGACACACGGACGTCGTAACCGGCTCTGGGAGGCAGCCAAAGCCAAGGAAATCCTCGAACGTTGCTCCGGTAAAGCGGCCACGGTAAAGGAAAACAGTAAAAAAACGACCAACGGGGCCCCCACACTTTACGACCTGACATTGCTGCAGCGTGAGGCCAACAGCCGCTTTGGCTTTTCGGCTAAAAATACCCTGGGGCTTGCCCAGGCCCTCTACGAACGGCATAAGCTGATCACCTATCCGCGTACCGATAGCCGCTGTTTGCCTGAGGATTACCTGCCCACCGTGGAACAGGTGGTGCGTCAGCAGCAGCAATGGCAGTTCGGTCGTTTTGCCACCGAGGCCCTGGAAAAGAAGTATCTAAAAAAAGACAAGCGGATATTTAACAACAAAAAGATCTCGGATCACTTTGCCATCATTCCCACCCCGGGGCTGCCCTCCACCTTGAGCGAGCCGGAGATGAAGATCTATCAGATGATCGTGCAGCGTTTTCTCGCGGTCTTCTTTCCTCCGGCGGTGTACCATAACACCACCCGGCATTCCCTGGTGGAGGGAGAGACCTTTCTCACCGAGGGCAAGATCCTGGTGGAGCCAGGCTGGCGGGCCATATACGGCGCGATGAGCGAGGAGGACGGCGATAAGGAACTGCAGGCCCTGCCGGAGAAGACCCCGGTCAACTGTGCCGAGATCGAGCAGCAGGAACACCAAACCAAGCCGCAGCCTCGATTCAGCGAGGCGACCTTGCTCTCAGCCATGGAGAATTCCGGCAAGCTGATCGAGGATGAAGAGTTGGCCGAGGCCATGAAAGAGCGCGGATTGGGTACTCCGGCTACCCGAGCGTCGATTATTGAAAAACTGATCAATGAGAAATACATTGTTCGTGAGCAGCGTGAGTTGGTGCCCACGGGGAAGGCTTTTGAGTTGTTGAGCCTTCTGGGGGCACGCAAAATCGATGTGCTCGCCTCGCCGGAGTTGACTGGTGAGTGGGAGTTCAAGCTCAATCAGATTATCACCGGTAACATGACCCGACTGCAGTTCATGCGGGAGATTCGGGAGATGACCGGGGCCATTGTCGAGAAGGTCCGTAATGGTGGTGAAGAGGAGCGTCAAGAGGCGCCGTTTTCACCCGTTGACGGCGTGCTTTTTTTCGAGACGGCTTCCGCCTTTGAATCTGAGGATAAAAAAATCATGATTCGTAAGGTCCTTGGCGGCCGGGTGATGGAGAACGCGGAAATCATCGAGTTGATCAAGGGGCAAACCCTGGGACCGTTTAGCGATTTTCGCTCCAAAAAAGGCAAACCTTTTACCGCCTCCATTCATCTGGCCAATTCCAAGGTAGAGTTTTTGTTTGCCGACTCCACCGAGGAACTGGATCTGGATGCGATTCGTTCCCAGGAGCCGCTTGGCCTCTCCCCCATCGATCAGGCCAGGGTTTTTGAAACCCCGGCCGGATTCCTCTCCGATTCCGCCCTTGAGGGGGATCAGAAAAAGGGGCTGCGTATTTCCAAGATGATTCTTGGTCGACGACTTGATCCGGAACATATCAGTCAACTGCTCGACAAGGGGCGTACCGAGTTGATTACCGGATTTATCTCCAAGAAGAAAAAAAACTTTGATGCCTTTTTGCTCCTGGATGGTAAGGGCAAGTTGAGTTTTGAATTTCCTCCCCGTAAGAAAAAGGGCGCAACCAAAGAAAAAGACGAAGGCTGATTCCGTTTTTGCGGGACGCACGCATTTCCAATGACGGTAGGAGGTGCGGAGAATCTGAGCAGAACCGTCATTAACCAACAGGATGTATGAGAAAATTAAAAAAAGAGTATATAGAGCGGGAAGGCCGGGATTTGGCGGCCGTATGCGCCCGTGTTGCCTTGGATACCAAGGCTGAGGATGTCGTGGTGCTGGATGTACGCGGTCTGGCCTCATTTACCGATTATTTTGTCATTATGAATGGTCGCTCGACCCGGCATGTGCAGGGACTCGCCGAGGCCATCGAAGGTGAGGTGAGTTCCAAACGGGTCAACAGCAAGCATAGCGAGGGGCTGCGCGAAGGCATGTGGGTGCTGCTCGACTTCGGCGATGTGGTCGTGCATATTTTTTACCATGAAAATCGCAGTTTTTACGATCTGGAAGGGCTGTGGCACGACGCCCCTCGGATTGATGTCGATGCGTTATTGGCCGATTCGGCCGAGTAATTGTCAAGGAGGCCTCTGATGTCTGCTCCTGTTCCTGTAATCCTTGCCATTCTCGATGGTTGGGGAATGGCAGCACCTTCTGCCACCAATGCGGTTTCCGTGGCACGGACCCCCAATATGGATCGGTTGATGGCCGCATATCCTATGACCACTTTGGTGGCGCATAACGGCCTGGTTGGCCTGCCCGAAGGGCAAATGGGCAACTCAGAGGTCGGCCATCTCAACATCGGTGCCGGCCGGATCGTCTACCAGGATTACACCCGCATCAATCGTGCAGTCGATGCGGGGGAATTTGCCGCCAATTCGGTTTTTAACACGTTGATGGACCAGGTTTTGGAGGCGGGTTCCCGGCTGCATCTCTGCGGACTGGTTTCCGATGGTGGGGTCCACAGCCACATCCGCCATCTGATCGCCCTGGTGGAACTGGCTCAAAGCAAGGGGATCGAGGTGTTGATCCATTGCTTTATGGATGGTCGTGATACGCCGCCGCATAGCGGCGTAGACTATTTGCAGGAGCTTACAGCGGCATTGAAGCGCATCGGTAGCGGCCGAATCGCCACTGTTTCCGGACGCTACTACGCCATGGACCGTGACAAGCGCTGGGATCGGGTGAACACGGCCTGGGATGCCGTGGTCCACGGCAAGGGGCCGACCGCCCTGGATGCGCTCTCCTTGGTACAGGACTCCTACGCCAAGGATATCACCGACGAGTTCATCCTCCCTACCGTGTTGGTCGACGGGCAGGGGCAGCCGCTTGGACGGATTAAGGATCAGGATGCGGTACTCTTTTTCAACTTCCGCGCCGATCGGGTGCGTGAGCTTTGCCATGCCTTTGGGGATGGTGATTTCGATAGTTTTGATCCCGGTGTTCGTCCCAAACTGCTCGGGCTTGTTACCATGACTGAGTACGAGGCTGATTTTACCTTTCCGGTGGCGTTTCCTCCGGTAACCTTGACCCACATCCTTGGCGAGGAGATCAGTGCCCACGGTCGACGGCAACTACGCATCGCCGAAACCGAAAAGTACGCCCATGTGACGTACTTTTTCAACGGCGGCAACGAGGTTCCCTTTGCCGGCGAGGATCGCCTATTGATCAACTCGCCGCGCGACGTCGCCACCTATGATCTGAAGCCGCAAATGAGTGCGGTGGAACTCACCGACACCCTCCTGGAAACCTTGGCAAGGGAGGAGGCTGCCGACAAAGCGTATGATGTGGTCATCCTCAACTTTGCCAACGGCGACATGGTCGGCCATACCGGGGTTATGGAGGCAGCTGTTGCCGCCTGCGAGACGGTCGATCAATGCATCGGTCGGATCGAGCAGTTCGTGGCTCAGCGCGGAGGTGTTTTGCTGATTACCGCCGACCATGGCAATGCTGAACAGATGCTTGACCCCAATAATGGTGGTCCGTACACGGCCCATACCCTCAGCCCAGTGCCGTTTATCGTGGTAAGCGAGCAATGCAAAGAGCACAAGCTGCGCAGCGGAGGCGCGCTCAAGGATATTGCCCCAACCATTCTCAGCCTGATGGAGCTGCCGATACCCAAGGAAATGGAAGGGGAGAGTTTGATCCTTTAACGTTGATCCGGAAGCGACAACGCAACGCAACGAATTGGTCTCTCTCTGTTGAACCTAACCGACTACAGCCTTTTTGCCTGAACAAGGAAGAACACCATGCGCTATATCAGTACCCGGGGGGGGATTGAACCCCTGAAATTTCAGGATGCAGTGATGATGGGCCTGGCCCGCGATGGAGGATTACTGCTGCCGGAGAGTCTTCCCACGGTCAGTGGAGATATGCTGGGTCGCTGGCAAAACTTACCGTACCAGTACCTTGCCCGCGAGATCCTCTCTCTCTTTATCGACGATATCCCGGCCCTGGATTTAGATGATCTGGTCGAGCGTTCCTATGCCTCCTTTAGCCATCCCCAGATAACACCGATCACTAAGCAGGGCGATGTCTACATCCTGGAGCTGTTCCACGGTCCGACGCTGGCCTTTAAGGATGTGGCCCTGCAGTTGCTGGGGAACCTCTTTGAGTATGTGCTTGCCCGCAGCGGCGGTTTCATGAACATCCTCGGCGCCACCTCCGGCGATACCGGCAGCGCTGCCATAGCCGGGGTGCGCGGCAAGAAGAATATCAATATTTTTATCCTGCATCCGCATGGCCGCACTAGCCCCATCCAGGCGCTGCAGATGACCACGGTACTCGATCCCAACGTGTTCAATGTCGCGGTTCGAGGTACCTTTGATGATGCTCAGTCCATCGTCAAATCTATCTTCAACGATCTGAGTTTCCGCGACACCTATTCATTGGGCGCGGTCAACTCGATCAACTGGGCCCGAGTCCTGGCTCAGGTAGTGTATTATGTCTATGCCTTCCTCAAATTGCGCAAGTTGGGCAATGACAGTGTCGATTTCTCGGTACCAACCGGCAATTTTGGTGATATTTTTGCAGGCTACGTCGCCCGCAAGCTGTTGCCGCAAGGGTGCATCAATAGTCTCATCCTGGCTACCAACGCCAACGATATCCTTACCCGCTTTGTGACCCGTGGCGATTACTCCAGGGGACAGGTACAGGTAACCAGCAGCCCGTCGATGGATATCCAGATTGCCTCCAATTTCGAGCGTTACCTGTACTATCTACGCGGTGAGAACGGGGCAGCAGTCAAAGCGGATATGGATGGATTTGCAGCCACCGGTCAGCTTAATCTTGCGACCTTTACCGACCAGGTGGCGGCGGATTTTCGTTCACGCTCGGTTTCGGAAGAAGAGACCATCGCCACCATCGCTGCCTTCCATAAAGAGCACGGTTATCTGCTGGACCCGCATACTGCAGTTGGCGTCAAAGCCGCCCAGGAGCTGCGCGATCCGGCGCGGCCGATAATCTGCCTGGCCACGGCGCATCCGGCAAAATTCGGGGCTGCCGTGACCAAGGCTATAGGCTCTGAACCACCCCTGCCGCCGGTATTGGCTGAGTTGGAGAGTCGTGAGAGTCGTTGTGTGGTGCTTGATGCCGAGATAGGGGCCATTAAGGAATTTGTGACCCAAAACGCCCTCCGCTAATTGCCGACAACGGATCTGGAGCAGCCATGATCGATATTGCCGAACACAAAGCGCAGGTTGAAGCGGCGGTTGCATATTTGCGGGAGCGCATCGAGGAGCCGCCGGAGGTCCTGATTCAGTTGGGCACTGGCCTGGGGGAGTTGGCCAAAGCGATGCAGGGTGCCATTACCCTGGCGTATGAGGAGATTCCGCATTTCCCCCGTTCCACTGTCACCAGCCATGCCGGCAACCTCGTCATCGGTTGTCTAGCCGGAAAACGAACTGCGATCCTCCAGGGGCGTTTTCATTACTACGAGGGCTACTCGGCCCGTGAGGTCGCCTTTCCCATCCGCGTATTGTCGCTTCTCGGGGCGACGACCGCCATTATCACCAATGCCAGCGGAGGCCTCAACCCGACTTTTCGCCCTGGTACCTTGATGGTTTTTAACGATCATCTCAACCTCTTGGGCGACAATCCCCTGCGAGGACCCAATGTTGATGCCTGGGGCGAACGTTTTCCCGACCTCTCCACCCCCTATGTTCCTGAACTCCGGCAACTGGCATTGGATCTTGCCAAGCGGTTGGGACTGAAAGAGACCACCAGCGGCACCTATGTCTGTATTCCCGGACCAAGCCTGGAGACACCGGCTGAGACCCGATATTTGCGGATGATCGGTGCCGATGCCGTGGGCATGTCCTCGGTGCCGGAAATTCTGGTGGCCCTGCATGCCGGTCTGCGCGTGCTTGGCCTCTCTGTGGTGGCCAACGTCAACGACCCCGATCATTTTCAGCCGATCCTTATCGACGAGATCATCGCCGCTGCCAGAAAAGCCGAACCACGCCTGCAGCAACTGATCATTAATATTCTGGCGGAGCTGACCCCATGAATAAGACCGCAGATTTGATTCTTACTGGACGATATCTGCTGACTATGGATGCGCAGCAGCGGATTATCGAAGAGGGCGGCGTGGCTATTGGCGGCGATACCCTCCTGGAGGTGGGTAAGGGGACTGAGCTCTTGGCTCGGTATCCGCAGGCAAAGGTGATGGCCGAGCCCCACGGGCTGATCATGCCTGGGCTGGTCAACGTCCACACCCATGCCGCAATGTCCCTTTTTCGCGGCATGGCCGACGACCTGGAGTTGATGCAGTGGCTTCAGGACTATATCTTTCCTGTGGAGGCAACGCTGACTGGCGAAGTCGTGTATCAGGGGACGCTGCTCTCTATTGCCGAGATGATCAAATCCGGGACCACCTCGTTTTGCGACATGTATCTCTTTGCCGGGGATGTGGCCTGTGCCGCCGAGGAAACGGGCATGCGCGCCTGGGTCGGCGAGGTCCTCTATGATTTCCCTTCACCAAACTACGGCGAGCTGAAAAACGGATTTGCTTATACCCGCGAGCTTTTTGATCGCTACCGTGACCACCCCCGACTCACGATTACCGTTGATCCCCATGCTGTCTATACCTGCTCACCGGATCTGCTCATCCGGCTTGGGGGGCTAGCCCGGGAGGAGAAGGCGCTGTATGTGATTCATCTTGCTGAAAACGAAGCCGAAGTTCGTGTCTGTCGAGAGCGGTATGGATGCAGCCCGGTGGACCATCTGGAATCCCTCGGCCTGTTAGGGCCCCATGTGGTCGCCGACCACTGTGTCATGCTTACCAACAGCGAGATCGAACTGTTGGCCAAGCGTGGGGTAAAGGTGGCACACTGTCCAGAGTCCAATCTTAAGCTGGCCTCAGGCATTGCCCCGGTGGTGCAGATGCTGGAAGCGGGAATCTGTGTGGGGATCGGTACCGACGGAAGCGCCTCCAATAACGATGTGGACATGTTTGGCGAGATGAACACTGCAGCCAAAATTCATAAGGTGGACCGGATGGATCCCACAGTGATGAGTGCGGCCACCACCTTGCATGCCGCCACCATGGGCGGGGCCCGGGTGTTGGGAGCAGAGCACCTGATCGGCAGCCTAGAGCCCGGCAAAAAGGCGGATTGCATTGTGCTGGATCTCGCCCAGCCCCACCTGACCCCGATCTACAACCCCACCTCCCATTTGGTCTATGCTGCCCGGGGCGGTGATGTCATCCATTCGGTGATAGGTGGCCGGGTAGTGATGGAGAACCGCAGGCTGTTGACCCTTGATGAGCCAGCCCTTTTGGAACGCGTAGCCGAGATTGGTGCCGGGTTCCGCAAGACCAGCAATGGCGGTTGACAGGCCCTTGCTGCTGGTGCTATTATCAATTTCTTTTGTTGTTTTCAGTTAATTTTTTGCGAGGTGTCACCATGTTCGGACTCGGAATGCCTGAACTGATTGTTATTTTAGTTATCATCGTTATCATTTTCGGTGCAGGTAAACTGCCGGAAATCGGGAGCGGCATTGGCAAGGGAATACGCAATTTTAAGGAAGCCACCAAAAAAGACGAAGAGTCCAAGGTGATTGACGAAGAAAAAAACAAAGAGGCCTGATACTCGGCCTTTTTTAATTTTTCTGTGAGGAGTACGCAATGTTTGGACTCGGAACCCCTGAGTTGATCGTCATTCTGGTTATTGCCTTTGTCATTTTCGGCGGCAAGAAACTGCCCGAAATCGGTTCCGGCTTGGGCAAGGCGATCGGCTCTTTTAAAAAAGGCCTGAGTGATGTCGAAGAGGCCGGCAGTGATTTGAAAAAGAGCATCCCTATGGCTCAAGAGATTTCAGAGGTTAAAGAAACTCTGGATAAAGCTAAAAATCTCACTGGGGTCCTCGGTAAATAATTCCTTCCTGGTCTGCCCCCCTTGGAAAGAGCTGCAAAGGCTTGACCTGTTGCTGCTCTTTGCAAGGGGATCCTTTGTTCTTGACAACCATTTCCCTTTTCAGTAAATGCTTTTCCTCGCAACCATTATCAATTCTGTGATTTTGTGATCACAAAATTGTTGGATATCTACATTTTTGTGTTTTCCGTACCGGTCGCCTCGTCTGATCAAGATAGACCTTTCAGGAGCTGTTCATGTGCCGATTAGCCTTAAAAAGCGCAGATACACCTTTTTCGCCCTATGAAGTCCTCACGGCCATGGAGGCCATGCAGGAAGGGTACGACGGCAGCGGGCTCGGCCTGTTGCTGCGTGGGGTAGAATTTGATGAATTCAAACTCAAACCCCACCATGTGGTCCTCTCTGGTATTGCCCATACCGAGGCCGCCTTTCATCGTCTCACCGACTGGATGGGGAACCAGGGATTCCAGATCAAATACGCTCATGAGTTCGAGCGTCGTCCGCAACTGATCGAAGCCAAGGACCGCTTTAATTATATGGTCCGGGTGTATCGGATGCCGGAAGCCTGGGCAAATCTCACTCTGGAGGAGATCGACGACAAGTTGCTCGAGATCCGCCTGGCTATTCGCCACGACGGTGATGCCCACGGTGGTGATGTCACTATCTTTTCCCTTTACCGAGACGTGGTTATGCTCAAAGAGGTCGGCTGGCCTCTTGACGTGGGGGATGCCCTTGGGCTGAACGACGGGCGCATTAAAGCGCGGGTTGTCATGGCACAGGGACGTCAGAATACCAACTACGGCATCAATCTGTATGCCTGCCATCCCTTCTTCATCCAGGGTATCGGTACCATGACCAACGGTGAGAATACCGCGTATGTACCGATCAAGGAATGGCTCATTGGAAAAAATATTCCTGGTTACCTTGGGTATCACAGTGATTCGGAGACCTTTACCCATATCCTCCATTACGTGACCAAAAAACTGAAACTGCCGCTGGAACTCTACAAACACGTCATCACTCCGCTGAAGTCCGAAGAGTTGGATGTGCATCCCAACGGCGATTTTCTTAAAGGGCTGCGTACCGCCTGCCGCCGTTTGATCATCGATGGCCCCAATGCGGTTATTGCCACCCTGCCCGATGAAACCTGCATGCTGGTCATGGATCAGAAAAAAATGCGTCCAGCCACTGTTGGCGGTCGGCCAGGTGCCTGGGCCATTGCCTCCGAGATGTGCGGCGTTGACGCCATGGTGCCGGATCGTGATCCATCCCTTGATTTTCAGCCTATGCGGGAACACTCCGTTATCATTTCACCCGAGCGAAAGGAACTCATAGTATGGTCTCAGTTCGATCAATTTACACTTCCCCAAGCAGCCTAAGTTACCACGACCT
>JAQUEZ010000411.1 GCA_028684915.1 Desulfobulbus sp.
ATAACGCCGGCTGTTGAGCGGAATCTGTCTAGTTCTGGTGCGAGCGAAGCTCGTGACCAGGGCTAGGCAGATTTCCGCTCGAACGCCCTTGATAGGCGGAGCGTGAGCGGAGACTATCAAGGGTGGTCGAGCGGGTCCCGCTCAACAGCCGGCGATAAGCGAACTGTGGGCGTAGCGCAGCGGAGCTCACGGTTCGCTTATCGTGGAGTTCTGCGGATCCGCGCTGTTTGCGGGTCCGCAGAAACGTTTTGTTGGCACAATTTTATTCTTTTATATGTATTTTTTCTTGGTGAATTAGGACAGTAGCATCTATAAAAGCTTTTTCTCTATAATTTTTAAATGATGAATGAAGTATTTGTGGATTAAAATCAATTATCACAATAAAATTATCACCTTCTTTCTCTGCCGTGCGAATTCCCGAAAAATTGGAACTATTAACAGATACACTGCCATTCAATATTTTGAAACCTGGCTTTGGAGTAAATGTAAATTTCTGAGTTCTATTTATAGAAGAATATGTTGATATTCTTTCAGGCACATCCAAATATATAGGCTTTGGTTTAGGTTGTTCTTGAATTGAGAATTTTGCTTCAAAATCGCTTTTAAGAGTTCTAAATAAATTCTTATTTATAGCAGTGAGTTTTACACTGTATTCTCCTGGTTCTTCAAAGTTTCTTTCGATTGTATCTATATCAGACACCGTCTTCCCATTCTCAAACTCCCAAATTAGTGAAGTGTAACCTGAGCTTTTATTGAAACAATTTACTTGAGTAGGAGCAAAAGTAGATACTTGCTCACAAATTGCTAATGCCTCAGGCGGGGCAGGATTTAAGACTTTTATATATAGAGTAGAAAATAAGGCCAAAGACGCCAATATCATGCTGGGATATTTTACCCAAGCACTTGTAGCATAAGATTTTTTATACATTGTAAGGATAGCAAGAAAAAGAGCAGCCAGGCCAACAAAGCCAATAAGGATAGTAGGAATTATTATGTCAGCCATTTATTTGAACTCCTTCTTGATTTTTCAGAAGAACGTTAATTGCACCTACCCACCCAAAACCCGCTGCTAGTGCTTGTAAAGAATCTTGAGGGTGGAAAAATATACTTCCGACCGCTGATCCAATAAATACCACTAATAAAAAGTCGATCCTGTCATAAAACACTTTCTTTCTTTGTGGAAACAGTCTTTTCAGGACAGGTACAGCACCTTCAAACCCCTTTGAAAAGGAGAAAAGGTACATTGAAAATGAACCAAGTAGAGTTATTAGATATCTAAGAAATACCTCAAAACCATCTGTTTCTGAGATCTTTATGATCCAATCGAAAAACATCATAGTTTTCCCTAATTTAAGTTCATGATTTTAATATTACTTTAATTTATACATTTTGATATTCAGTAGTTATTGCCAACAGTATAAATAGGCCTGTTAATCTTGTGAGTAACAGGTGAAAATATTAAGTAATCGTACCCCTTATCCTGCACCGCAGTCAATATAAAAAAAGACCCTGTAATTTCAGTATCTCCAGGGTGTTAGTTGCTATTATCTTTTTTATTCCGCACGGTCTCAGCCACAAAAACTCCCTTGAACCCAGAATACAATCTGGTTAGAATCGGTGTTATGACAAACTTGAAAGACAAACAGGCTGCACCGTCGACCACGCCGGTCTCTTTTCCCCGCTGGAGGGAGGTGTTGCACAATGAACCGCTCGCATCGGCTCTGGCGCAAGGGCACGAAAGCGAGATCTTCGCCTTTCTGAAGTATTTGAAAGCGATACGCCGGCAGGCCTCGGTGGCGAGCGTTCTCGAGTATCTGCGAAGCCTGGAGGAGCAAGGCAAGCCCATCGTGGCGGCCCGCGCCGCCCTGCGCTGGTTTTTCTTGGCAGCGGCACATCAGGCCCAGAGAGGTGCGGATCAGATTGCACCTCCCGCCGAATCGGCGCCAGTCATCCGTGTCGAGTAAAGGGATCAGGGCGGACCGCCCTGGGAGCAGCAAATGGTGATGGGTGCATCCGAAGCTTATGGCATTATTTAACCCGTCGGATCCTCTTCGGGCGTGATGCTCTCTGTGCCTTGGCGTTTTGCTCGTACTCAGTAAAAAAAGGAATCAAATTTTGAGTTGTACTTGGCGCAACGCAGTTTGAGGATATTGTTTGCGTATTCGACTTTCCACCAGGCACCGGATCTCTTGAGGCGGATATTACTGATGAACTTATTGGCACTTTCGATCGGGTGTATCCGATAGTTAGTGACTGAACGAAAACTGAAAAAGAAACGAACAAATAGCAAGATGCCCATCGGTTTCAATATGAAGATTCTTGCGGTGACCAAGTGGCTTAAGTCATCTTTCAGAAAATTAAGGTGATACTATAGCAAAGCACTGTTTTGTGGTACTCCAATCAAAAAATCTTCATTTTTTAAAATTTTAGTTTTTCAATATAATTCTAGAAAGATAACTTGAGAAAATCAGTTTTCGTTCGAGCACTAGTTATGGGATTTACAGGATCGCCTCTATGTAGAGGGGCTAGATTCCCACAATAACCGCTCCATGGGGTCTGGCCGAAGCAATTCGCCATAAGTATCGGATGCACCCGGCGTTACCCTGCATTGGAATCGAGTTTTCACTTGCCCAATCCACTATTCCGTGAGCTCCCCACAAGCCGCTCTTGTTTTATCCCCTAAACCTTCACATACATCCCGTGGGCCGCATTGGTGATGATGCCTTCCTGTTTGAGCCGGTGGACTATCCCGTAGAGCTTGCCTTTGGTATAGCCGGTTTGGGCAGTCAGGTCGGCGATACCTATCCCGGTGCCCCCGGCGGGAATGAGAGCCGCGACCCGCTCGGTGGCCGTCTGTGGTGATCGGGTTATTTTTTTGCGTTGCGGTGTTGTGGTAGTTGAGGGGGCAGACACCGCCTTTTTCCGTGCGGCCGATGGCTTGGACACCGGGGGTGTTGATTTCGATGCTTTTTTTCCTTTTTCAGCTTTTCCGGGAGGAGCGGAAAAATCGGGCAGGCCGTCCAGGTCAATGCCGAAGATGTCGCCAAGATCGGACTCGTCGATCACTTTGGCGCTTTTGCGGCGGGACTTGGTGAGCAGAGCCTCGGTGGTGTCGCGGATTGCCTCACCAACCAGGTCCTCGCTCTTTACGCCCCGCAGGGTAAAAAACAGCGAGGGATCTTCGTCGAAACGGGCTCCAATCCCATAGAGTGTGGCCGCTACATGCTTGCACATCGAGGCGCTGTCCGGGCAACTGCAGTCAAAGCGGATCCCCTTGGGCGTGGGGAACAGGCCCTGATCCTGGTCGAAAAAAATATCACCCAGAGGCTTGGGGAATTTTCCGGCCAGCAAGTCTTGCAACGATTTCAAGTTGCCTTCGCATTGCCTTTTGATCCCTTGCCACTGGTTACGGCTTAAGGGCTTGATATTGATCGTTACCTGGTAGGGATTGGCGGCCGTGCCCATGACCAGGGCAGAGACCTCCCCGTTGGTGATTTGCAGGTCCAGGACCGCCCCGTGGCGGAGATAGCTTCTGCCACGGCCTATGCGGTTTTGGTAGTCCGCATATCGTTCCAGGTTCTTATTCCAAGCTTTGGCCCACCAGGTGCGGGCCAAACTGTTGCCGGTGAGGCGCACTGGTCGGATATCCGGCATCTTTTTTTGTAGCTGCTTGAGTTTCTTGTCCGCCTTGGCCTGTTTTTGGGCCACGGAGACGTATTGCGGATAATCCCAGTCGCTCATGCGTATCTCCTGAAGAACATTATGCGTTCAAGGTAAAGGGCACCCGCGATTAATTCATTTTTCTGCCAATATCGGCGTTACGCACAAAATTTTATCCTCGGCATATTGTGCATATGCCTCCGGTAAAATTCTTCGCATGCCTTGATCTTGCCCGAAAAGCTGAATTACTCAAGACACCCTGAAAAGGTGCAAAATATCCTCGTTGCTCATCTCGGTGATCCATTGCTCACCCGAGGCGGCGACGATATCACTGGCCAGCCGTGCCTTGACGGTCAACATCGCATCGATTTTTTCCTCGACTGTTCCCTGGGTCAGAAATTTGTGGACCATGACGTTCTTTTTTTGGCCGATGCGAAAGGCCCGGTCCGTTGCCTGATTTTCCACCGCCGGGTTCCACCAGCGGTCGAAATGGATGACATGGTTGGCGGCGGTCAGGTTGAGGCCGACTCCCCCGGCTTTGAGCGAAAGCACAAAGTAGGGAATATACTCCGGCCCCTGAAACTGCTCGATAAGTTTCTTGCGTTTGCCCACCGGGATGCTGCCGTGCAGCACCAACCCTTCGCGCCCGAAATGGTGGTGAGAAACCGGGACAGTGGGGCGGTTAACTCTTTGAACTGGGTGAAAATGAGGACTCTTTCCCGCTTGTCGTGGATGGTTTCGCAAATTTCCC
>JAQUEZ010000412.1 GCA_028684915.1 Desulfobulbus sp.
CTATCCTGCCCTGGCAGCGGTGAGTACGGCGGTGGCTGAGCAGGAATGCAGCCATACTCTCAACTGCGGCGACAGTCTGGTCTATGCCCCTTTTCCCAACGAAACCCTGGATTGGCTGCAAGCTCGTCAGGCCTTTTCCATTCGAGGCAACACCGACGACCGGGTGATCAAACTCTTAAAAGGAAAAAATTTCAAAAAACCGGCCAAAGCAGAGAAAAGGATTATGTACACCTGCACCGCCGCAGTGCTCAGTCCGGAGAACAGAAGCTACCTGCTCGAATTGAAGAAGAAAAAGCTGCTCCGCCTCGGCCACACCTTCATCGGGCTTTACCATGGCAGCCCGGCGGATCATGAGGAGTTTCTCTTTGCCGATACTCCGGAAAAACGATTCAAGGAACTCGCCAAGGAAACCAGTTGCGAGATTATCGTCACCGGTCACTCCCACAGCCCGTACCATCGACATATAGGGGGCGTTCATTTCATCAACCCCGGATCGGTTGGGAGAATGTTTGACAACAACCCCGAGGCGTCCTATGCAATTTTAAGCATAAAAAAAGGCAATATAGAGGTAAGCCACCATCGTTGCCCTTATGATGTTGAAGCGGTGGTCCAGGGGCTATCCGATAATGAGCTTCCCTCCATTTACGGTGAAATGTTTCGGACCGGCAGCAAACGCAATTAATCCGGTCGGGCAAGAACAGCATGTGGTGGTTGTTCGGGCCCTCGCAACGCCGGCTTGTCGCCTCTTATTGAGCTACGCTCTGATACGCCTCGTCAATTCTGGCCTCAACGTAGCCAATCGCCTCTTCACTACACTCTTCGAGATCAAAGCAGATCGCATCATTGCCAAGCAGACCGCCGGGGACAAAGGAGCCCAGTTCCTGGGGGTCGGTGATCATATCGCCAAAGAAACAGACGGAAAGCCAGCGAGGATCATCTTCTATCACATCCACCATCACATACAGTGCCCGCTGTTTTGAAGGGACAGTACCACGCAAAGAATACGTGACCCCGGGTCTGGGATGAAATTCCAGAACCGACCCATCTTTTGCGGCCAAACGATCTTTTAGACGGATAAATCCTGCCTTATTACCCTCCGCAGTCGCCTCCCAGGAGGCAATGAAATTCTCAACCGCTTGTAATGTTGTACTCATGCTCAAAACTCCATGTGATGGTTGCAGATGCAGGACCCGTACACAACATTGAAACCCACATCCAATCAGTGTTCTTGTTGAGAAAGAAATACTACCAGCGCATCGTAAGGGCCGCGGAAAAAATAATCATCCAATTTGTTTTTGAGGAACAATCTTGATGCACCATTTCTCAAGACCATGTTTCCACTCTAGGCGTTCCTCAATTTCCTGCATTGCTGTTTTGCATAGCGAGATGCCTTTTTGGTAGCTTTGGACCACCTTGCGGACCGTTGGCTTAATTCACGGACTCGAAGGGCAATATCACCTACAAGTACGTGATAACGATATTTTGTCACCCAGACAAAATGATATTCGATCTTGTATTTGGTATGGTTTTCTTGGCGATATTCCATACTCGCCAGTATAAGCCAGCTGCTAGCAGAATGCTACCCGCCTAAAAGGCGGGGGTTTTAACCTTTTCTTCGGACGAATAATACCAGGACTCCAAAAGAAGCAGAAATAGGCCCCAAAATGGTGCATCGGGGCTCTTTTTCCATCCCCGATGCCTGCTGGCCCTCAATATATTCAAACCAATGGCCTTCATGAAGGCGGCAAACCGCACTGCTTTCATGCCTCGAACGCGGAGATGCTTGATCCCGGTGCGCCGGTCTAGTTCCGACATGGTCGCCTCGACACCGGCCCGGTATCGATACGTTTCCCTAAAGGTCGGGCTGTCTTCTTCCTGTCGTCGACGGGCCAAGCGGATATCCTTAGCCGTATACCGGTAGTAACAGGCCTTCTTCCCCTTGGAGACGGGGCACTGGTCAAACGCTGGGCATGCAAGGCAGGTTGCAGCAGGAAAAACTATGCTGTAACCCGATTTTGATTTCTTCACCTTGTCAGGAACCGCCCCCTGCGGGCAGGTGAGGACTTTGCCCAGCCCGAGTTTAACACTCTTAAAAAGATAACAATTAAAATCAAACAATTACATCTCGAAAAAATCTCCAGTGGCACTACAATTGTTTTTTTGAGGCGTCATTTGATCATTTTCTTGACGCCACCGGGGGTGAGTGGCAGCCCCAAGGTGTCGTAGATTTTTCGTAACGTCGGCTCGGGAACTGTTGCCTTGCGCACATGCAGGGTCCGACCGTCGCGCTGGGTGAAGGTGGCGGTTACCCGTTGCTGGACAGCAAGGATACCGCGCAGCGATGTCCAGCTCTCGTTGATGCCATGAACTTTGAGTTGACGCCGCACGGCCTGGACCGCCTGATAGGCAAGCACGGTGATGAATAGGTGGCCTTCGGCCCGGTCCTCCTTGTGGTGGTAGATCGGGCGGAGTCCCAATTCGGATTTGAGGCTGCGAAACACCGCCTCCAGGTCAGTGAGCATGGTATAGGTCTGCCACAGCCTGGCCGCGTCCCAACTGAGCTCGTTGGTGCGCAGGCAGTAGACGCCAGGATGGGTGAGCATGCTACCCTCCACCGGCAACCGCTCCCAGGTCAACCCAATAGCCTTGGTGCCGCTGGCATCGGGGATCAGTTCGATGCGGTAGTGCTGACCGATGCCGTGGGATTTGGCGATCAGGCGACCGATGCGCAGCAGCAGCTTGTCACGCTCCTTGGTGGTGCGAGGTTTGTCGAGGCTGGCGGCAATCTTGGCCAGCTCCTGCTCGAAACGGTCGACAAAGCGCTGGTTGATCGCCGTCTCCTTGTCCTGCCGCTCTTGCGAGTGACAGTAGAGCCGGGCTTCGGTGGCGTCTTCATTTTCCACCCGTTGGATGCGGATGGTCTGCCCAGAGGCCGAAGTGGTCTCAGCAGCCTCTGTGGGGTCAAATTGCCGGGCACGTTCCCGGCTGACCACCAGATAGCGGTAGTGATGGGCAACAAGCCAGGCGATGTTTTCCCTGGTGGCTATGCCTCTATCCATGATCACCATGGCCGAGGCAGGGGCGCCCAGCCCCGCGAGCATCTCGGCAAGCGTCGTCCCCTCAACGACGTTGCCGGCAAACATCCGCGAACGCCGGATAAAACCGCTGCCGTCCAGGACCAGCCCCAGGGTCACCAAGGGGCAGTCCGAGCGTTTCTCCTTGGAATGCCCCCGTTGGGCCTTGTGGTTGGTGGCCATCTCGCCCTCGAAATAGGTGTTGGTCAGGTCGTAAAGGGTGACGGTTGCCGGCAGGGAAAACAGGGTGTCGATACGGTGAAAGAGCATCTCCTCGATGGTTTGCCGATGCTTGACCAGCAGGTCCGAGCTCCGGTAGAGGCGCATCAGGGGCATGGCCTCGAAATCGACATCGATCAACTCACCCAGGCCGCTGCACTTCCGCAGCCAATGCCAGGTGGACAACTCGCTGCCCGGATCGGCCATGCGCCCAATTACACTGCCGATGGCTGCTGCCTGCTGGGCGCCGTTGAGGCCTGCCTTTGCAAGTATGCACGAAAAATCAAGCCATTCCAAGGCAGCCTTACCCACATGCTCGACCCCGATCGAGCGGGGCCGGATCAACTCCAACGAGAGCTCGCGTCCGTGGCCAAGTGATTCCGCATGGTCCAAAGCGTTTTGTGGCTAATGTACGCAGCTGCGTCGGTGAGCGAGGTGATGTTGAGGGTATAGTGCCACTGAATATTAAAACAGAATTGTTCAACCGCCTCTTGGTCGGTGCAATCATGCATTTGCTGAAGAATCATCAACCCCATCATAGCATTCAGTTCCTTGGTAGGCCGACCATGGCAGGTATGATAATGTCGGCGCAGGGACTCGACCGGTAGCTCTGGGAGAATGGATTGCTGAAAAAGTCCTGCCCATGAACCATCCAAGAGATTGCGCCGATTGGGTCCCAAGTGGGCCCATGGATCGAGGATGTTGGGCTGTTTGTGGTTTTTCACGTGAAACATGATGCCGTCTCGCATTTTATTGATATTGCGTTGAATAATACTAAACAACCACCGACTGTAAGTCGGTGGATTTAAGATCGCGGACTGAAAGTCCAGCAACACCGGCAGGCTGCGCAGCCGGTTTAAGACTCAATATCGAAACGGTCATTAGGCTTGGGTTCAAAATGATGTGCGAGGTATTCTTCGATCATTTCTTTTGTCAGCTCGCCAGCCGTTACACGCAAAAGTACCCACGGGCCCAAAAGTGCCGTCCCCAATATCGCTTCTTTACATGGGGAAATTCTTCAAAAAGCTTACGATATGCTCGGTGGTGCAGAAACCAGAATATGGACATGGTCCTTGCTCACTGCACCTCGCAAAATCTGAATCTCGTGCCGTTCAC
>JAQUEZ010000413.1 GCA_028684915.1 Desulfobulbus sp.
CCGCGACTACACTCTCAATTTGTACTGGCCGTTTTCACCGGAATGGCGGCCGCATTCCAATCGGAACGCCGGCCGTTTTCCCATCGGAATGGTGGCCGTTTTCCCGCCGGAACGCTGGCCGTTTTCTTCCGGAATACGCAATTGACCACTGCAGTTGTCGCCAAGTCTGACGAATACGTACTACGAATGGACATTACGTTCAGTTGATAGTAAGCGCCGACGCCCCAATACTCCCGGGCTCGACGGACCATTCCGTCCACAGTCGGATCACCTACGTCTTCCGCCGCACCGGATGGGTTCATGCTAATGCCGCAGGCATAGTCATCAGGGTTTCCCCAATATCGGAAGAGCGTAAATCGGTGCGTTCTGTCGGCGTTGAATATTGTGCGCTCGACAATCAGTGGATCGACTGATCTGGAAGGCGGTGGGGCAGGGGAGCCGATAATAGCGGTTGAGGATTTGGGCATTGATTACTCTGCGGGGACTATGTTGGGCAACTTATTGATCTTTCCTCTTGTCTTTCAAGGCCATAAAAATAGAAGCAAGTAACTCAAACAATTTTCGGGAAACAATGATCACCTCTTGAAACAACTCCTACCCATCCTTGTTCTGGTGCTTGGGCACGGTCAAGCCTCGCACCTGCCAATCCCCCGAGCAATGCAGCAACGGCGGATAAAATTGGAGCCAGTATCGCACCTAAGAATGGGACCAGACCTATCTAGTCATGACCATTGAAACAGTTGCGCCTGTGGAAGGCCTCGGCCACTTGCAGTGTAAGGGAGAAGTAGTGTGCTGAATGCTCACTATGTAATGAATCTTTCCGGCAAGCAGTATGAGGCGACTCTTTCCCGCAAGCTGCCAAAAAACAATTAATTCCCTCCAGCCGATTTTATTCCCGGCACCGATGACATCGTATTATCTTCCTTCCTCTTTTTTTGCCACAACGCCATTTCTTCGAAACGCTTTGGAAATTCTTGGATGAAGTCTATGGCGGTTCTGGTACCGCGTCCGTTTTCTTCAACCTGCCACTCTTTTACGAGTTCAAAGAACTCGTCCATAATTTGATCGTAGCTGTCCTTTTCTGTGTACTGCCCAGCGCTAGTCGTGGGGAATGTTCCTTTGCCCGTCTTGTCCTCGTAGCAAATCAGCTCGTCTTTTGAGAGACCGAATTTCTCCTCGATGATGTCAAACCAGGTCTCTGGGATCTTATTTTTCCTTTTGGCGTCCGTGATTGCTTGCGGAGAAATCCCAAGAGCTTGTGCCACTTCTTTCTGATTTTTTCCTTTTGATATCTTCTTGATTTTTTTGAACAAATCTTCAAAACTGAGAGATTTCATTCGGCTCACCAGGTTTTTGCTTGATCTGCTTTAAAAAATGAATTAAAAAATAAAGCATAGTAAAGCAGATTCGCAAGTAATAAAAAAAACAGTCTGCAAATAGGGGGAAACAGAGGCCCTTGCATTCGGGTAAAAAACAAGCACTATTTTTTTAAAAATATAAGGGTCGCAATTAACGAACTGCAAAAAGAATAAGGCAATGCTAAAAAAAATAGTTACTCTGCTGCCTCAAAAGTTGCGGGAAATCAAGCTCGTTAATAGACAGCTCGTCCAGTATTACGAATTTTAATAGCCGTATAATAGCAGTAGTTTGCCCTTTTGCGCAAATTAAATAATAGGGCTAGAAATCAAATTGCAATCTTTAATTGTTAAGCTTGGCTCCTTGCGACAGGAAAGGTGAGTTTGGCAGTAAGTAAGAAAGGCGGTGTGAAATATCAAAGTTAGGCAGGAGCTTTTGGGCAAGCAAAAAACACGCATCCGGAAACACGGAAAATACGATTGGTTGGTATGGATTTGCTTGATTAAAGAGGCATCAAGCAAAAGTCGGTAGCCGGAGCAAGCGCATGTGGGAAAGCAGATGGAGATCTTGAGGAAACCAATTCCTGAATTGCCTGGCATCCTTGAACCATATAACACTCCACGGCTGCCGGATGCGGCTCAGAAAAATCATGTTGCCCCCAACACCTTTCTCCAATCCGCCATGTTTGGCATGGTTCAGCGTGGTCACCGGAAGTATTTGGAAAAGCATAAGATTTATTCATTTCGAAACGTCACCATCTATTTCACAGGCGGATCGCTCGATCAAGGAGATTTAGATGTGATGCTTCATGCCGTCCATCTTGCTGCGCAACAGGCCGCGATACGAAAATCAAGCGGTTTGGTGGAGTTTTCGGTTCGGGGCTTTCTAAAGGCGTTGAACAAAAAACCAGGGAAATCAGGCCAGGATTGGCTGTTCAATTCCATCCGGCGCCTCTGTGCCTGTCTGGTTGAGGTTCAGTACGGGGATAACGTTCCCCAGCCAGTACTGAGAAAAATGCGGATTTATGGTGGGCCGCTCATTTACGATTTCTACCATGACTCGGTCAAAAACAGATTTTTTCTGCGGGTGAATGCCGACCTGGGATCATTGCTGGATCTTGGATGGACCTCTCTGGAATGGCGCAAGAGGCTCTGTCTCAGGAACAATCTCGCGAAATGGCTGCATGGTCTGTACAGCAGCACCGAGTTGTATCCCCTGAAGACCGCGACGATCTGTCAGATGAGCAGGTCAACCTGCAAAGAACTCTACAAATTTCGCCAACAGCTCAAGAAAGCCCTCAATGAATTGGTTGAAATAGAGGCGATTGGGTCCTGGAGCATCGATGCTGAGGACAAGGTGCATGTCTTCCCGCGAACCGTGGAAAGTGTGGCGTAGCAGGTAGAAAACCGCCTCGTACCCAGTGGCATAGCAGGTAGGAAGGCGTGGCACAGAGGGTAGGTGCCCGTGGCATAGCGGGTAGGGAAGCGTGGCGCAGCGGGTAGGTTGGCGTGGCATAGCGGGTAGGTGGTGTGGCGTAGCAGGTAGGTAAACCGTGGCATAGCGGGTAGCGAAGCGTGGCATAGCGGGTAGCAAAAACGGAAATATCGATGTCGATAAGGTGCGAAATATCAGTGTGATATCGCAAAGGATTTCTCGCGGTAAAAGTATTTAAAATATTCTTAAAAAAAAGAAAGGCACTCCAGAAAGAAAAACTCAAAGGGAGTTGGGCACTATGAGCACCGTTCATTTTGTTTTGCAGGGAAAGGGTGGGGTGGGGAAATCGCTGATAGCCTCTCTGCTCTACCAGTATTTGCAGCAGCAGGGGATTGCTGTCACCGGAGTTGATACCGATCCCGTCAATGCGACCTTCTCGGGCTATAAAGGGCTGTCCGTGCAGTCGCTCGATATCATGGACGGAGACGACATCGATCAGCGTCGGTTTGATTCCCTCATGGAAATCATCCTCCAGCAAAACGAAGAAAACCATATCGTCATCGATAACGGTGCCTCCACGTTCCTGCCTCTTTGCTCCTATCTCAAGGATAATGCCGCACTTGAACTCCTCGATCAGGAAGGCCATGCGGTTCTGTTGCACACGGTCATGACAGGCGGGCAGGCTGTTGTTGATACAGCATCCGGTCTCAAAACCCTGGCCACCTCGTTTCCCTCGGCATCAATTGTCGTCTGGTTGAACCGGTATTTTGGCGAGATAGCCATGAACGGCAAAGTTTTTGAGGATTTCAAGGTCTACCAGGAGCATTGCAGCCAATTTCGTTCCATCATTGAGGTCCCTGCTCGTAAACAATCGACCTTTGGCAAGGACCTGGAAGCCTTGCTCTCCCGCCGAGAAACCTTTGAAGCCGCTATTCATTCCAATCAACCGGTCATGGTGCGACAACGCCTAATAACTTTCTGGGCGGAAGTATCCCGGGAAGTCGACAAGGCGCAGCTGATCGAAGCTCAGTGAAAGGGAAAGATGATGGAAACCCAAGACGCATTGCAAGCGGAGCAGGCCATACCGGAACTCCCTGATGGTATCGGCCTCAGTTTAGAAGAGGTTCGTACCCTCCTGGCCGTGAAAAATTCGGCCTCGGTGTCCCCTGATGATCCGATTTTGATGATCGTCACTGTTCTCAACGCCTTTCTCGCGGAAGAAGAAAAGCTGCTTGATCGCCATCGTAAAGCGCTGACAGCCATTCTTGCGGAACGAACCGACGGGTACGTCAAGGCGGTGGAGCAAACCACTACCCATTTGGGACAAAGCCTCTCCAGTGCCTCTGCGAAAGAAATGTCTCGGTTGTTTTCCGGGCACACCGGGAGAATGGAACGCTTTAACACCAGCCTGTTTTGGTTGACCGCCATTGTGACGGCCTCGGCTCTGATCAATGTCGTGATTTTTATCTGGCGGTGAGGATTGGGCCAGATGATTGCCGACAACCGTTTATTAGCTTCATTGGAGCATAATCTTGGCCCGGTCATCATGTCTGCCCTGCGGGATCCGGACGTGGTGGAAGTCATGCTCAATCCTGATGGAAAAATTTGG
>JAQUEZ010000414.1 GCA_028684915.1 Desulfobulbus sp.
CAGGGTACGACACATTACGTGTCAGGACTTTTGCTTTTGTCCCATTATGGGCCATACCAGTCTTTTTCCTCTACGCTCCACGGCGGGTGCAGTGTCCAATCTGTGGGGTCAAAGTCGAAAAACTGCCGGTTCCTCTGCAGAATGAGTGGGTTGACCGGTAAAGACCTGTGCTGCACTGATTAAGTGTGATTTTTTGCTATCCAATCCGAGCAGGTGCATTGGGCTCTGGGGCTTATTTTCTAAGAGCAGCCCACAAATTTTGCGGACGAGACCTAAATTTTAAGGAGAAAATAGACGGCAACGATGAAATTAAATTTAATGTTAGTAATAGGTTCAATGGGTGTGGGTGGTGCTGAAACTCTCGCCGCAAGGCTCGCAGAAAAACTGAATCGTTCACCATTGTTTTCAGTTTCTGTTTGTGCTTTGGAAGATAGGGGGGAACTCAGAAAGATACTTTTAACAAATGGCACACGGCATTTTAGTCTTAGCAAGAAACCAGGCAAGGATTTATCCCTTCCTGGCAAGATAGCCCGTCTGGCAAGAGACGAACGCATTGACATCATTCATACCCATGGCCAAGGCCCGCTTCTTTATGCCTGCCTGGCAAAATTATTTTATAGAAAAAACCACCTTGTGCATTCTGAGCATATAAAATTTGAAGTGGAGGTAGCCTCACCCCGAAAAATTTATATATATAACGCTGTTTTATATAGATTTATCGATTTCTTTCTGAGCATTTCAGAGCACCTCGAACAATATTATTCAACAAAATTTCCATTTTTGAAATTTAAAATCAAGACGATAACCAATGGGATAAATATCGATCAATTCCATGAAATGGATGGCAGGGGAGTCGTCAGTGCTAGAGAGTCCTTCCCTGTCGCAAAAAACGCAAAAATAATTGGAAATATATCGGTACTGCGAGATCAAAAAGATCACGCGTCACTCATCAGGGCAATGCAAACTGTTCTCCATCACATACCAGAAGCTGTGTTGGTAATTGCAGGAGACGGGCCTTTGCGCGATAATTTGGAAAGATTGACTTGTGAGCTCGCAATTCAAGATTCTGTTGTGTTCCTTGGCTATAGAAAAGATGTAGCAACTCTGCTTAGAACGTTTGAGATCTTTGTATTAACATCGCTATTTGAAGGATTGCCTTTGTGCTTGCTTGAAGCCGCAGCAAGCGGTACCCCCATCGTGGCTACCGATGTTGAAGGAATTAACGAACTTATAATAAATAATATCAATGGGCTCCTCGCCCCAGCAAAATCTCCGGAAAAAATCGGATTAAAAATTGTTGAGTTGCTAACGAATAGTGAATTGGCCCAAAACTTAGCCGAGAGGGGCAAGCAAATTGTTTTCGAGAAATTTAACCAGGAAACAATGGTGGAAAAATACGAACAGTTTTACTGTTCAATTATGGGTGTGGAAAATGATTTCTAGGAAACTCCTGAAAACATTTGCCTCGAAGTTCATAACCATGACAGGAATAAATAATTTCCTTTTACACTTATGGAATGAGCATTTAACTATACTTTCTTACCATGCCCTTTGTTTGCCAGATGACAAAAAATTTTCCTGGATATCACCCGCATTTGTCACAACCGAACAATTCGAGAGTCAGATGAAATTTATCAAAACAATGATGAATCCCGTCTCCCTTTCTCAAGCTGTCTGCCACGTACAGGAAAAGAAGCCTTTCCCTCCTAAATCAGTCGTGGTTACCTTTGATGATGGTTATGCAAACAACTTTTTTTATGGGGAAGAAATCCTAAAGAATTTCGAAATTCCAGTGACCGTTTTTTTGGCAACAAACTATATTGACAGTAATAAATTTTTTCATTTTGACATGCATCGTTGCATCATAGATTTTATCAACAGCAAGCGTATCACTGATGTCGACTTTATTAACAAATTCAATAATTTGCCAGACTATAAAATCTGTTCGGTCTATTCTTTTTCCAAAGAAATACAGCCACTCTGGGAACAGTGCCAAGCAATGATTTCAGATGACCACAAAAGATTGCTGGCGCCAATTTCTTCAATGCAAATTAGGGAGGCTTGTTCTTTATTCAGTTGGGGAGCGCATACATCCAGTCATGCAATTCTGTCACAGTTGTCCCCTGAAGAGAGAATATTTGAAATAGATTCCTCTGTAAAAGCGGTAATACGTATAACATGCAATGATTTTATCCCTTTTAGCTACCCAAATGGAACAATCAAAGACTTTTCCGAATTTGATGAAAGAGTGCTTCAAGACTGTGGAGCAGCATGTAGTGTAACAACAATACCAGGTAAAAATACTCTTAACTCTCCATTGTATCGCTTAAAAAGAATCAGAAGTGTTTCTATTAACCATACTCAAGAAATATTTGAAATGGATGTATCAGGGATTCGTGAAATATTTCAATAGTGATTATGGATTTCGGGCATGGCCAAATACAAAATTACACCGATAACTACAATTGAAGCGCTAACCGCGTACAGAATTTTTTTTACACGTCAAATATTTTATACGTACAATAGCTGGTAAGTTTTTAGTGATGGGATTATATAATTTGTCATTTAAGCATGTATGGTTAGCGAGTTCTTTACATCAAGGCGCTACAGTACGTAATACATAGAACTTTTGACTGTCAAGGTGAAAGGCAAAGTTATGGTAAAAAACCATGCTGTAATTCTTGGAATGTCAATAACCGGTTTTGGAACAGCCCGTGCGCTGGGCAAGGAAAACATACCGGTAACCGGGATTGATTTTGATCGTCCTTCAGAAACATTCTGGACAAAATATGCAAAAAAAACGATTATTAAAAACTCATCTGCCCCTGAATCTGTTATTGAATTTCTGATATCCTATGGGAAGCAGTTTTCTGAAAAACCTGTTTTATATGTGGATCGGGATGAATATGTTTTTCTTGTATCAAAACATAGAAACAATTTGGAAAGATTCTACTCTTTATGCATACCATGTGATGAAGTTATCGAATTAATCAATAACAAATATTCACTTACGAGAGAAGCGCGTATTAAAGGTATTTCTATTCCTGAAACAACCGTTTTCAAAGGCAACGAAATTTCTCAGAATGTCATGGCATGGAATTCTTTTCCGGCAGTTATTAAGCCCTTATATGGGTATATGGTATTCACCGGAGCGGGATTCAAAACCAAAATTATAAACGACAAAGAATCGCTTTTTCGTTGTGTAACTCACGAATGTCCTGAAATGTTTCAATTTCTTCTTCAAGAAATGATTCCGGGTGATGATGATGCTATTTATTCTGTGTGTGCATATTTTAATAACCAATCGAAACCATTGGCAACGTTTGTTTTTCAAAAAATTTGTCAGAGCCCTAGAGGAAACGGAATCGGCATTGTAGTGAAGTCTGCAGACATTCCGGAATCAGAAAAAAAAATCATTTCGTTTCTTGAGTCATGTAAATTTCAGGGAATTGCTGAAGTTGAAGTAAAACAGGATTCGCGGGACAATTTATTTAAATTGATCGAAATTAATACCCGTCCCTGGCTACAGATAGAACTGTCGAGAAAATGCGATCAGAATATTGCACTGATAAGCTATCTGGATTTATGCGGGAAATTCCACGAAACAGCGAATTATCAGAATAAGAAGAATAGTTTTTACTGGATAATGGAATTGCCTTTCATCATTATGTTTTTTAGAGAAAGGCAGTGGCGAAATTTAACTTTAAAAAAAGCAAAACGATATCTTTCTATTATTTTTAATAACAGAATCCAGTTCGCATTATTATCCTTTTATGATCCCAAGCCTTTTCTCCGGCTTGTGTTATCTGTAATAAAAAGATTCATCAAGAAACATTGTGTAGTGTAGAGCGCTGATGAGGGTACCAAGGATTGAAGCTGTTGCCTATCTAATCAGTGGGGCCCGCGTCAGCGGTATGCCGTAATCACCTTCGGCCTCGTCCGCAGAATCTGTGGGTAGCTCTTTGAAAATGAGCCCCAGAACCTGAGCCCCGCCGGAGGTGAAGGTGTGGGGCGCCTGCCGCCCCGTCACCCTTGCCACCTTCAGGTGGAGCAGGGAGGCTCGGCTCTGTCAAGGCTGTGCGCACAGCGCACACCCGCAGGGCTTGGCCTTGATAGAGTCGGGGCTCCATGCTATTGCCAATGTCCTGTTGCGGGTTTTCAGAAAAAGCATCCTGTCTTACCTTGCCGGGGAAAGTTTCTTCCAAAAACTCCTCAGCTTAGCTCAGACAGGATGCACATTAAGACTATCTTGAACCGTATCGAAAAACGGTTCCTCAGCAGAATCTGTGGGTAGCCCTCGGGGTCGGCAGGTCACCAAGCCCATGATATAAAGCTATTTTTAGCCCGTCGTATGTGCGAAATCCATAGGATCGCTTCGTGATCACCTTTGCC
>JAQUEZ010000111.1 GCA_028684915.1 Desulfobulbus sp.
ATACCGGTGACGACGGCGTGAACACGTGCGCCTCGTGCGCGGGCCATATTTTCCCGTTCAATGATAATCATGCCTCCGCCTTCGCCCAGGACCATCCCGTCCCGTTCGCCATCAAAGGGACGAGATGTCTCATGCGCGGGCCTTTCTCGTCCGGATAGCCCGTACAGTGCGCCCAGAGCGGAGAATTCGAGGAAATGCAAATGGGTAAGATGCTCCTCACCGCCACCGACAATAGCCGCATCGATGACGCCGTTGTGGATCATCTGGACGGCGCTGTACAGGGCGACCAGAGAGGTCGCGCAGGCTGCGGTGACCGCATAGCTTGGCCCCATGAACCCATACCGGTTACAGATGAAGCCAGCGGCGGCGCAATTAAGTCTGCCCAAGAGGGTGGTGTCGTCCGGGGCCATGCGGCCGGATTTGATCTCTCGTTCGATTGCGCGCTGTTGATCCTGCGCAAGGGGGAGAACCCTTTGTATCGAGCCGATGATATCATGCACATAGGCCCGTATAATGGTATTGGGGAGGGGCCCCGCTGCCTCGCCCGAGTTTTGAGAGATAAGGACCCCGATCCGTTCGCGCGGTATTCCCGAATCCAGAATGCCGGATGCCCGGATGGCTTTGTCCGCAAGCCACAGGGTGATTTTTGTGGCTTCGCTCATGGATCGAAAATCGTGGGGAGGAATTCCCAGTTCCTTGCGAGAGGCCGAAAAATTGAGGAACGCGCCAACCTTGCAGTAGGTTTTATCCGAAACCTGTGGCCGGGAATCATAAAAAAGGCTGTGATCCCACCTCGAAGGCGGAACCAGGGTAATCCCGCTCTGCATGGCCAGGCTTGCAGTCCAGATTTCCTCAGGACTCTCGCCCAGGGTGTTGAGAATGCTCATCCCGGTGATGGCGATCCGTGCCCCATCGTTTCTCTCAGGGCTGACTCGCGAGGCCGATGTATTGAGGTTTTTATTGACCGAACCGGTAAATGGCTGATGCAGCAAAAGAGTGCCTTCAGCTAGAGAGCGATGAAACGAGCCAAGATCCATAACCTTACCGAGGAGGCCGGCGCAGGCCCCACTCATGAATTGCCCCCGTTGCAGACAGGTTTGTTCATCCAAGGGCACACCACCTGGTTTATCCAGGCCTCGGGCCGCTGCAAAGAGGCTCCCCGCGGTTATCTCTTCGATTTTTGAGCGGAAGGAATGCTCATCCTGCTGTCCTCCTGCAAACTCCCGCTCCAGGGCGAACACCGCATCCGTGCGCAAGGATCGCAAGGATCGAACCCGAAGTCCGGTATCCTGGCCGGAAACGACCGTTCCCCCGGGAGACGATTCCAAGATCATACGCTGATAGAGCGGTGTCAGGGCACCCGTTTCCACGATGTCACTGGTGGCCAGATAGGCGGTCCCCATCTGGATGGCATCCACCCCGAGCATGGCAGCCATGAAGGCGGTCTCTCTATTGAAGATTCCTCCGGCAAGAATAATTCGACAATTTTCGAACAAAGAGGGGTGCAACCGTTTCAGATCCAATACCCTTTGCGCCAGAGTGAGTGAGCTATGGCACCCCACGTGCCCGCCGGCCTCATACCCCTCGCAAATCACGTAGCGAACACCTGCCTCAAGGGCGAGCCGCAACAGGGCCTCGTCAGGGGTAATGTAGATGACCTCAATGCCGCATTCCAGCAATGGTTTGGATATAGAGAAATCACCGCCAGCAATGACCACAAAACGGGGCTGGTGTTTCTTTATCCAGGCCAGCTGGTTTTCCCGGTGTGGGTTCTCAGCCAGAGAAATTATATTCACTGCATAAGGGTACCCACCCATGACCTCTGGTAGACGTCCCAGCCGCAGGTCAAGGGTCTCCGCATTCATCATGCCGAGGGCGATGGTCGGCAATCCGCCGGCTTCGGCAACTCGCAAGGCAAACTCGGGGACATCCGTGATCCAGGACATGCCCCCCTGGATAAAGGGGTAGAGGGTTCCCATCTCCCGCGCAACAGGGCTGCCGACAAAGTAATTCTTTTTCCCTTCAGCCATGCGGCATAGGTTGCAGATTTTGGTCATGAAGGAGCGCACCGCCACCTCGGTTCCCCTTCCAAAATGTTCGACAAAGGAGGCAGCAAAAGTGGTTTCCACGCCCAAAGGGATGATGTCGTTCGGGGTGAAGTGGCTTTCAAGAGGGTGGAGAGCCCCGGAACTCAGCCGGAGCGCAAAAGAAAGGCGGTTTTCCTCTGTGCTTGCAGTGGCGCAGAGTGCGCTTTCGTACCGCTTAATCTCCTTGAACGCGATCGAGTTGCCTTTGTTGAACAAACGACACGGAACCTGCACATCAAGGCCAACCAGATCGGTGGAATCGGGTCGCAGGTTGGCTATACGCTGCCGTTGAACATCGTTAACCTTCACCAAATCGGTCAGCCAGTGGATACTTTCAAAGACGATCCCAGCGGCCCCAGTGGTCAAAAATGCCGCTGCTGCCTCTGAGGTGGCAATACTGCCCCAGATGAAGATCTCGAGCGAGTGCGTTGAACCGCGCAGCATCTCCTTGACTGCCGCATAGAGCGCCAGGGTCGTCTCACTACTCACGAATCCGGATGCCTCGCAACCTTTGAGGACAACTCGGCCAAGCCCTTGTTTCTCGTTTAAAATCGTTGCCAGCAGACGCAGATCCCCGAGGATGGGAAAGCAACGGCAGCATGCCGATAATTCCCTCAATCTTTGGAGAAGAGCAGCCGCATTTCCCCGGAAAAATGAAGGATGACATTCGACCCAGATATTTTCGACCCTTGTTTCTTGCAGCAACTGGGGCAAAGATGCATCCGTTAGGAGATCGGCGGAAATTTTGATATCCCGAATCGGGCTGACGCCGCCTGATTTTCGTAAGGCAGAAGAGAGTTCAGCTATCCCCATTAGCGAAAAGTCGAAAATGGCAATGCTCCCTGTTCGGTTCGCCATTTGGGTCACCGGCGGACTCATCTCTTCAGGGCGCCAGACGAAAGCAATGATTGGATTTCGCTGTTCAGGCAAAATATCGACACCTCCGTTGCATCGCGATACAGACGACTTCAGTCATCATACCGACTTCCTGTAGATCCCATATTTTTTATGTATTCGCGCGCCAGCTTCCTCCAGTAAAGAGTTGATTGACTCGTTGTCCTCTAAGGTCCAGCCCAACTCCAGAGAGCTATATTTTCCTTTTTTGCGCGCGACTTCATAGAGATGGCGAATTGCCAGTAGGGGAAATCCCAGCTGCCGGTACTTCTCCTTGATGCCGAAGAGTAATCCCCGCAACCCGATAATCTCCCGCCGATAAAGGAGGAACTTCAGCAAACCCCACAGGCCGATGCGCCCATTGAGGCGTTTAAGCAATGGGTTGATGTCGGGCAAAAACACGCAGACTCCTGCGGGCTCATCTCCGTAATAGATAAAAAAGGCCAGGTCTGGATCCGCAATTTCCATCATGCTTTTTCCTATTGTCTGTATCTCATGATCGCTCAAGGGCACATATCCCCAGTTGCCGGACCAGCAGTCGTTGAATATTTCCCTGACCAAGGAAAGTTCGGGAACCGGATCCTTCAGCCGAAAAGGTCGAATGTTGACCCCTTTTTTCCGGGCCAGCCGATCAGCAAGACTCTCCATCCACGCAGGGAGCCGGTAATTCCCGTCTATAATGAAGGACAACAGTTCTTTTTCTTTGCTCAAGCCGCACGACTCGACCAAGCGAGGATAGTACGAGGGGTTGTACGTCATCATCAACGCTGGCGAAGTATCAAAGCCATCAATGAGCAAGCCCGCCTCGTAATTGATGGAGGGATTGAGCGGACCTCGCAAGAAGGTCATCCCCTTGAGGCGAACCCAGGTTTCCACGGCTGCGAAGAGGGCGGCAGCGGCTTCCGGGTCATCGGCACATTCGAAAAATCCCCAAATGCCCATCGGTTCGCCGTGAAATTCATTGTGATGGTTATCAATGATGCCTGCAATCCGTCCCACTATCTGCGAGTCACGGCGGGCCAGGAAGAGAATGCGCTCGGAAAATTCCCAAAAAGGATGGTTGGCGGAATCCAGCAGCTGACGAACCTCCTTTTTTAGGGGTGGGACCCATTGGGGGCAGTCAGCGTAAATTTTCCAAGGCAGTTCGATGAAATCTTTGAGCTCCGCTCCACTTTCCACCGTAACGATCTCAATGCCAGCCATGATTCCTCTTCTTGAAGGGTGATGGATTCGTAAAGAGGCCATCACAAGCTGAGAGATGGCTCAGTAAAAACAATATTGCTAAAGCCAATGTTCTTTTTTGTACCAGGCAGCGGTTAATTCAGCGCCACGGGCAAGAGAAACTTTGGGTTCGAAACCAAGTAAGGTCCTGGCTTTGGCGATGTCGCACAGCCAATTTTTACAGCGCATTTCCTTTATTTTGCCTCTGTTTAGGAGAGAAGGCTTGCCGGTGACTCTGGCGAAACATTCCGCAAAAATGGCCATGGCAAAGAGCATCGATTGGGGAAGTCGGAGGTGCAGTGCGCGGATTTTCATCGCTTGCGCGAATATGTCGCCGATTTCCTCCATCCGGTAGTCATTCCCATCCGATACAAAAAATATTTCACCGCTTTCCGTGTGGGCCTCTACCGCCAAGATAATCGCCCGAACCAGATCCTCAACATGGCACAAGCTGACCTGTTGATCGTGATCAGAGAGACACGGATTGATTTTTTTTGAGAGACATTGAAATAGGGGAAAAAAGCCTTTATCCCTTGGCCCATAAACGGCACAAGGCCGGAGGATGAGCAGAGGAAGCTCATGCGCATGGGCCAAGGCCAACTCCTCCCCCAGCAATTTGCTTTTCCCGTAGAGCGAGACCGGAGCGCAAGGGTCGGATTCGTTCTTCTTGCCGCCGCTCAGGCACGGACCAGCTGCAGCCTGGCTTGAAAGATAGATAAATTTTTTGAGCCGGATATTGTTTTCGATGCAGGCTTGGACGAGATTTTCCGTACCCTGTCCATTGACCTCAAAATAGGTTTTTTCCTTGATGGCCGCGGTTGCGCCCGCAAGATGAAACACCAGATCGACGTCCTCTACAGCAGGTTGCAAAGAGTGCTTCTCCAGGCAATCCCCAACGACAAACTCAACAGGAAAATCTTTTACCCACCCCAGATGGCTTGTATTGCGGACAAGGCATCGGACGTCGGTTCCCCGCTGCACAAGGGCTGCCACCAGATGGCTGCCGATAAACCCTGTCGCTCCCGTGACCAAAGCCTTCAATGATGCGTTCCTCACATAATGGGTAGTGGAAAGATTACATCGTATTTTCAGTAACATTCATCATTTGATTCCAGGGGGGGAGGCCGTAACAACCCACGGATCAACAACGCAACAGAGAGCAGCTCTTATGGCTCTTCGAGAACCCGGCGGCAAACATTGGCGATATTTAAAGCCGCCGAGTTATTCTGCAGAGGCATCAGGCGGGCCAATGTGTCCGTATCGAAATCCGAGGTGGTCTCCTTACCAAGCGCAACGCCGACAAAGGCGGTCGAAGAAAATCGAGTTATCAGGGCGTCGCAGTTCGCGATCATTTCTTCGGCATTCCCCGTCGTGAACACCAGTGCTCCAGGTGCGTGGGTTCGTATTTCCCGGGTGGCACGTTCGAAATTTTCGTTCGGGTGCAACTTGAAAATAAGCTGCCGCTCCCCGGCGATCTCCACAGCTTTTCGGATGAAGGCCTTGCGGTTCTCGTACCGGAACAATTCGCGATAATTGGACGTGCAAGCTAGTACATAGTGGTTGTAGGGGAAATCGTTTGCACGGTATTGCGAGCAGTTGTCGAAATTGGGTATGCCCGTCACCTCGATTTTCTCGAGCCGGGCGCCTCTTTGGACGAAGAAATCACGATAGCCCTCGCTAGCGACACAGAAAGCCCGGTATGCATCGCTGAGCCCTGTCATCGCCGTGTCCGCCATCCATCGAGGAAGAAAGCGGAGCCGTTTGACGATACGGTACATGATGGATTCCGGGTCTATAATCCCCTCTTGCACCAGCACGATTTTGTTGTGACGGATATTCTTTTGAAGGTAGACGTCCGTGCAGGTGACCACTAAATCGTAGGGCGGATGCTTTGCCTGGAAGTCGATGACAAGGCCATGCGTCTGTAAGTAGGCCCGACAGCGTTTAACCATCGTGTTGCCCGCGATTGTGAATTCGATCAAACCGAGTTTGCGTAGAATTTCGTCAAAGCCGTGGCAGTAGAAAGGCGAGAAGGCCTGTTCGTAGTCACCAAGGTGCTTGGCAATCTGATGCATCTGCGTTGTTTGATTCATCGAACCACAGATGAAGAGGATCCTTTTTTTCATATAGGCACCAATCACCGGCAAAAAAGAGCGCGTATTCCAAATGATCTATCCCGCCCCTTGAAGTTTTCCCGTATTTTCTTTCTCTAACGGTTGTTGGACTAGACGAGTCCGTGCCGATCGGTACTTTCAGGTACCCCACTGAGACATTCTTGCCGGTTAGAGTTTGCATCCCCGGAAATGGCCTGATTTTGAGGATCGTTACCAACAACTGTGTTGCCCAATAAAAGATCGTCATTACAGTGAGAACAGACTTCAGGCGAGACGAAGCCCGCTAGATTATTCTGCCCTCCTGCTTGTTCAGTGGAGAAATTACCCCTTTGTTTTATCAACTCTTCTTGAGTGTTTGATTCCATGATGCACTCCTGCTGTAGATATTCGTTTGTTGTGATGCAATTTATACGGAGGGTTCCCCAGTGGCATATCCTGCATAACCATCTTTGATGGCGTCGTAAAAACTTCGATCTACCGCGTCGCAGCGTTTTTCCCGACGCTCGACATACCTTATGTATGCCTTCGAGCCGGGAAAAACACTGCTCCTTGTATATCTGTGTTTTTACCTAGCCATCTTTTAGAGTGTGATGGACTTATTACGAGTCCATCATCTTTAGTCATAGAAAAAATGGAATCCGAGCCCGATAAACTCGACTTTGTCGCGGGCGTAAAACTGTCCGTTGGGAGAACTGCCATTATAGTATTCGATCAGGATTTGCATTTTACGGCTGATAAAATCGGGGTTTTCCAGTTGCACCCCGGTGCGCACGGATACATTTGTCTCCCAATCGTTCTCTTCGTGATTCTGGAGATCAATGGCCGCGACTGGCCGGAGAGAGCCTCCCCACCAAGCCGACGAACTCTTAAACTCTAAACCCCATTGCGCTATCCCCGGTTTGAGGTCGGCAGGATCACGATCAAAGAGATACCCGCCGCCGCCATAAACGCGAAATCCGTACGGAAGATGATAGGAAAGGATCATGTCCATCCCCTCATAGCTCAGATTCACTCGTTCTTGCGGTTGTCTTCTCAGGAGGTACTCATCACCCAAATGGGAACTTTGGTGAAAGATTCTGGTCATGGCGGAAAAATTATCTTTTTTGAACGAAAGCGGCACAGAGACAAAATAGTCGGCATTAACGAGATCGTGCGAGTCCGCATCCATATCAAAAATGGAGAACACTCCGGCCTGAAGCCCCACCTCCATTTGACTGTTCCATGGCCCCGCAAAGCGATAGAAGCTAAAGGTCTCGCCAAAGGTTGCCGAGCCCACGCCCTTTAACTGGCTGCCGTCCAGGTAGCGCTGATAGGAGGCGGAGAAATGCGGCCAGCGGGGATCTGCAATCAACGACTTAAAGAGTAAATCCCTGGGGAGGAAGATATTGACCTCGGTTGCGATTTCCGCCTTTTCCCCTTGTGGCACGAATTCGTCATCCTTGCCAATCACTACCCGATTGACACCTTTGATGGCAGCGAGCGAGGTTTGCATCCGATCACGCACGACATCCGGGGCCTCCAGTCCCTGGATATAAATGACTCCGGACTGGACCTTGAGCGTTGCCGCGGTGACCTGAAAATCCCGCTGCAGAACGGCAGTGGCATATCCCCGGATAAATTCATCGTTTGCCGGAGTTGCCGCAGCGATTCCGGGAACAATCAAGGCGAGAAAGAGCAAGCCCGATAACAAGTGCATGACCTTTGGTCGTTGTTGCAGAAATTGATTCATCCCCATTCCTCGTTCGTTTGTACGGCAAGCGCCGTTATGAATAATCAGCATCCTGTTACAGGCATGTATTGTGTCTGGATCAACGCTCGCCTTTTCCCTCTTTAAATTTGGCAGCAACACGCTGGATTGTTGTGTTTAATATATTCCAACTGCTCTCCAGGCCTCCTTTAATGAGTTCCCAAGAATCCTCGCTTGACTCACCCAGTTCCTTTAGCTTGTCCTTTATTGCATCAACGTCCTGTTCAAGCTGGTCAAACTGCTCGTCATGTTTGATGCGAGCATCAGCTGCAGAATTTTCCGCTTGCGCCTTCAGCTCTGCCAACTTGGCCTTGGCCAAGTTGAGTTCGGCCGCCATCTTCTGCCTATACGCTTCTCTTAGATGCATATCTATCCCCTTGGGAGCAATTCAAGATGGTTTCTTGTCTTGGAAAAAATTGACTAAGAAGAGCAGGGCGAATGCTGCCAAAATCGCTGTCACGATTGAGCCGATTAAACCGCCGGTTGCAATTGCCGTAAGCTTGAAGAGAAATCCGCCGACAACTCCACCGGCAACACCGATGACAACATTGCCCAGAAGCCCAAATCCCCAGTCTTTCTTGATTGTTCCTGCCAGCCAACCTGCAAGCGCTCCAATGCCCACAAAAATCATCAAACTTGATGTATCCATTATCACCTCAATTTACTCATGATCGACTCGTGATAAGTCAAAATATGTGAAGTCTTGTGTCGTAGAAACAGTGTTTTGCGAAGCTCATTCCGCCGTTATCAGGGCAATTTTCGAAAATGAAAACCATCAATAAGGAGGACCTGGGCTATGCCAAGATCACTGTTGAGGTAAGCCCTGTACAACCAGCAACCTTCCCTTTGGTCGAAGTAACCAACAAACAGGGATATGCCAACTTGCAAACAAATCGGAGTGAATCCTGGTTGATCGTTTCTTGATGCGCCTAATTTCGCTCGTTCCCATGCTTCCCAGCATCCTCTGCGTGGGATTTTTGCTGTCCCTGTTCATGTTTTTTACTACGTTTTTTTTGTTCTTTACTCTGTTGCTGTTGTTGGGGTGTATGCGGTTGTCGTTTTCGTTCTTTGATTTCTCGGGGGTGTTCTTGAACCTGTGGTCGTTGGTGTTTTTTCTTGTGTAACTGTTGCGTTTGCTGTTGTTGTTGGGCCGCATGCGGTTGTTGCTTTCGTTCTCTGACTTCTCGGGGTTGTTCCTGGGCCTGAGGTTGTTGACGGTTTTGTTTGTGCAACTGTTGCTGATATCGCTCTTGCCGTTGTTTTCTTAATCCCCTGAGCTCATGTTGCTGTCTGGGCTGATAATGCTCCACATTCCAGGTTCTATTCCTTTGCCAATACTGATCGGAATGCCATTTCTTCCAGTTATTTTTCAGCCGCTGTGGGGGGATTCGCTCATAGTTCCATCGATGTCCCGACCAATTTCGCTCGTGGTAGTATGTTCGCCATTCAGGATCGACGTCATAATAAAAGCTTGGGACATTGTTATAGTGCGACCAACCACGGTTATAAGAGTGTGAGCGGTACCAGCGGCCTTCCCATGACCGCCACCACCAGCCATTCCAGAAAAACATGTCGAAATCCCTGTCCGGAACAACGTAGACATTTTCGGTATCAGGAAGAACTATCACCTCTGGAGGCCCTCCGGAGTAGACCAGAGCCGGCAGGTCAATTCCTATGCTGACATTGACTTCTGCTCGTGTTGCCTGCGGCTGGGTGAGTGCCAGGGCGAGAAAAAGCATCTCTATAAGGACTTTGTTCATCATTGTGCGACCTCCTTGTTTGATTTCCATGCTGTTACCGAATGTACCGTTATGTATCCCCCTTTATTGGGCTTAGATACGAACGGTGGGTAAAATCGTTTGGTTAAAAGACCATTGAGGAGGTAGCTGCTGGCCGCCAGTGATGAAAAACGATACCCTCAGTGTTGAAAAGGAATAGGGGACAACGCCAACTTGATGGACCCGTAAAAAGTCCATCACACTCTAAAAGATGGTTAGGTAAAAACACTGATATACAAGGAGCAATGTTTTTCCCGGCTCGAAGGCATACAGAAGGTATGTCGAGCGTCGGGAAAAACGCTGCGACGCAGGAACTCGAAGTTTTTACGACGCCATCAACTTTCTAATTGGCACTTTTCGTAACAAGCTTATTTTCTGTTATTTGCACGCCTTTGATTTTCCTGGTTATCTCAAGCGCCCTATCGATGCTTTGCTGCGAATCAACAACGCCGCTCAACCGTACGATCCCTTTAGTGGTGGTCACCGAAATCTGGGAGACCTTCAGCAACGGGTCACTTGCTATTTCGGCTTTCACCTTGGCGGTAATAGCGGCATCATCCACATACTCCACTGCCTGTTCACTTTTATCGCTGACCGTATCCCCAGCTTGTTCCATTTTTTTTGACGCTTCATTAGTCGCCTGATCGATCTTTTTCCCGGCCTGATCGACTGCCTGGTCAATCTTTTTTCCCGCCTTCTCAGCTTGGCCTTCCTGCTTGCATGCGGCCAACCCAAGAGCAGACACCAATACCAAGACAATCAGCAATCCCTTACGCGATATGTTCATTTTCAATCTCCTTCCTCGATTAAATTTTTCCCAGTAAAAATAGGACAAACAAAACGATCAGGACGAACCCGACCGTGCCACTTGGGGCATACCCCCACGACCGGCTGTGCCCCCAGGTCGGGAGTACACCCAACAGAATGAGAATCAGAACAATGAGTAAAATTGAACCAAGCGGCATGCTGATCTCTCCTAAAAAATTGATCTGATCTGAACGGAGAGGTCTCCCCGATCAGTTTTCATTTGATTAAAAATGCACCGAATGTGTCAGGCCAAGTATGCCGACGATAATCAGATACGCGGCCACAAAATAATTGAGAAATCTGGGTACAATCAGGATCAATATGCCGATCAAAATAGAGAAAATCGGTTCTATCGCCACATGAGATAAATTCATACGCACCTCTTTGTGCTAGGGGAAATATTGGTCGATGGCGTTGATGCTTGCGGCCATGACGTACAGTCTTTTCATCTTTCTGAACGCAAATACAATGCCCAAAAGACAACGGGCTGAGCACGGTTATTTTTCACCGTAACTAAAGCGAGTTGTGCGTTATCAGCTTCGTCCCCACTCACGGATTGTTAAAGGTTTTATGTTGCAAGTAACACAAGTGTTGCGTCTCGTGCGCGAGGACGTTACATGTAAGCTCAAGTGTAACGACCATTGCCACGTGTTAATGAAAATGAGATACCGTTTGGTGAGGAGGTTGAGGGAAAGTAAACTGCTTTTTTAAGAGCCGGTTTCTAACCCGCACAAAGAGGTGTTCAATGACAAAGATATGGGCTGGTGAAGTCGCTCGGAATCACGGTTTAACTTACCCTAGCTGGAGCGCTGGAGGCACCAGATTGAAGGCGGTGGAATCGGCAGCTCAATTTCAGCAAATGCAAAAGGCTGGTAAGTTGGACTTGGTTCGCCCTTGGCAAGAGAATCACCAAGCTCCAACATGGAGCGTTAAATTGTAAAAATGCAGCGGCCGTATTTGTGAACGAATCGGGGTCCGGTGGCAAATATTGCACCCCCAGAGAAACGGCCAGAAATCTCTGGTTGAGACGGATCCCATCGATTGTAACCGATCACGGGGGAACCCCAAAGGCACCGTTTATCAACGGACCTGTAAGCGATTGCAGGGTGCCGGAGGTGCAAGGCATCGGCCTGTGCAGCGTACACCTGTACGTAAACAGACCGATAACACCGCAGATTCGGTGCTCCGTGATCGCTTACCATCGATTGACTCCAAGTTGACGGTTCACCAGGCCAATGCCGGTTTGAATCTTCTGTTGGGCCAAGAGCCATTGCGGACAATTTAGTTCCCCTTAATAATAAACAGGTAAACCGCCGACTCTGCTGGTAGTGCATGACTAAGTGCTTCACTTAAGGGGTATTTCGTATCCATCGCAATAACCGGAGACCCAATGCCGGCCTGTGGCTTAGAGGGGGGGCCGTTTGGTTTGCTCCAGATAAAAGTATTTCGCGAACCGCCTTCCAGTTGACACATTTCCTCGTGAATCCCTTGACTATGATCAACGGACAACCGAAATTTCGGTCATCAATATAGATGTCGGCATAGCATTTAGGGCTGGTTGTCCACGTGTTCTGCTCCGGGTCCACTTGCACACCATGTAAGGCGATACCTCTCTTGGGAAACCAGTTGATCGCATCGGTCAAGTGTACATCCGAGCGCATGGTATACAGGATGATGTTATGCCCGGCTTTAATCAGATCCTGCATGGTGGCAACAGCAAGGGGCACATCCACCCCGATTTCAGGATACTGATGATCCACACAGGTGCCATCGAAGTCCACGGCTATTTTCATAAAAGTAATTCCTTGTGCAGTTCGGTTGTTGCACTCATCACATTGAACCAAGCGCCCAAATGCCGAGGCGATGCTCTCCCTTTGATGAGCGATCCGCAGTGACCACCTCCACCCGGTTCTTCCCTTTTTTCTTTGCCTGATAGAGTGCATCATCCGCCTTTTTCACGAGATCTCGATGCGTCCGGGTTAATTTTTCGCACGATGCAACGCCCATAATGACGGTCACTGTTCGTCCATCGGACAATCGTTTTGCCATTTCCGTTTTCAGTCTGCCCGCAATTTTGCTGGCTTCATGGATATTAGTCAAAGGCAGGATGACAGCATACTCTTCGCCTCCGTAACGGCAGCAAATGTCCGAACCTCTGGCCACGCATGCTAGCGTTCTTCCCATTGCGGCCAAGATCCGGTCGCCTTCCTGATGGCCGCAGGTGTCATTGACGTTTTTGAAGCTATCTATGTCGATCAGTACCAGGGAGACAAGGGCACCATAACGTGCATAACGTTGTACTTCCAAATCGATCTGATGGAAAAGATAGGTGTGGTTGAAGAGGCCGGTCAAACCGTCACGCAGGGAAAGAGCGACTATTTCTTCAATCACTGCTTCTCCAACCAGTGTCGTGGACCGCATATTGCCTGTTATATTGGAGAGGTAGTCGAGCGCGGCCACCACTGTCCTGACGTTTCTTTTTAACACCGTCGACAGTTCTATCTTATGGTCCAACACTTCGAGCCACAGCTTTTCAGCAGTTTCCGGTGGGAAATACTGATGGGTAATCGCATACAGGAGATCGGAAAAAATTCTAAGGCCGCGAATTTTCTTGAGATCGTCGAGACTATTGTGCTCGACTTTGGTCAATGGCCGGTCTCCAGCAAGTGCTGACACCAGATCCACGGTGAGCGCATTGTCGTCCAGGAGGCTACGCCGACGATCAGTATCGGTCTCTTCGAGTTGTGTTGCATGGTTCATTGGGGGCTCTCGTTTAGTTACTGACAACAGGAAAAGCATACATGAGGGCAGGTGGAGACTGGTGCCTGTCAATGTCGTTGGTTACAGGCTCTCAACCAGGCATTCCTCCTTTTGGAGTGGCATCATAAAATCGTCATGAAAATTATGTCCACGCTGTAGCCAGTAATCTTTCGGATTTCTGATCGGAAAATCGATACATCGGTCATAGGGGCATTGAACGGCGCTCTGGTGGGTGCAAGGGGGGCATCCCTTGGAAAGAGGAATCAGGCAAGGTTCTTATATTATGAGATTTTTTCCGAACAGTTCTTTTGCAGCCTCCTCAAGCTGTTTTTCTGCCCACGACCAGCAGCACAATGCCGCCCACGAGCGCAAGGCCACCAACGATCGGCGGCAATGGAAATGTTTTTGTTTTATTTTCGGTTACTTGTAATGGTCCGATATCAACGACCTTCTCTCTGGTTGTGTAGGTAAAGCCTTGATACCCTAAGGCTATGACGCCCAAAGCAATAAGGAGAATGGCGAAGAGTGTGGTTGTTTTCATTGTGTTTCTCCTTAATGGAAATATTCTGTTTGACGATGGGTTGATGAGGAGTTGTTTTTTCATTTTGGGGTGATATTAACGGCAACAGTTGTTATGGCTGTTTTCTCTGCCACCGGAGACAATATCATCGCATTGCCCACATTGTTCCCGTACTCGATTTCTCGGCATATTCGATTGCCAAATCCTTTTACGCCATGCTGGTAGCCCCGCCATGCAGCGTAAACGTTGCATCCTTTGCTCTCGAGCCTCAATTTTGCTGTCACTCAAGCTGCAATTGAACAGAAAACTGAATTCTATCTTCGGGGTGAGCCTCGCATCAGAATTTCTCGCAGGGAAGCCATCCTTAATCACCAATTGGTTACCCTCCTGTTCACCAATATCCGTGCCATAAAAGGATTGATCTTTTTTGTTCTATTTTTTCCTTACAGGAGAATGCGTTAAGGCTATGAAAGAGGAGTTTCCTGCCTATGGTCGGTGGGGAATTGAGCGTTGCTTGCAACGGTAGTGTTGATGTGCTGCATCAGATGAAAGCAACGCTTTACCGGCATTGGGTTAGGGGTGCGGGGAAATTTTTTGGGATGTTAAATTTTTTGACGATTCGACCAGTTGTTTCTGGGAAATATGGAGAGCCTCATTGTGCCTCTGTAACTTGTCGATAAGAATAACCCGGGTGAAATTCCCTTTGACGCTCTCAAAAATGAGTTGACCGTCAGGATACGCACAAATGGGCGATTGCGGATCTGAATTTTCTGTCCTAAAGGATTTTTGGCCGGCTTTTGTAAGAGATCCGGCATTGAATAATCCTTTTTAGGGCAGCAGGATCAAGATGAATGTGCAAATCCATTTATTAAAGGATTCCACGGTGTGAAGTTAAAAAAGCCGTGATCAGAATTAATCACGGCTTTTTAATGTGCTGGTGTGATGCGAAAAGTGAGATCAGCCCATGGCGCGGATTCGAGCCGCCAGTTTAGCTAGATCGACCCGACGTTCGAACAGAGGCCGCCGGTCGTGTGCATAAGCCGCGAGTTGGTCTTCGAAAACCTTTTTTTCCTGGCGATAGAAAATACCCAAGTAGAGCGGGTCCTCCTCGCAAGCGCGGGCAAAGGCTTGGTTTCGGTCGCTAGGATCATGGTTTTCTGGCAGCGGCTTCGTATGCTGGGCAAACCACTGGTAGGTATTGAGTTTGTTAAAGGTGACGCAAGGTTGGAGAATATCCACCAATGCATAGCCTCGATGCGCAATGGCCGCCTTGAGGATTTCTCGAGTTGCCTCGGGATTGCCGACATAGGCCCGAGCAACGAAGGAGGCATTAAGGGCAATGGCCACGGAGAGTGGATTAAAGGGCTCGGCAAGAACCCCGTCGACCTGCAAAGGTGTCACAAATCCCTGACGGCTGGTGGGCGAGGCCTGACCCTTGGTGAGGCCATAAACCATATTGTTATGGACGATGTTGGTAATATTCGGGTTGCGGCGGATACAATGGATAAAATGATTGCCTCCCTCGCCGTACATGTCGCCGTCACCGCTTTCAGCGATCACTGTTAGGTGGGGATTGCTCGCCTTTATGGCGGTCGCCGGTGGCAAGGCGCGGCCGTGAAGGCCGTTGAAAAAATGGACATTACAGTATTGCGGAAGCTTTGCCGCCTGACCAATACCCGAAACCAGAACCGTCTGGAGCGGATCAAGTTGTAACTCGGTTAGGGTATCATTGAGAATCTTGAGGATACCATGATTCCCGCACCCAGGGCACCAGGCAACGTCACAGTCACGTTTGATCCAGTCATGCTGACTCATCTGTTCACCTCCTTCTGGAGAAAGTCGATCAGTTCATCGACACTGAAGGTCAGTCCATTATACTTCAGCCATTGATCGGCGATGACAGACCCGATCTCTGCGCGCAATAGTCGCGCAAACTGGCCGGTGGCGTTATTTTCCACCACGATAATTCGTTGAGCCCGGTCCAGGTAGCCTTGTGTACCCTCGGGGAGGGGGTAGACTTGGGTGAAGTGGAGCAAGGCCATTTCAGCGGGAGCAACCCGGTCAAGCGCTTCGCGGATTGCCGGTCCGGTTGAACCCCAAGCAACGAGTAGGGTGCGATAGCTGTTCGGACCGTACAAGCGGGGAGGGATAGCAAGGCTGGTACGCAGCAACTCCATTTTAGCCATTCGCTTGTCGACCATGGCAATCCTGGTGGCGAAATCCTCTGTGATTCTCCCTTGGGTATCGTGCTCATCGCTGTCGGCACAGATCAATCCCTGTCCATACCCGGGAATGCCCCGAGGGGAGAGACCATTTTCGGTGTAGGCATAACGCTCATAGTCTGCCGTGGAGGCAATGATCTGCGGTTGCGGAGGTTTTTTGGGCAGCGGAAACGGATCGAGGTCATAGAGCGAGTCGAGCAGGTACTGGTCGGTGAGCAGGAGAACCGGTGACTGGCTGGCATCGGCCATGGAAAAGGCATGGCAGGCACATGCGAAAGCCTCCTCTGGAGATCCTGGAGCAAGAATTGCCCGCGGAAATTCGCCGTGACCCGAATAGCGGGCGATTTCAAGATCTCCCTGTTCGGTACGGGTCGGCAGTCCGGTTCCGGGGCCGGGGCGTTGGGCAATGTGAATGACCAACGGGGATTCGATGATGCCGCATAAACTCAGTCCTTCGGCCATGAGATCAAAACCACCGCCTGAAGTGCTGACCAGGGCTTGGCCACCGGCATACCATGCACCAAGTCCCATGTTGATCGCACTGATTTCATCTTCGGCCTGTTCCACTACTATGCCATGTTCGGCAGCCAACCCCGCCAAGTGGACAAGCACTCCCGTTGCCGGTGACATCGGATACGAGGAAATAAAGTTACAGCCTCCGGCAATGGCACCCAGAGCCACAGACTGGGACCCATCGAGCAGCAACCGATCCTGCAAGCTCTTCCCCTGCCGGAAGGCAAAACGGCCTTCAAGCCTGGCGGCGGAATCCCATCCCAGTTGGGCAGCCCCAAGATTTTTTTCCTGGTGCCCGGCCGCAGTGAACGTGTGGCGAATAGCTGCATCCAGAGGGGTGAGGTCCCACCCCAGTAACCGCATGATATAACCGCAGACAATGCTATTGTCGTAGATTGCTCCACCTGCCTGCTTGGAAAGCTCTTTCAGGGGGAGCGGTTCAATTCCCGGCTGATCAGCGAAGATGGCCGGGTCGCCAATAAGCAAGGTTTGTTCGGAAAGACGCTCCTGAAGGCGGGGCAGGGCATTGGGGTCAAGAAAGACACAACAGTTTATTTGGTCGGAGACCGCCCGTATCGGAACAGTTGAAGTCCGCAGAGTCAGGGAGTTGCTGCCGCCGCGAATGCGCGACATGAATTCGTTGACGGCAAAAACATGCAATCCTCCGCAGCATAAGGCTCGGGAAAGGACCAGGCCGAGGGTTTGCAACCCTTGACCGGCTTCTCCTCCGAACATCAGGTTCAAAGAATCAGATGAAGGGGTGGGCATAAGACTTCCTCTTGAAATATGGATGAGTTGCCGGGGGAGGGAGGGAGCTAGCGAAAGAGTGCTTCGATGGAGCATCCTCCGTGGAAGACAAAGGGTTAGACGTTTTTAAGGTGTACTTGATTTGTACGGTGATTGAGTAAATTATATATCAGAACAATGAGTTGGTCGCGTGGAGGCTTTGTCCAAGGGGAAATACAGCGCGCTCATCAAGGTTCAACTCGCCCCCGAGAAACAAAATAACAAGCCGAGCACAAGTCTACCCTCTGTGCTCGGCTACGCTCCGCTATGGTATGGCATTGATTGCTACAAAAGCTGCAACCAACGCCAGCGGCCATATCATGATGCTACGTGAAATAGGATTAAACAGAGGTTAGACGTGTCCCTTGCCTCCGCAGGTAGGACAGGTGGCATCAGGGGTACAAACTTGACCTGAACAATTCGTATCAGGGGCGCATTCATGCTGGTCCGGTGTTTTAATGCCTTCCCATTCCGAACTCGTCTCGCAGACGCCACTGATCACTTTTTTGCCCATGCAGGTCGGACAGACTGTTTTTTTGATTTCTTTCGTACTCATGTCATCTCCTCAAAAGAATAGTTTTTCGGTGGGTTAATGAAAAACAATAGAGATATTCTATAGTCTCTCTCGGGTATAAATCAACGTCTCTCAAGAAAATGGACGTTGGTATCCATGAGACCATCGCCTGTAATGCCAACAAGGAGGCGGCTCGATAAGTTCTGTATATTCGGTTGCCGAAATCCTTTTGCGTCCTGCTGGTAGACTCGTCATACAGCGTGACCGTCACATCCTTAACCACCAATTGCTTACCCTTCTGTTCACCAATATCCGTGCCGACAAGAAGATTGATCTCTTTTGTTCTATTTTATCCTTACAGGGGAATAAGTTACGGCTCTGGATGCCGAGTTTTCTGGCCCTGTTCGGCGGGGAGTTGGGCGTTGCTTGCAACGGTAGTGTTGATGTGCTGCGCTGGATGGGTGCAACGCTTCGTAACCGATCACGGGGGAATCCCAAAGGCACCGTTTATCAACGGACCTGTAAGCGATTGCAGGGTGCCGGAGGTGCAAGGCATCGGCCTGTGCAGCGTACACCTGTACGTAAACAGGCCGATAACAC
>JAQUEZ010000112.1 GCA_028684915.1 Desulfobulbus sp.
TGAACAAACCCAGAGGGCGAAGGAACAAGGTGCTCTTCATTCATGCGGTGAACGAGGTGACCCGCGAGCGGGCACAGAGCTTCCTCACCGATGACCATATTCAGCGCCTTGTCACCGCCTATCAGGCTTTCGACAATGAAGACGGCTTTACCAGGGTGGCCAGTAACGACGAGATCCGGGACAAAGGCTGCAACCTGAGCATCCCGCTTTACGTTCGATTGGCCAACGGAAACGGCAATGCCAACGGAGCGGGTGAAACCATCAGCCTCAAACAGGCTATTGCGAAATGGCAGAAAAGCTCGATGGCATTGCGGGAGTCGATGGATGGCCTCTTTGAGGTGCTGGAACAACACACGGATCATTTTCCCGGCGGCACGAAAACGATCCGGGCCTCCGGTGACAACGAGTCGCGATTTTGAAAGTGGAGAAAGAAATGAGCGAGCTGAGCAAAAACAATCCCGGCACGGACTACGCGCACCTCCTTGCCGAAGTAAAAGAGCGCGTCCGTTCGGCACAGTATGCAGCGCTGAAAGCGGTCAATACCGAGCTGGTTGGGTTATACTGGGATATCGGGCGGATGATCGCCGAGCGTCAGGAAAAGTCCGGATGGGGCAGGTCGGTCGTGGAAAACCTGTCTGGGGACTTGCGGCGGGAGTTTCCCGGAGTCGCCGGTTTTTCGGTGCAGAACCTCTGGTACATGCGCCAGTTTTATCTGGAATATAGCGGCCATGAAAAACTCCAACCACTAGTTGGAGAAATTGCCTGGGCTCATAATCTGGTCATAATGAGCAAGTGCAAGGACTCTCTGGAACGAGAATTCTATATCCGCATGACCCGCAAATTTGGCTGGTCGAAGAATGTCCTCATCCATCAGATCGACAACCAGAGCTACGAGAAATCCCTGCTCGGCCAGACCAATTTCGATCAGGTTCTAACGCCCGAGCTTCGCGCCCAAGCCAAGCTGGCGGTGAAGGACGAGTACACCTTCGATTTTTTGGAGCTGGGCGAGGAGCACAGCGAGCGTGAGTTGGAACGGGCGCTCATCGCCCGGATCGAGGATTTTCTGCGGGCCATGGGCGGCATGTTCGCCTTTATGGGGAGCCAGTACAGGTTGGAGGTGGACGGCAAAGAGTTTTTCATCGATCTGTTGCTGTTTCATCGACGTCTGCGCTGCCTTGTGGCCATCGAACTGAAGGTCGGAGATTTTCAGCCGGAGTTTGTCGGCAAAATGCAGTTTTACCTGACCGCGCTGGACCGGCAGGTCCGGCAAGAGAACGAAAATCCTTCCATCGGTATCATTCTTTGCAAGGAAAAGCGCCGCACCATCGTCGAGTATGCCTTGCACGACGCCCGCAAACCCATCGGCGTGGCTACCTATGAGATTACCAAAACCCTGCCCAAGGAATTGAGGGGACAACTGCCCCAGCCGGAAGAGATCGCGGCCTTGCTGGAGGGGATTGAAAAATGAGCGTACGCCCTCCATTTGATCCAGGCACTGTCGAGGCCATGGCCAAAGTGCTTGGTGAGGCTGGATCAGGGACTGATATCAGTCGATATCTTCAAATGAACGGATTGGTTGATGACTCTGGCGAGTCCACCAAATGGAGGCGGCTCAATTCGGTATTTCTGAAAAGCCAAGCCATGACAAAGAGCGCTAATCAAATTCTTGCCTTTGTCAAATCCTACCTTATTCCAACCCGCTTTGTTGGAAAACGAGATGAGTTCGAATGTCATCGAGTTGAACTCAACGCGATCTTGATTCTGCATGGCCTTGAGTATGGCAAAGATGGTCAATTCAGATTCACAACTCATGCCAAAACATTGGATGAAGCAGAGATGCGAGCCCAAGGCGTTCGTAACAAGTTGGCTCCCCGCAACACGCATCCTGAGGTCTATAAATACTGCCAGCCTGAATTGATGCAGGATAATTATTTCCACGCTGTTTTTGAAGCCAGCAAAGGATTGTTTCAAAGGATTCGTGATCTTTCCGGTCTTGAAGCCGATGGTACCAATTTGATTGATAGAGTTTTCTCGGTTGAAAGGCCATACCTCGCATTTAACACCCTTCAGACTGAAACAGAAAAATCAGAACATAAAGGATTCGCACAGCTTCTGAAAGGTTGTGCAGCGGCAATCCGTAACCCGCTGGCGCACGGCCCCAAAATACTGTGGCAGGGAGAGATCGACGCCGCTGATTATCTCACCCTGATTTCCATGCTGCACAGAAAGCTGGATCAATGCGTCAAAGTTCCCAGTTCCACTGGCGGAGGGTTGCATGAACGCTAAAACGCCTTTCTCTCAAGAGGACCTGAACGAAATCTTCAAAATTTCACCCGCAGATCCAGATCGCGTGATTTCAAGGGAAAGCAGCAGCCTTGAATTCAAGGAGTCATTTGGTTGGGCGAGTTTGCCGAAGTACCTAAAAACAAGCGCCGCGTATGCCAATACCAAAGGTGGCTATATCGTATTTGGAATTGCCAATAAGCCGCACCGTCTTTGCGGCCTTTCAGGCGCGAACCTGAAGTTATTCGAGGATCTTGATCCAGAGAAGATGTCACGCAACTTCAATGAACACTTTGCTCCGGAAATAGAATGGACGATTCAGGAATATGAGCTTCAAGGGAAGGTTTTTGGTCTTCTTTATATCCATGAGGCCAAGGACAAGCCAGTCGTCTGCACCAAAGATGCTGGGAAAGAGCTGAAAGAGGGGGATATTTACTACCGATATCGAGGCCGCTCACAGCGCATTAAATATCCTGAGCTGCGAGTCATTCTTGAGGCCAAGAGGGAAGCTGAACAACGTCTATGGATGCAGCACCTCGAAAATATAGCACGTATCGGTGTTCGAGATGCTGGAATTTTCGATCTGCACACCGGTAGCGTGACCGGTTCTGGAGGTTCGTTCCTGATTGATGAATCACTTCTCAGTCAGCTCTCCTTTATAAAAGAAGGTGAATTTTCTGAGGTGAAGGGAAAGCCCGCGCTCAAGCTGATCGGCCATGTCGAACCTCTGACTGGAGCTGTTATCGGTACAACTCAAAAGCAAATTGTAAAAACCAAAGGCATAAGGACTGCCGACATCGTGATTAGCGCTTTGAATCAGGGCAATGTTCCTGAGCCAGACGAATACATCAAACAAATATGCTTTGAAAGTACCGCATTTCTGCCTGTTTACTATTTCATCAAGAAGTCTGGAATGACTGTGGCCAAGACTATCGAGATGCTCGAAGGTGTGGTGTCAAGATCAGTCACACGAGGGAAAATGATTGAACGCCTGAGGAGTGGGAATACCCAAAAACTGGCAATGCCTGACGGGAACTCAGCCGCAGCCGCAGTAAAAAGAAAGTATGCAGAGGAGTTGCGCAGCAAAAAGGTCAACACAGGGCTTGCGGGGAAAGAGCTTGAATATTGCCTTCAAGCCATCCGCGGCCTGACGGTGGGCGAAGTCAAATCCAATTCGAATTATGTCAGAGAGCTTTTGCGGAACTGGTTTAACAAGCACTACGCATCGGCAAAAGGTCCACTGGCTGACAACTTGCGACGGGCAATTTGCTGGGTCGATGAAGCATTGAATATGGGAGACTGCAAATGAGCGTGCAATCCTTGAAACCTGGCTGGAAGCTGGTGAAATTCGGCGAGGTGGTGAAGAACGCCAATCTTGTGGAGCGTGATCCCAAGGACAATGGCGTTGAAAGAATTGTCGGGCTCGAACACATCGACCCAGAAAATCTGCATATTCGTCGTTGGAGCTCCGTTACGGATGGCACATCGTTTACCCGCAAATTCCTGCCGGGGCAAACTCTTTTCGGCAAGCGCCGGGCCTATCAACGCAAGGTCGCCTACGCCGAATTTGCAGGCATTTGCTCCGGGGACATCCTGACGTTCGAGCCGAAAAACAGCAAGGTACTGCTCCCGGATCTTCTGCCGTTTATCTGCCAAAGCGATGCCTTCTTCGATCACGCGCTTGATACCTCGGCTGGTTCGTTGTCACCGAGAACCAGTTGGACGGCGTTGAGGGATTTTGAGTTTCCGCTGCCACCCCTCGATGAACAGAGGCGCATTGCTGAGATCCTGTGGACGGCGGATGAGGCAATACAAAAATACAAAGAATCACTTAATGCACTGACAGCCTTTAAGAGCCAAACGCTCAGAGTGTCATTGCGGCATGAGTCAACCCACGAAGTGTCATGTGCTAAATTGTACTGTATTCCACCTCAGAACGGTTTTTCTCCTAAGACCAACGCATCTGAAGTGGGATGCCCCACATTGAGTATTGGCGCAGTGAGGGATGGAAAAGTTAATCCGAATGGAAATACAAAATACGCCGAGATATCACCGTCTGACCTTGAGAAGTTTCGTTTAATGTCGGGGGATATCTTGGTTGTCAGAGGTAACGGCAACAAAACTTTGTGTGGAAAAGCTGGTCTTGTATCAGAAGTTCCAGAGGATTGTTTTTATCCTGATCTTCTCATCCGAATAGCTTTCGATGAGAAAAAGATTCTTCCTGCATTTGCGGTCGAACAATGGAATGATCAGTTGCCCCATAGTAGGCTCCTCGCATTTGCCAAATCTACCAATGGCATATGGAAAATAAACGGGAAGGATCTGCGCCAACACAAGTTGCTTGTCCCTAACCTTGATGTGCAGAAAAAAATCGTAAATCAGTTATTAGTCATTGGCGTTCGTGAAAAAGAGTTATCCGAACACATCGAAGCTCTTCTTCGGCTTCAGCGGCAAATCTCGAATGATGTAATAAAGGAATCCGCTAATGCCTAACGAAGAAAACACGGTCGAACATACGGCCGACACACTCTGCGTCGGCGTGACTTTGGAAATGGTTGCCGAAATGCTTGTGTGCTACGGCGGTGCATGTATCAGAACTCAAGGAGACTGACTCCATGTCATTTAAAATTCCTCAAAAATCATCGGTATCCATCAAAGACCCCGAATCGTTATTCCGTGACTTGAGGGATCGTACCGTTGAAGGGCTTCTTGCACAGCAGGCAGACATGCTTCGTAGATACATGGATCACGTTGACAAACGTGACATAGCGCTTGAGTTGCCTACCGGCAGCGGTAAAACCTTGGTCGGTCTTCTGATTGCAGAATGGCGCAGAAGAATAAAACGTGAGCGATGTATACTGCTTTGCCCAACCAAGCAGCTTGTCCATCAGGTCGTCGAACAGGCTAAAGAAAAATATGGGATCAACGCCCTCGATTTTTCGGGCTCCAAGCACCAATACCCGGAGGCCGATAAAACCGCTTTTAATAATTGCGAATCAATAGCTGTTGCCACCTATAGCGCTCTATTCAACACGAACCCATTTTTCAGCGACGTTCATGCACTCATTTTTGACGATGCGCACGCCGCTGAAAATTATGTGTCGAGTTTTTGGTCACTGGAAATCAGGCGCTATCAGGACGGGACGACCTTCAATGCAATTTGGCAGATAATCGCACCCCTCACCACAGAAAATGACCAACTCCGTTACGATCAGGATAATGACGGATCGCTTGATACATCGTTCGTCAATAAGGTCCCGACGCCTTATTTACTCAAATGCAGGACAGCGCTGACGGTTGCGATGGACAATGCTTCCAGAGGTAATGATGAATACGGTTATCGATGGCGCATGATCAGAGACCACCTTCACGCCTGCCATCTCTATTACACCAGCAATTCAATTCTCATTCGTCCTCTTATCGCCCCTACCAAGAGCTTTCCGCCGTTTCAGAATGCGCGACAGCGTATTTACATGTCGGCAACTCTCGGTGAAGGTGGAGACCTGGAAAGAATTTTCGGCCGTAAAACAATCGAACGAATTCCTGCTCCAGAGGGCTGGGATAAGCAGGGAATCGGCCGACGTTTTTTCGTGTTTCCTATGCGGAAATGGGATGAAGAGACTTCATTGAATCTCGCGATTTCCTGGATTACGAAATTTGACAGAGCACTAGTCCTCACCCCAAGCAACCGCGACGCCGACAAAGTAAAAGAAGCCATCAGGGCACTCACGGTGACGCAGGGTCACACCCTCTTTGACGCCGCACAGTTGGAGGCGTCGAAGAAATCTTTCACTGGGGCCAGTTCTACCATTGCGGTTCTGGCGAACAGGTATGATGGGATCGATCTGATCGGAGATGAATGCCGATACTTGATAATCTATGGTCTCCCGGAATCAACCAATCTTCAGGAGCGTTTTATCATCAGTCGATTAGGCGCGTCTGTTCTTTTCCAGGTTCGTATCCGCACCAGAATTACCCAGGCGGTAGGAAGATGCACGCGTTCATCAACCGACTACGCACTTGTGGTTATTATCGGCGATAAGGTACATCAGTATTTCCATTTGCCGGAAAAAAGAGAGACTCTACACCCAGAACTTCAAGCAGAAGTCAATTTTGGTGTCGAGCAATCAAAAGTCGAGAAGCCATCTGAGTTGGGGGATAACATCGACATATTTGTTGCCCATGGGCCTGAGTGGAAATCGGCGGATAACCATATATTGGAAACCAGAGATGAACTGGTCCAATCGCCCATACCTTCCGCTACTCCGCTCGGGAACTCGGTTGTTCATGAAGTGAAATTTCACGATGCCCTTTGGTCTGGCGATTTTGACAGTGCTCTCTCGTCAGCAAAAAATGTGCTTGCCAGCCTTGCTGGAGGGCATGACCTGAAAGGGTACTCCGCTCTTTGGAATTACCTTGCTGGCTCAGCTGCCTACCAAGCAAATCAAGCACAAGTAGCTCAAGAACATTTTTCGGCAGCATTTTCATGCGCCAGTACGTTGCCATGGCTGAAACAGATTCAACTACTGATCTCCAGCCAGGAACCGGAAGCACCTATCGAGATCATTTACGGAGAACGAATCGAACGTATTGAAGGAATCTTTGAACGGTTTGGCAAGTCCGGAAGCGTAAAAATTGAAAAATATTTACAGGCTATTCGGCAGGGACTTTCAAGCACAGAATCGAAACCATTCGAGGAAGCGCAGGTGAAACTTGGTTGTCTCCTGGGTTTTGAAACAGGCAACACAGAACGATCCGGTGATCCGGACCCTTGGTGGATCTTTGGCCGACAGGGCATTGTCTTTGAAGATTACACGGCAACCGGTGATAATCCTATTGTCTCCAAGGAAAAAACACTTCAGGCCAAGGCACATCCGGATACCCTGGCTGCCGAACATCCAGGAGTAAGTTTCTCGGTTGTATTTTGTTCAACTTCAGACAAATTACATTTCGCTGCTGAACCTCATACGGGAGATGTTTATTACATCAGCGTTGAAGATTTTAAAAATTTTTCAGAAGAGTGCATGGCAACAATGCGTGTGCTTTGGGACTCTTTCCAGTCGCCTGGAGTTATTGAATGGCGAGAATTTGCTGCACGCAAAATCAACGAATCGAGGCTAGGAAGCGATGACATTCTGGCACGATTGACGAGCAAAAAACTTTCCTCATTGGCAAGAGGTCAACAGAAATGACCTGCTTCAACGAGGAAAATACGGTCGAACAACTGGTGCTGGACGCACTGATCGACAGGGATGGTCAGCGGTGCGTATCCGAACCGCAAGCCGATTATCTCGATTCCCACCTCTCTCTTCATCTTTCGGCTCTCAAATGGCGCTTTGTGCCCGCCGAGGAGCTACCTCGCCAACATTCTGATGTGCTGGTGGAATCGGTGGTGCGTGATGCCCTCATTCGCCTGAACCCGGAAATCAAGGACCAGCCCGACCGAGCCGACGAGGTACTCTACCGCCTGCGGACCATCCCGCTGTCAGTACAGAGCGAAGGCCTGGTGCGGGCCAACGAGCTGTTTGCCGAATGGCTGCGGGGCGAGAAGTCCATGCCCTTCGGCGAGCGCGGCGAACATACACAGGTAACGCTGATCGACTTCGAGAATCTTAGCAACAACGATTACGTGGTCACCAACCAGTGGGTCTACCCGGTCAAGGAAGGCGGTCGTCGCTTCGATATCGTCATGCTGGTCAATGGCATCCCGCTGGTGATCGGCGAGGCCAAGACACCGGTCCGCCCGGCGGTGACCTGGGTAGACGGGGCCAGCGATATTCACAACGGCTACGAACAGAGCGTGCCGCAGATGTTCGTGCCCAATGTCTTCTCTTTTGCCACCGAGGGCAAGTGCTATCGCTATGGCTCTGTACGGATGCCCATCGATATCTGGGGGCCGTGGCACGATGGCGAGAATAAGGCCGAGGGGACGCTTGCGGACGTGCAGCGTTCCATCCGTTCCATGCTGCGCCCCCATGTGGTGTTGGACATCCTGCAGAACTTCACCCTGTTCGCCACCGACAAGAAGCACCGGCGCATCAAGACCATCTGCCGCTATCAGCAGTACGAGGGCGCTAACCTGATGGTGGCCCGCGTGGTTAAGGGCTATCCCAAGAAGGGTCTGATCTGGCACTTCCAGGGCTCGGGCAAGTCGCTCCTGATGGTGTTCGCGGCGCAGAAGCTGAGGATGCATCGCAAGCTCGGCAACCCCACGGTGATGATCGTGGTGGACCGCATCGACTTGGACACCCAGATCACCGCCACCTTCAACGCCGCCGATATCCCGAACATGATCGGAGCGGCAACCCGGCAGGAGCTGCAAGGCCTGCTGGCGGCTGACACCCGCAAAATCATCATCACCACCATTCACAAGTTCGGCGAGGCGGATGGCCGTCTGAACGAGCGTTCGAACATCATCGTGATGGTGGACGAGGCGCACCGTACCCAGGAAGGCGATTTGGGACGCAAGATGCGCGACGCACTGCCCAACGCCTTTCTCTTCGGCCTGACCGGAACGCCGATCAACAAGCGAGACCGCAACACCTTCTGGGCTTTCGGCGCGGACGAGGATGATCAGGGATACATGAGCCGCTACTCGTTCCAGGACTCGATCCGGGACAAGGCCACGCTGCCGCTGCATTTCGAAGCGGTGGACGTGAAGCTGCACATCAACAAGGACGCCATCGACGAAGCCTACTCCCAGATGACCGACGAATTGAGTGAGCTGGATCGTGACGACCTGGCCAAACGGGCCGCCAAGATGACGGTACTGATCAAGGCCCCTGCGCGGGTAAACGCCATCTGTCAGCACATCATCAAACACTTTCAGGAGAAAGTGGGGCCCAATGGCTTCAAAGCGCAGGTGGTGACCTTCGACCGGGAATGCTGCGTTCTCTACAAGAAGGCCATGGACGAGCTGGTCGGGCCGGAGGCCAGCGCCATCGTCATGCACACCCAGGGCGGCAAGTCTGATCAATATGCTGAGTGGAAACTGGGCAAAGATGAGGAGGAAAAACTCCTTGATAGATATAGGGACCCAATAGACCCTCTCAAATTTCTGATAGTAACCTCCAAACTCCTGACCGGATTCGACGCGCCCATTCTGCAGGTGATGTACCTCGACAAGCCGATGAAGGACCACAACCTGCTGCAGGCCATCTGTCGCACCAACCGTGTTTACCCCGGCAAGACCCACGGTCTGATCGTGGATTATCTTGGCATCTTCGATGACGTGGCCACGGCGCTCGATTTTGATGAAAAGGTCGTCCAGCAGGTCATCACCAACCTGGATGGGCTGAAAAAGGAACTGCCTGGGCAGATGGTAAGATGTCTGTCATTCTTCCCGGCTGTGGACCGCACAGCCGGTGGCTACGAGGGGCTGATTGCGGCGCAGGATTGCCTGCCGGATAACGCGACCCGGGACAAGTTCGCTGCGGAATACTCGGTGCTCTCGCGCTTATGGGAGGCGTTGTCTCCCGATCCCTGTCTCGGCCCCTACGAAAAGGACTACAAGTGGCTGACTCAAGTTTATGAATCGGTGAAGCCGCCGAGCGGCAACGGCAAGCTGCTCTGGCACGCCCTGGGGGCCAAGACCATCGAACTGGTGCATGCGAATGTGCATCTGGAGACAGTGCGCGATGATCTGGACACCCTGGTGATGGACGCCGAAATCCTCGAAGGGCTGCTCGATGCCAATGACTCAGACAAAAAATCCAAGGAAATCGAGATCAAGCTTGTCGCTCGCCTGCGCAGGCACAAGGACAATCCGAAGTTTATCGCCCTGGGTGAGCGCCTCGAAAAACTCAAAGAGCGGCATGAACAGGGGCTGCTCCATAGTCTCGACTTTCTCAAGGAATTGCTGACCCTGGCCAAGGAGGTCGTCCAGGCAGAGAAGCAGGTGGACCCGGTCGATGAACAGGCCAAGGCCAAAGCGGCCCTGACCGACCTGTTCGCCGAGGTGAAGAACGGCAAGACGCCGATGGTGATCGAGCGGATCGTAACCGACATCGACGAGATCGTCCGCATGGTCCGCTTCCCTGGTTGGCAGAATACCAAAACTGGAGAGCGCGAGGTTCAGAAGGCTCTGCGCAAAGTGATCTATGTGAAATACCAGATCAAGGACCAAGATCTTTTCGACAAGGCGTTTGGATATATCCGGCAGTACTATTGAAAATGTTTTTAGTAGAGCTTTGAGGTGAACAGTTTCAGTTCGTATAGATTGGAAGCATCTTCACCCTCCCATAATAACAAGCTGTTTCGTACGACAAATACTCAATAGGCTATGCGAACTAGACAATTTCCCAACCTGCTGTTTATGTGACTGGGAGGTGTCATTTTCCATTTGTTTATCGTACGCGATCCATGCGAAAAAGTTGCTCTTCGATGGGTCAGTCAGGAGATGACTTTTTTGTGAATTATTATAGGGATGACTATTTAGAAATTTTATCTATTTAAGGTGGGCTTGCCTTGCTAACAACTGAACAAGATAAGATACTTAGAGCTACAATCAATGACTCATTAAATAGAGCAGAAAGGCATTGGATAAATGGTGGTCATAAACTTGCCGCGAGTAGAGAAGCTGTCTTGGAAAGTATGCAGAAAATTGTTATGGATTCTGAACCGTCAAAAATCCCTGGGCATAAATTAGTTCAAGATGACGAGACGGTCATAGATGAATTTATTGCATTTGTTGCTGACATGAGAGATTCGAGCAGGCATCTCATGTGCGCAATTAGTGAAAAAACAGCTAAAGTATCAGGTTTACAACGAGTATTTTATGAGACATCAGCCTTGCTGCCTTCTTTGGCATTAGCTATAAAATTTGAAGACGGTAATGTCACGGAATATCTAGGAGATGGGGTTTTGGCTTTATTCAGAGTTGATCCGAATAATAGAAAGCATTCAATTTATGCTGCTCATAAGGCAGCAAAAAATTCAATTATTGAAGTTAGAAATGTAGTTAACGAAATCCTTTCAGATAGGTATTGGTTACCGAATATAGATATCGGTGTAGGTCTTTCACTCAGTAAAACATTGGTTACCCTTGTGGGGCTGCCAACAGAGAAGCACCCAAAGGCTTTTGGTGAGTGTGTGTTTAGAGCAACAAAATTATCTGGTGGCAGGAATGAAATTATCACAGATCAATATCTAAAGTCTGCGTGGCCATCTGGAAAAGGAGGCACAATTACTTTTAAGTCTAAGAAAATGAATAATGTTGACGGATATTTAATATCAAGCACGGTGTAAATGCAACAAACATGAAAGTAAAAACTTGCATTTTAAAAAGGTGACATCGTTATAATTTATGTTAATCAGAGGAAATCGTGGAAGCAACATATTCACCTTTTAATTTTGAAAAAAGCCGCGAACGCATTTCTGAAATACTGGACAGCTCGAACTCTGGTTACGAAGACCACAAGAGCATCCCATCAAGAGATAAATTAACTTTCACAAATGGATATTACGTCGACGTAACCGTTTTGTTCATCGACATGCGTGGCTCTAAAGCCCTGAGCGAAAAACACACTCGTCCTGTATTGGCAAAGATCTATCGCGTCTATATATCGGAAATGGTTGCTGTATTGAGAGACAACGAGACTGTGAGTGAAATTTACATTGAAGGGGATGGTGTTTGGGCTGTTTTTAATACAACGACTAAACCTGACGTTAACTCTGTTTTTTCAACTGCAGGAAAAATCGCATCTCTGATTGACACTATTAACATTAAATTGTCAAGGAAAAGCTATTCAACAATTGAAGTTGGAATTGGTATAGATGACGGGTCGTCACTGTACATTAAAGCAGGCTACAAAGGCAGCAGTATTAATGAGGTTGTTTGGATTGGACGCGTCGTCGGAACAGCTGCCAATTTGTGCTCGAATGGTAACAGAACTTGGTTGGATAAAGAAATAATGGTTTCTGAAGTCGTGTATAATAATCTAAATGACAATAATAAGTCTCTTTTGGAATGGAGTCAATCCAGGCAGTGCTATCATGGAAATATAGTGAATATAGCAATGAATGAATGGGTGCAAGAAAATGCATAGCAAATTAGAATTTGTGTCAGCATCAATTATAGACACTCAATTAACTATAAGAGCAATCGATGTAAAGGTAGCGGCACTTCTAGTTGGAATTCTAGCACCATTGCATAAGACAAGTAGAATTTTTTCACACCTCGATCATTTTTGGTCCCAGTCACCCCGGTGGATATTCGCAACCGCTGTTGTTCTTTTTATCCTTTCATGGCTATTCGCATTAGCTTCTCTTGTGCGTGCGATTGGCGCGGTTGATAATCCGTCTAAACATATCATCAACACAACCAATTGCAGAGGAACATTTTATGGTGAAGGTCTCTATAAATTGGGAATCTTCGATGTGTTTGTGAATCGTGATATTATCACTGCTTCCAAAGATCCCAAATCTTTCTCAGACCATCTTCCCACCAATGAAGCAGAAATTGAACTTGAGCTAGTTTACGAAAAATTGAAGTTGTCCTACATTAGGGACATAAAAATTCACCGCCTCAACTGGGGGCTTAGGTTTTCTCTTTTGTGGCTTGTTATTGGCATCGTCATATATTTGTCTTCTAAATATATACTCAACTAGTTATTGATATTGTCGATAATGCTTATAGATCAATAAATATAACTGGAAATATCAACATTATTAAAAGGTTGAAACACGCCTGTTAGATTATTTCACTGTCCAAAGGCAACACCTCTCCAGTATTTTGACTTCGGCAACCCGTTTCTTCGTTTTTTCCATCACGCCGTTTCTTCTTTCTTGGCCAAAGGCCTTGTTTTCTCTCATTCTTGTCCCACCAAGGCGCCAACAAAAACGGCTGCCCAACCGTCATGGTCGGAGCAGCCGTTTGCGTTGCTGGGGTTTCTTCGTTTCTTCGATTTATTCGTGGTCAGTTATCGGCTCTTCACAGCGGCACCCTTTCCCGACCTTCTTGGTTGGATGGCAGGAAAAACTCCAGTCAACCTGATCGGTTGGCAAGATCGAATGCACCATGCCTATGGTGAGTCCGCAATGTTGCAGCGCGTTCTGTCTCGCTGCCGAGAGTGAAGGCGCTTCGATGCTGAATGCTCCAGAGAATTCAAAAATCACTGGAATTTTGTACCTTTTCATGTTCGTCATCAGCCCCTCCTTTTACACCGCAACGGGAAGTTCGTTCGTTGCGGATACATCTTCCTGAACGCCAACAATCCCGGCCTTGTCGAAGACAAAGTCGGCGGCTTGCTGGGCCTTGGCAGCGGCGGTGAAGATGGACTTACTGTCGCCCTGGAGGATCTGCAACCAGTGGTGGATATACTCGGGATGACGCATGGTCTCAAAGGGGATGCTGGTATGGGCACCGAGAAAGGCGGCGCCGATCTCAGCCACCAACTCCTCGAAAGCGTAACCCAAATCACCGAAGCGGGTGCCGAACACCCGGTTCAACCGGCCGGTGTGCCCGGTCCAATGGCAGATTTCATGGTAACCGGTGGCATAGTAGAAATCACCATGCTCGAAGCTGGACCGATGGGGCAGGATCACCATATCCGGACCCGGCAGATAGCAGGCCTTGTTGCCGCCATGCTTCAGGATCGGCAGGGCTAGGATCTGCTCCGCCAGTTGGTTGCATTCGTCCAGACCTGGCGCTTCTTCTTCGACCAGCGTCGGTAGATCCAACCCCTCGCACTGCTCCACGTTGAACACCGTGTAGCTGCGGGCAAAAGGGATCAACTTTCGCTCCTGTTCGTCATCGGTCAAGGCATCGGGCTGCGCATCGCCTTCCCGGTCCCTGGCGGGCAGGAACTTCCAAAAAACAACAGAAACCCCTTGCTCGCCCTTGCGTACATGGCCGCCCAACTGCTCGGTATTGCGGAAGGTGAGCCAGCGGGGATCGACATGGCCACGGGCCAACGCCACCAGGTTGAGCAATAGGACGTTCATCCCCCGGTAAGGCCGGTTGGTGAGCGCATTGCGGAAGGGGCCGTAATGGATCGTTTGCCAGGGCTTGGCCCAGGGATTGACGCCGCCTTCCAGGGCAGTGATGATCTTGGCGGTGATTTCTTCGTAGATTGATGTTTTTGGATTGTTCATGATCTCGCTCCTTGGATGCAGGGGACAACCCATTGGGTCATCCCCAATGGGTTTCATGCGCTGTGATGGCCGATTTCAGAAAGTGAGACGACCTCGTCGCCCACGATCAGATGATCGAGGACCCGGACATCGATCACCTTGAGGATCTCGGTCAGAGTGCGGGTGAGTTCCAGATCTTCCTTGCTGGGCTGGATACCGCCGGAGGGGTGGTTATGGGCGATAATGACCGACGCTGCATTGAGCGTCAGCGCCTCCTTGACCACCTCGCGTGGATGGACCGAGTTGCGGTTGATCGAGCCTCGGAACATCTCCCGCCAGGCCAGCACCTGATGCCGGCTGTCGAGAAACAGGCAGCCGAACACCTCGTGTTCCAGGCCGGTGAGCTTGAGCCCGATGGCCTCCTTGGCGGCGGTGGGCGACAGAATCGCAGCCCCACGCCGGAACTGATAACCGCTGAGCTTACGGGCTTCGGAGAGAATGGTTTCCTTGGATGCGGGCTGATAGATGCCGCAGAGATCTTTGATGTAGAGCATGTGTGCCTCCTGTGGACGAGGCACAGCAGCCCATCGGGGCAGTGTGCCCCGTCAGGGATTTTTTAATTTCGACTGGTTTCAAGCAGCCTGCCGCACCTCGGCCAAGACGAAATGGCCAAGGTGAGGCGGCTTGTAGAGTCGAATGGGTTTGTGGTTGATCTGGCCATGACCTTGGCGGTCATAGCTGCCGATCCGGCGATCCTGCCAATAGACCACCCCGGATTGCAGCCGGAAGCGGTTGCCGTCCACATAGGCCACCGCCGTATTGCCCCGGAGATACACCCGGCCCCTGATCACCAACTCGTGGCGAACCAGGGCGGTTTGCCCGTCGGGGGTACTGATGGTGGTTGTGGTGGTCACCCGGGTTTCCTCGGTGGTGGTGATGCTTTCGTTCTCATCGAGATCGAGCACCGAGGCCAACTCCCGCTGGCGATACCGGCTCCAGGCAGTGTTGACATCCTCCACCGACTGTTGGCCGGTGAGGGCCTTAGCCAACTCGTACATCATGCTGTTCTCCGATTCGGAGAGGGCGGCCAGCCCTTGACCCGAGAGTTCGCCCTCAACCGCGAGCGAGGTCTCCATTTTCTGGGCCATGAGACTGAGCGCCTTGTCCTGCATGGTTTCGGCATAGGCCAGGTAAAAGACCCGGACCGGCAAGTTCTGACCAATCCGCCAACTACGGCGGCTGGCCTGCCTGAGGGTGAACACCGAATAGCCACACTGGAAGAAGACGATGGTCGGGAAGTCGAGCAAATCCAGACCGGTTTTGACCAGGTTGGGGTTGCAGAGCAGGCAGTCGTACTGGCCAGTAGCGAGGTTTTCTTTCAGCCAGTCTTCCCGCTGTTCCGGTTTGACCGCCTGTCCCCGGAGTACCAAAGGGGCAAAACCATGATGGTGCAGCTTGTCCACCAGGGTGGGCAACAGGTCGCGGGTGCCGGTGTGTTCGAGGAAGACCGCCACTTTGCGGCCCTGTTTGCGTTCGGTTGTCAGGATCTCCAACAACCGCTTTTCCTTGGCCAGGAGGTTGATCTCCAGGGCCGGAGCCGAGGCAATCAATTCCTCCACACCGCCGCGTTCGAGATAGACCCGTTCGCCGAAGCGGCAACCATCCGGATAGGCCAAGAGGCTTTGCAGCATCTTACCCAACAGCCGCATATCCCCGCAGGCGAGCGCCTTGCGGGTGGCAGCGACCAGGGTGTTGGAGAGTTCGAAATAAGGGGTTTGGAGTGCGTCATCCATCGGAGTGGTGACGATGATTTCTTCGTAGTCGGGCAAGGCCTGACTGACATCGTTCAGCCGGACAAAGGCAGAACGCTCCAAGAGCAAATCCGGGAGCAGTAGCGGGGAAATCCCCGGTGCCTCCTTGATCCGGGCCTTGCCGGTCTTGCGGCCAATACTGGCCTGATTCCAGTCCGGGCCCAGATCATCGGCCTTGTAGGTGCGCTCCACCACCCCGTAGCGTTCGGCAAAACCGAGGGTGCGGCCGTATTCAAAACCGGCCTGCACCATCTGCCGGGGAAACATCCGCCAGAGGAGGTAGAACAAATCCTTCGAGTAACCGCCCATGAGGGTGCCGGTCAGCGCCAGCACCTTGCGGGAACGGGCGATCAGACAGGACATGGCCTGGCCCTGGGCAGTGCCGCCTCCCTTGAGTTCGTGGACCTCGTCAAGGATGACCAGATCGAAAAACCCTTTGGGGAGATAGCGTTTGATGAACTCGGCTTTGGCATAGCGCCGGTTGCGCCCACCATCGGCCGACCACATCCGGGCCCGGCAATGTTCACAGACCGGGGCCGGGTCGCTCAGATTGAACATCTCCTGAGCGCCACAGTCCGGGCAGCAGGATGCGCCTAGCCGGACCATGAAGCCGGGCTTGCGCTGGTAGTGCAGCTTGGCCCGCTCTTTGCCAAGGACCCAGATCTCGGTGCCCCGTGGTTTTGCAGGTTTTCGTTTATGCTCAAGCAACAGGGTCATATCCCGGCCGTTGAGGTTGATGCAGGTGCAGCCGGGCAGGGTTGCTTCCGCTTCCCGGATCCACTTGCGCACCAGATGACCGGGGCATTGAATGAGGATACGTTTGGCTGGCTTGGGAATGAGCGTGGCCACAGCCAGGCTCATGATCGTTTTTCCCGCTCCCATCTCCCCCACAAGAAAGGCGCCTTTGCGGTCTTCCTTGTAGAGCGTCCGGGCAATGGGCAGGATGCCGCAGCGGATCTGGGCCTCAAACGGCGTGCGTTTGAGCTGACCCAGTTGTTCGCGGGCCTGTGCATCCCACTGATCCTCTGCCTTGGGCTGATAGACCGGGTGCATGGTGGTGATGACCTGGGACTTGAGTACCTCGCCCCATTGGTCAAGAAATTCGCTTAAAGGGATGTCCATCGTCTGTCCTCCATGGGGAAGGCAGACGATCCCCACCTGGGGGAACGAATGCCTCCCCTGATTGGGTCCTTTTGAGTTCGTTTAATCGAGATAGCCTTGCCGGATCCCTTCCAGTACCCGTTCCTCCAACTCTTCCTCCTGCCAACTGATCTTCCAGGACTGCCGCAGATGCGGATTACCAAAGGAGTAGAGTTGCTCCGGCTCCAGGACCTCGTCCCATAACCAGTCGCGCCACTGGCGCTTCAGCGGCATGGTGGTGCTGTTATCCAAGCGGTGATAGGCCTGCTGCCTGACAGCAACCATGTCCACGCCAAAGACGATGGCGGAACATACGGTCTCGGTTTGCTGGGCCTTACGTTCGAATTGTTCGGCGCTGATCAGCACCTTGTTGACCACATCGCCGATCTTCCGCGCCCGGATGGAGCGGATGGTTCCCGGAGTACGCCCCAGCTCCAAGGGAGTGGGTTCGATCCCCGAGATGCGGCTGAAGCCGCCGTTGTAGAAGTGGGCCGAAGTGGCCTGGATCTGGGCTGGGCTGCCGACCAGACTGAGCAGATAAGCCCGCGCCTGATCCGCCTCGATGCTGGCGATGAGGCCGTCGCAGTAGGTGACAAAGCCGTTGCTGCGGATGGTGAGATAATCGTGCATGATGCCTCCTGAAAAAAAGAGGGAGACATCCCCACCGGGGAATGCTCCCCCATGGGTTGGTGTGGATATTTTATGAAAAAGTTCAGCGGATGATCAACATCTCGGCCTTGGCCATGTCGATGGCCTTGACCGTGGGCTGGTACAGGTCACGGGTGGTGACCATGGTGTCGCCGCTGTTATTATCGGCTATGGAATGAATTTTTTCCGTCTTGTGGACCACGCCCTTGATCACCAGCCGGTGGCCGTCCATCTCGATCTCGCCGTTCATGTAGCCGCCGGCAAGCATCAGGGCCAGATGGCCGTTCTTCAACGGTGCCAAGGGCCGGATGGAGTGGCACTGTCTGGGCGCCAGATCGTGGGTGAGCAGATCCTCCAGCAGCCCGCTTTTGCGGACCAGGGGGATGGCCTGCCTTGGATCGATCCGGCTGCACGTGAAGGTGCAGGGGTGTTTGGGCGCAGGTATTGCCAACCGTTCCGTGCAGATGGCCAACTGGGGAGCCGTGGCCAGAAAGATCTCCGGCGCCATGCCGGCGATGCAGTTCAGCTCCTGCTCCATGTGGGCTGCCTTGGCCTTGATTACCAATGAGCATTTCCGCCCGATCACCAAACACTGGTGGAAGG
>JAQUEZ010000415.1 GCA_028684915.1 Desulfobulbus sp.
TGGATATTTGACTTGGGATCCACTAACTGGGCCATCGTGAACTGCAAGACCGGTTCATCGACTTTTTCTTCCACGAGTTTTGCCGGGATACCCCACATTTCAACAAACCGGCGGTTAACGGAGAGGATGCGGGCGTTCTCATCAACCACCAGGATTCCGTCGATCGAAGTCTCCTGTGTTGTGGAAAGAAGGACATTTGTGAACTTTAGTTGTTCTTCGGCCTGTTTGCGCTCGGCAATCTCGCGCTGGAGCTGCTCATTGGTATTCCGTAGATTTGCTGTGCGTTGTTCAACCCGAACTTCCAGGCTTTTCCTGACCAATCCCATCTCGCCTATGAGCCGGGCCAGGCGAGAAAGAAAATCCATCATCGTTCTCACTTGGTTCTCGGAAAAGATGGGAACCCTGCTCAACGCGGCCAGGTAATCAGTTTTGTCAAAACCAAATTCTTCCGCCTGGCGGATGAAGTGATTTTTGTCCGGCGGCTCGAAGAAAAACTGGCCGGTAAAAAGGTTGGCAGTGTGTTCACCGTCGATCGTAATAGGTACAGCGACGTCAACCAGACCATTCTTGCACTTGCAGACGCTATAACCTTCTCCTTTTTTCAATTGACCAGCCAAAGTTATATCGCTTTCTCGACAGCGACTCGCCGTCGTGATGTGGACTCGGTGAAAACGCGTACAAATATCTTGCCATCCGGTGGCGATCAGAATGTTTCCTTCCAGGTCAAGGATGGCCGTCACTGCCCCGGTGATTGCGGTAAAGCTCTCGCATAACTCGCGTAATTCGTTGATATTTACCAGTTCAGTAAACACAAGGCTCTTTCTGTGGGCGTCCATGTCGATAACCTGTTCCTTTCGCATAAATTTCTATTAGTTTTACGGACTCATCGCCTGCTGCCGTCTGCCCTGAGGTATCAACACGAAAGCCTGTTGTTCCATTTGGGGGCATCCGATGCTTGTGGCAAACTGTTTGCGAAATACTCCCAACAGACGGCAGCACGGGTGGTGCAAAACCTTTGTATAGTGGTGAGCTTTTAAATCCCATAACTGTCGGATGCACCCGTTCCATTTTCGGTTGAGGAGTCATGCCTCTAAAGGAACGGGAGGGATCGCAAGGCACAGCCTTTTTCCCGTTGAGTGGGCAATACAAGAATATTGGTGGGTAGGTAGTTATGAATATGAAAACACGATATTTCCACAATACTTTTGGGGGTTTTCAGTACAAGACAAGTTCATGCTAAATGCGCACGACATCAATGTATCTCATAGCGTGAATTGTACACCTTGGAAGTCAATGTCTTTCCAATAAATTATGTCTGGCAAAAAATACTTTTACTCAAAACGCTTTGCTTGTGGGGCGCTGTACTCGGCGGCGGAGCCGGCGGGTGCAGTATCCCTACCATCAGACCTCCTGATCTCGACAATTTCGCCTGGTACCTCCGCTGAGCTTTAACCCCCAGAAGTCATGTACCACCGGCAGAGCCGGTGGCTTGAATTCTGGAACCGCTCAAAGCGGTTGAAAACCTGAAGCCACCTTAAGGTGGCGGCCTCCTCAAACAATTTGAGCTGATCGAATCGCTTGTCTTCTTTTTCCTGGTGCTGGATATATGACCTTACAGCCTCTTCATCCTTACCAACTGTGGAAACGTAATAACCTCGTGCCCAAAAATGACGTGATACTTGCAATCCCACTTGGTGTGGCTTAGGCTTTGTTCGTCGTACATGGGGAGTCTCCTCTTCTTGAACTTTGAGCGGTTCTAAAGTGCGAGACTTCCCATTTCTCCCGGAATTGTCAAACTTTGGGAGTCCACCGGCAGAGCCGGTGGTTTACCTGTTTATTATTACAAAAAAATAACGAAAAATCTGCTTTGCTGCCATGCACACTTGCTCAACAGCGACAAAACAAAAATTATTGATAAAACGAAAAATTGTCTATCTGTTCTCCGGTCAGGGCTCTCATTACTATCAGATGGGCCAGGATCTGATGGAAAACGAACCTGCCTTCCGTGATTGCATGTATCAGTTGGATCGAGCGATTCAACGTGAATGGGGGTATTCGGTTGTTGCCACGATTTTTAACCCGAAAAAGAAGATTTCCGATACCTTCGACGACCTGAAACAAACGAATCCAGCGGTATTCATGATCCAGTATGCCATGACGAAGCTCCTGGCTGCCTATGGGATCGAGCCGGATTTGATCATCGGAACCAGCATGGGCGAGTATGTTGCAGCAGCCGTCGCCGAGGTCCTGCCTCCCCGTGAGGTGCTGCATTGCATTCTCTCGCAGGCGGAGTTGATTCACCGTCATTGTGAGCCGGGCGGAATGCTGTCCATACTCGAAAATGCAGAGCAAGTTTCTGTGCAAGCGCACCTATACGAGGGATGCGAACTGGTGTCGGTGAACTTCGACGGCCATTTTACCATTGCAGGGCCCCCGGAAAACCTGCATCGGGTCGTGCAACACCTTGAACGGGAAGGGACACCACATCAGTTGCTCATGACCACCGCTGGATTTCACAGTCATATGATGGACCCGATTGCAGCGCAATATTGCGCCCTGCTGGACCGGTTAAGTTATCGTTTACCGAAATATCGTCTTATTTCCTGCGTGACCGGATTGCCGCTTTCGAGCTTTGCAAATGTTTACCTCTGGCGGGTCTGCCGTGAACCCATTCGATTTCACGGTGCGGTGCAGTCACTGCTCGCCACCGGCGATCAGTATCATTGTGTGGATCTCGGCCCCTCCGGCACCCTGGCCACCTTTCTCAAGTATATCACCCGGAACCAGGCCATTCGCTCCAGCGTCATCATGAGTCCCTTTGGAAAAAATCAAAAACGACTCCATCAATTTGTCGCGGAAGTGAACGGGACGGGTACCCCTTCATGAAATCCCTGCAACCAGGGCAGGTACACGTATGGCTGCTTAACTCCACCCAGGTGAACGACGTCGGCTTGCTGGCAAGGTACGAGCACCTCCTTTCCTCTGACGAACGTGAACATCGACAGAAATTTTACTTTGAGAAAGACCGCAGGCGCTATCTCTGTACCCGGGCCCTGGAGCGGTTCGTTTTATCCGAATATACACATGTACCACCGGAACAGTGGCACTTTGAGCGTAACGCCTACTGGAAACCGGAAATAAGCAGAAGCCGCCACCCGGAAATTCCTCCGCTGCGTTTCAACCTGTCGCATACCGACGGATACATCGCTTGCGCGCTGACCCTGGAAAACGATATAGGTGTGGATATTGAGCAGACGAAACGGCAAACAGATGTCATGGGCATTGCCGCTCATTATTTTTCCGAAGACGAAATCAAAGATCTTCGCACATGTTCTCCCGAGCAACAGCAACGAAAATTTTTCGAATTCTGGACACTGAAAGAAGCGTATATGAAAGCAAGGGGAATGGGCCTGCAGATTCCACTGGATGCCGTCACCTTCAGCCGCAACGGGGGCCAAGTGCACATTTCATTTTCTCCAGCTTGCCCGGATGTGCCGGAATGGTGGCAGTTGCATCATTATCAGCTTCAGGAGACTTATGCACTTTCCCTTGCAGTTGCGACCGCCAACCGCCTCGATCCGCAACAGGTCCTGTTGACGGAATGTATTCCCTTCCGGTCCACCGCTCCAGTACCTCATCGGTTGCTGTACCGAAGCTGATGGAATTTTTTACGCCCTCTCACCCTCTCCAATAATCGGAACATTGCCATCGTCCCGTCTCTGCCACTTCCGCTGAAGAAGCGATATCTTTGCAAGTATTCCTTTAAAATTTGGTCTTCAGCCGCTTGAACCGTATACTGATTTCGATACGCCCCCGGATCGGCATCCGAGCTCAAGATAAGGCCTCTTTCGCAGCATGCTGCGTGTGCTGTTCAATCTCCGAAACTGGTCATGAAGAGTTTCGATATCGGTGATGACACCACCATCGTCCACCATCTCGTCCGATGGGACAGTTTTTCCAAAGATAACAATTCGATCCGACCAATAAAGGCCCGTCTGGCTATGGCCAAGGGGGCCGGTTTTCTGGAAACAACGCCTGAGGACGTGGTCAGGTTGATGAATCTCAATCAGGTCTTGAAGAATAACCTCTCCGACACCCTTACTCTGGAGCCTCTCATCCTCGCTAACGGTAAATCTACCTTGACGTTGGTCCCCGATATGGAATTGGAGTGCAGGCAGCGCTTTCTCGACGGCTGCACGCTCTTCATGTTCAAAAATCCGGCGATGTCCCCATTTGATTGACACGAAGCCATGACTTGCATTACACTTGCCTCATCGAATTTAATTTTGAATTAGGAGGCAATCGATGGCTGAGCTTGATCAATGTTTCTGCCCCAACGAAAAATGTAAGGACTTTGGTCTGCGCAATCAGG
>JAQUEZ010000416.1 GCA_028684915.1 Desulfobulbus sp.
GGATTGCAATTATTAATAAATGTGGCGGCGTCAAGAATGTCGGAACTTTTGATTGGGGATCTTGTACCGGAGAATGTGCGAAAACTGATTGTTCGCAAGAGTGGGCTAATCTATCAGAGCGCTGTGGCGGTGATGAAAATATCATTAATTGGGATGGGGATAAATGTACAGGCGCCTGTAAAACCGACGATATTCCCAATGTAGCAGAAGGTGATGCTGCACCCGCAACCGTTAAAACGACAACCACAACAAATGGAGATGGCACTTCTACAACTTCGAAGACGACCACTTATAATATTGACGGAACTGATTATACAACTACAACAACCACAAACTATGATTCAGGTGGTAATGTAACTGGCACATCAACCACTGAAAGTCAAGGTGACTCAGAGCATTCTTATCCTGTACCTAGCTCTTGGTATACCAAAAAATATGATATTGCTAATGGGTTATCTTCTTATCTCGATTATCATAAATTAACTTCTGCAACTTCTGATTTACAAGGTACAGCTGTTTATCAAGTTCCAAATTTACTTTTGCAATGTCTCGGTTATATCCAAGGGGACAATTGTGAATACCCACCTTCATTAACTGTAGATTTTCATAATAGATTTTCTTCACAGCCTATTGTCATTGATCTTTCCCCTTTTGATACTGTTGTCAAAACGATAAAATTTTTCTTTGCCCTTATATGCATTATTGGCACTGCAAAATTAACAATGATTTTATTTCGATGATGGTACTATTTAATGGATTCTTTGATTAACATTATACTTTCTTTTGGCAAAAGTTTTTTTGATCTTATTATTGACGCATTTTTTGATTTTTTTATTATTATTTTTAATGCCATCATTGATTTTTTTGCGTTTCTTATTCAATTGGTTGTAACTCTTATGCCGTCCCTTTCAATTGGACCAGAACTTCTTACACATTTCCCTACACCTCACACCGCTATTTGCTGGCTTACCTGGGTGTTTCCAGTTGATGTTCTTTATCAATGTACTCAGTTTTATATCACTTTGTATTGTATGAAATTTATGTCTGGCCCTATTCTTCGTTTACTCAAGATCACTTCTTAATGAGGTAACAACCATGCATCCGAGTTCTTTCATTTACCTGATCCCGTTGTTCTTGATCCCTTTCGTCATCTTCGTACTCGTGCCTAAAATGAGCCCCTTGTTTCGCAAACTTCGACGGTACTTCCGAATATGATTGCTGCCATTTTATTCTATCTCACTTGGCTGTGCGGCGCGTTCCTGCTCTCCTGCCTGATCTCTGCTTTTTTCAAGGTCTGGTGGAGCCTCTACGCTTTATCGAATCTTGAAGAGTATCAATACACCGTGGTGACTTGTACACCCTTTGATGACCTGCAAAACATCAAGCCCATCTGTGACCAGAACGGCATCAGCTACACCTTGATATATTTTGGCCGTCTTTGCGGTCGTGCCATGAAAAGAATCAGAGGCTAAGCCATGAAAGCATTTTCCGTCTTCCTTTTCTTCGCCTCCTTCATCGTGGTTTTTTCGCTCCTCTTTGGGACTTACGGTTGTTCTTCTTCGACTGAGGTTTCTTTTTCCCAAGAGTATTTCCGATCAGAAAAAATCCAGCTCGGAAACTGAGAAATTTTGATTTCCGGCATAAGCCTTGCCATTTACGCCTTTTCACAAGGGAAAAAGAAAACAGTGCAGCTGGTTAATAACAAGAACCCCGGCAAAAAAGGAAGCCCAACCCCCTTAACCCGACCGGGCCGCGCCGGTCGGAATGACGCGCCGCCCTTGTCTGTTGTTCTGTGCGATTGGCGCAGGTAATTACCGGGGATTTCCTCAACGAAAAACGGGGTAAGCAGCCCTAGAAAGCAGCGTCCCGTTTTTCGTCTCCCAGAAGGCAACCAAGGGTAGGACTAAATCGAGCGAAACCCGTACCCAGGACACGACGAAGATGAACAAAGCAACGGACCATTACCCTTTGTCATTATCGCCAAAGGCGCATTTATTTCTTTGTGCGAACTGCGGTAGAGAAACAACCATTGCAACCGATGATCCAGGATTTGGCCTCTGTGGCCGGTGTGAATCATGCTTAACGGGTTCCGCTCTTTCTTGGTTTAAAAACTGTCCCGCTGACAAGCGACCGCCGGTAGGCATTCAGGCCGCGCAGCGGCTCGCATAAAAAGGAGTATTTTTTATGAACCGTTTTTACCACTCACAAGATCCGCTTTCCCAAAAAGTTCGTCAAGCCATGCAGGGAAAACAGATCGACCTTTCCAGCGTCCCCAGCTTCAGTAAACCTCTCCCTGACTTCGCCCAGGAGATCGCCGAACAAAATGGGCGCTTCAATTATTTCTATCCCATGTTCCTGCATCAGGACTCAGGCCCAATCGAAGTGCGCACCACCGAACCGGCGCCCCTTGGCCCCGGACCACAAGCCCGATTAACAAGTGGTTTCCCAGTAGTATCGGACTTGCCAGGGTTGAGGGTCAGAAGATGCGTAGACACTTTGAGAGTTTCTTTGTGGGTCAAGTTCGATGAAAAGTTTTACGGCGATTTATTTGGCCGCCTCGATTCGGCAAAAAAGATAGTCCAGGACACGGAGAACGATTGTATCCCCGTTTTCGAGGCAAGCAATTTCGATTGGAATCTCTATCGTTCTGGAACCAAAATGTACACCTACCGGATCAAATCCGGGGATGTCACTTTACTTTTCAATCGCCGTTCGCCTACCCAAAAAGTTCCCAACTGCCGCTTGGAAATTGGCTCCCTTTCCTGCTGGTCGCCAGGTTTTTACGCCATCTACAACCGGGTGAAAGCCTTTCTCGCCGTCTATGGCGGTGACGTCATAAAGGAAAGAGTCTCCGAGGTGCATCTGGCCGCTGACTTCATCGGCGTGGATATCAAAACAACCAAGCTTGAAAACCGTGGCCACTGGATAGCCCTAGCCCGTAAAAATGGTGATCATGACGAGCTCATAGTGCAGAAAAAAGACCCTGAACCAGACCCCGAAAAGCTGGCCTTTGACCGGCATTTCACAAACCACAACTTCTCCGGACTGAATATCGGCAAGGGCAACCTGATGCTTCGCGTTTACGACAAGGTTCTCGAGCTGAAAGAATCCAGGGCCACCAACAAGCAACAGGTCTTTTCCGAGATCTGGGGATTAATCCACTACGACGAATTCCCGGTGACAAGGGTGGAATATCAGATTCGCCGACCAAAGCTCCGTGAATTTTCCGACAAGGACGGCAACGGGATTAACACCGTCTTTGATCTGGTTAATACCATGAAATCCCTTTGGGCCTATCTCACCACCGAATGGACCCGGCATGCAGAAAATCAGGTGAACCGCAACCACAACCAGACCAAAGCCAAGGTTTCCGAATTCTGGCAGAAAGTCCAGGCCGTTGTCTGGACTGGCGTCTTTGGTTACGTCCGCACTCACCCCGTTAAGCACAAAGACATCGAAATGCTCCGTAAGCAGGCCCGCGGAATCCTCATGTCAGTCTGCGCCTCTCTGGAAGTGGAGCCGGACGACATCGATAAAATCGTTCATCTCTGCAAAGGCATAATTGAGGAAGACCTTCACGACTTTTTCGAAGATGAAAAGGCCTTTATCGACAAGATGACGATTAAACGAAACGAATTCAGGAGCACCCTTGCGGGTTAGGCTTCTGGCTCTTTAGCAAGTAATGACTGGTCAAATTGAGGTACGGCATGGGTGGTAGAGGTCGAGATTTCAGCTCTTCAGAAAGATGGGCTTGGGTTGGCGAATTATCTGATTCCCGCTTGGAGCGTTACGGCAGAATGTCCAGCCACAAAGACGAATCCGATATTGGGAAAGTGGCTTTGAATTATGAATGTTCCAAAGAATTTGAACGCCGACATGGCTGCAAACCGGAGTGGGAAAAATGACCTATCGCTATAAAATGGAACTTCCCCCCTTACCCCACTATTCGGGGTTCATGTTCCGCTGTCCCCTGGATTGGGCAGATTGGGAAAATCTCTCTTGGGCTCGCTTCGGATCTGGTGGCACCTCTGGTGCTCGCCATTGTTTCGTTGACGATTGGCGTCTCGAACATCTTTGGCGACATCATGGCCAAGGGCTTGCCAAGGCTATTTGCACCGGCACCATGACCGCTCCGGATTTCACCATCGAGACCCATTTTCCGTTAGAGATCGCAGCCTATCAAGTCTATCGCTCCAATCTCTTGGCCTATTATTGGATTCTCAACGGAGTAACAACCGTTCCTGTCCTTCAATGGGGCAATGAATCCACTTTTGATCTCTCCCCGAAATACATCGGCCCTCGTTCGGTTGTAGCCGTTCGAGGACCAGGCAAGGGAAAGGATGAGCAAAACCGTTGGATGGCCGGTGCC
>JAQUEZ010000417.1 GCA_028684915.1 Desulfobulbus sp.
TCCCATGGAGCCTGCAGTCTGAGCCCTAACGTTATGATATCTTTACTATTCATGGTTTCCCTCGTCATTTGGTGTGGATTTGATCGTTTTATACATCAAATCCACACCAAATGACGAGGAGCCATAAGATCGCCGCCGGTGACTTGACCGGTGAAATAATCATCCATAGCCAGGATGAGACCGGTTCTTTACTGAAGTCACTGAAAGAGATGAATACAGGCCTGGCCAAAATCGTTGGCGAGGTTCGCTCAGGGGCTGACTCTATTGCAACAGCCACCGAACAGATTGCGGCCGGCAACACCGACCTTTCCCAGCGCACCGAAGAACAGGCCTCCGCCCTGGAGGAAACCGCATCGAGCATGGAGGAGCTGACCTCCACGGTTAAACAGAATGCCGACAACGCCCAGCAGGCCAATCAATTGGCGATCAGCGCCAGTAGCGTTGCGGTCAAGGGCGGGGATGTCATCACCAAAGTGGTCGACACCATGAAATCGATCACCGACAGTTCCCGGAAAATTTCCGATATCATCGGGGTTATCGACGGCATTGCCTTCCAGACCAACATCCTCGCCTTGAATGCCGCAGTGGAAGCCGCCCGGGCCGGCGAACAGGGCCGCGGGTTCGCCGTGGTGGCGACCGAGGTGCGCAGCCTTGCCCAACGCAGCGCCGCCGCTGCCAAGGAAATCAAGACCCTGATTGAGGACTCGGTCAACAAAGTGCAGGACGGCAGCAGGCTGGTTGAGGAAGCCGGCCATACCACCCAGGAAATAGTCACGAGCATTAAGCGGGTTACCGACATCATGGCCGAGATTTCAGCGGCTTCCCTGGAGCAGTCCAGCGGTATCGAGCAGGTCAATACTGCCATTACCCAGATGGATGACGTCACCCAGCAGAATGCCGCTCTGGTGGAGCAGGCCGCCGCCGCCGCCGAGTCACTCGAAGATCAGGCCGCCCAGCTGGTACAGGTCGTGACCCGTTTCACCCTGGAAGAATCGGCGCAGCCGCGGAAGGCCCCGGTTGAAAAAAAGATGCGTCCCATCGATGCTGCGCAGCCGAGGATCGCTTCCAAGAAAACCAGCAGGCCGCCGGTTGCGAAAAAACAAAACAAACTTGGCTCACTGGCCCTGGCTGCGCCCGGTGGAACTGCTCTTGATGATGATTGGAAGGAATTCTGAGCCCTTGCGATCTTTCAAAACCTATCGGCGAGGACGAGGGATTGCCAACTCTATCTGAGATAAAAAAAATGGCGCCGCCGGCTGAGAAAAAGGAATCGCATATGTTCCTCTTCACCGGCGAGGATTTCAACCATATTAAAAATCTCATTTATCGGATTGCCGGTATTTCCCTTGCCCCGTCCAAGAAGGATTTGGTGTACAGTCGCCTGGCCCGTCGCCTGCGGGTCAGGCAGCTGGATACGTTCAGCGCCTATATTGAACTACTTGAAAGCGGCGACCCCCGGGAGAATGAGGAGTTTATCAACGCCTTAACCACCAATATGACGTCTTTTTTTCGGGAGGAGCACCATTTTTCGATTCTGGCGGAATATCTCCGGGCCTTGCCTGAATCAACCCCCATCAAGATCTGGACCTGCGCCTCATCCACAGGTGAGGAACCCTATTCCATCGCCATGACCGTTGCCGAACACTTCAACACCTTCAGCGCGCCGGTCAGGATACTCGCCACCGACATCGACACCAAGGTGCTGGAGAAAGCCCGAAAAGGTGTCTACACCCTTGATCAAGTTCAGGCGATTTCTCCGGACCGCCGAAAGCGTTTTTTCCTGAAGGGATCCGGAAAAAACATCGGCCTTGCCAGGCTCCGTCCCGAACTGCAGCGGATGATTACCTTCAATCGCTTCAACCTCTTGGAGCAGCAGTGGGGGGTGCGGGAAAAATTTGACGTCATCTTTTGCCGCAATGTGATGATCTATTTTGACCGCCATACACAGCAATCGATTCTAAACAAGTTTGCCCACTGCCTGAAACCCGACGGGCTCTTTTTTGCGGGCCATTCCGAGAGTTTTCACCATGCCACTAATCTGTTTAAGAATGCCGGCAAAACTGTTTACAGATTGAAAAACTGATAATTGTTGTTGGGAAATGAAAGGATTATGTTCAGAAATGACCCGCAATTAACGACAACCCGTTACTTCGAAAGGGATTTTTCAACTCAAGCGGTGAAAATCTTCCCCGGGGAATATTTCGCAACGGCCGACACCACGGCGATCACCACTCTGCTCGGTTCCTGTGTTTCGGTCTGCCTTTTCGACCGTATCAGCGGCGTGGGCGGGATGAATCATTTCATGCTCCCCAAGGTGCTGCTGGAAAAAGACGCCACCCGTTGTTCCGCCCCGTATGCCCCGGCCTGTGGCCATCCCTGTTCCGCCCGTTATGGCGAATGCGCCTTGAAGCAGTTGCTGGAACGGCTGGAAATGCTGGGTGCAACCCGCATTCGCCTGGAAGCAAAGCTCTTCGGCGGGGGGCGGGTCATGGCGGGCGGCGCCGATATTGGCGGAAAAAATACTGCGTTTGCTCTCGGCTATCTCGAAGAGCGGGGTATCCCGGTGGTCGCATCGGATCTGGGCGACTGCTGCCCGCGCAAGCTGGTCTTCTTTCCCGCTACCGGGCGGGTATTTGTCAAACGACTCTCCACAGAATCGATAGGAACAAACCGATGCCCATAAAAGTGCTCGTAATAGACGATTCAGCCCTCGTTCGGACCCTATTGACCGAGATTATCAACAAGCAGCCGGATATGGAGGTGGTGGGAACCGCCCCTGATCCTCATGTGGCCCGGGAAAAGATCAAGGCCCTCAATCCCGATGTGCTGACCTTGGATGTGGAAATGCCCAAAATGGATGGACTGGCCTTTCTCGAACGCTTGATGCGGCTGCGTCCGATGCCGGTGGTGATGGTCTCGTCTCTTACCGAGAAGAGCTCGGCGATCACCCTCCATGCCTTGGAATTGGGCGCCTTTGATTTTGTCACCAAACCAAAACTCGATATTCGCAACGGCCTGCAGGAATACGCCGAAGAGTTGACTGACAAGATTCGCGGCGCCGTCACCGCCCGGCTGGGAAGATCGTTTACACGAAGCCTTGCCCCGAGCCCGGTGCGCTCGAAAAACAATGCTGATGTGGTTCTGGCCGCCGAACACCATACCTTTTCCACCACTGAAAAAATCATCCTGGCAGGAGCTTCAACCGGGGGCACGGAGGCGCTCAAGGTCTTTTTGATGGATCTGCCCGCCGACAGCCCGGGAATTCTGATAACCCAGCATATGCCGGAGGCCTTTACCAAGACCTTTGCCCGGCGTCTCGACGGTCTGTGCAAAATTGCGGTAAAGGAAGCCGAACACGGGGAACGCGTCCTGCCGGGGCATGCCTATCTGGCTCCCGGCAATCGTCATCTGCTCTTAAAAAGGAGCGGCGCCAATTACATGACCGAACTTTCCGATGGTCCCCTGGTCAATCGCCACCGGCCCTCGGTGGATGTGCTCTTTCGTTCGGCAGCCAATTGTGCGGGGAAGAACGCCATCGGAGTGATCATGACCGGCATGGGGGACGATGGGGCTGCGGGTATGCTGGAAATGCATCAAGCTGGAGCGAGCACGCTTGCCCAGGATGAACAGAGCTGTGTGGTTTTCGGCATGCCCAAGGAGGCGATTGCCCGGGGCGGAGTGGATGAGGTGGCGCCGCTTCAGGATTTATCCCATCATCTCCTCTTCTGGTTGTCCGCACAGGGGAAACGCGGTTTCCGAGTTTAGTATTTTAGGCGGCAATTCTGCATTCGATAATAACATTTATTTTCCTGGTAACTGCTTTATATTCTAGATTTAATTTCCCTTGGGTAAACCCCCGGCTTTGCCGGGGGACAACAACAGTTTGACGGTTCCGGCAAAATAAAGAAGCCTCCGATTTCGTGGACCGCTCAAAGTCACGAAAAAGGAGGCTTCATGAACAACGTACAATATTTAAGCCACACGAAATGGGAATGCAAGTTCCATGTAGTGTGGATACCGAAATGCCGGAGGAAAATGCTTTACGGCCAACTCCGGAAAAACCTCGGGGATGTGTTTCATGATCTTGCCCGACAAAAGGAGAGTCGGGTGTTGGAAGGGCACCTACAACCCGACCATGTGCATATGCTGATCTCAATACCACCGAAATATGCGGTATCGCAGGTGGTAGGCTATATGAAAGGGAAGAGCGCGATCCATATAGCGCAGACATACAGACTAATTCTAATTCGCTTTCAAGTTGAGACTAATGATTCATGGCCAAGCTGTCAGGCTTCGTAATGCTTCATGATCCGTACACAATCTCGGCAATCCACTCTGCAACTGCCGGATTACCGCGTCAAGATTG
>JAQUEZ010000418.1 GCA_028684915.1 Desulfobulbus sp.
GCCGCATGCAAAATGGGGTGCTGGTTATGCGCGAAAATTCAAGATGAACGATGTGTCAATTGCTATTGACGGGCACCACAAAGGCCTGCCTGATCGTGCAGATTGGAAGAACGATACCAATCAAATTGTGCATGATGATGAACCGGACTTTGATGAAGTGAAAAACGCTTTTCTTGTCGATACCAGTTTTGACGAAAGGTCCCTTGCATCTTTCTGTGTACCCGCATTGAGCGGATTGCAGCATGAGCTTTTCATTCGATATCTCTTCAGCGCTCTTACTGACAGTGACTGGCTTTCCACAGAAGAGCATTTCGATGCTGAAAAATCAGCGATGCGCTCCATTCGGACACTACCGATTGATGCCATGCTCAACAGGCTTGAAGAAGAGTTTGCCGCTAAATCCAAGTCCGGCGAGATCAATCAACTGCGTAATCAAGCCCGTAATCAGGTTATTGGTAAGTCATTACTCGCCACCGGCTGTTATTCCCTGGCATTGCCAACCGGAATGGGAAAAACACTGACTTCCTTGGCATGGGCATTGCGGCATGCAAAGCAAAATCAATTGAAGCGCATCATCATCGTTTTGCCGTACATCAGCATCATTGACCAGACAGCAAGCGAACTGAAAAAGATATTTGGTGAAGAGTTAATTCTTGAACACCATTCTTCCTACAGCGAAGGAAAGAAAGATAGAGCAGACAAGAACGAAGATTATTCAATCGAGCAGAAAAGAAAACAGCTCGCCTGCGAGAATTGGGAATTTCCGGTGATTGTCACCACAACGGTGCAATTTTTTGAATCTCTGTTTAGCAACAAACCTTCGAAATGCCGTAAAATTCATAATATTGCTGAATCGGTCATTATCTTCGACGAGGTACAGACTATCCCTAAGGAGGTTGTCCTGCCCACACTTTGCATGCTGAACGATGTTCAGGCTGTCATGCGGGCATCGTTTCTTTTTTGCACTGCCACCCAGCCAGCCTATGAAAAACGTCCCGGTTTCGATGGCATTACCTCAATTACTCCACTTATCGAAAACCCCGGCATCCTCTACGACAAAACCAAGCGGGTGACCTACCGCCTGTTGGATGATCTTGTCCCCCTGTCGTTCACCCGCCTGTCGGAGGCGATATTAGGACACGAAGAAGCGGCACTGGTCATTTTCAATACCAAGAAGGATGCGCTTCAGTTTTTCACGGATATGAAATCCAATTCACAATGGGAGGCGAAATACCACCTGTCCACCGCGATGTGCCCGGATCACAGAAGAAAATCGATCTCACAGATCAGGGCCGATCTGGAGGCAAAGAAGAAGATTCTGGTGGTGTCAACGCAACTCATCGAGGCTGGGGTTGATTTTGACTTTCCTCTTGTATTCCGGGCATTGGCTCCACTTGAGGCCATCATCCAGTCCGCCGGACGTTGCAACCGGGAAGGGAAAATGAATGAGACCGGCAGACTCGGTAACGTGTATCTGTTTGTCTTGCAGGATGCCAAATACCCGAACAAAACTTATGCGGCCTGCGCCAGCTACGCAGAAGAACTGCTGAAGGCAGACCTTGAACAGCTCTACAGCCACAACGTGTTTGAAAAATATTATGCCAGCGTGTTTGCGCTGTATATCGATCAGACAAAGCAGCAAGGGATCAATAACGCCCGCAGGGAGTTCAATTTCGAGACGGTCAATGACAGCTATCGCTATTTGGATGACCATTCAGAAGGCCTATTCATCGCCAACTACAATGATGAAAGCTGGCAGTTGCTGAATGCGTTGCAAGACAAAAAGTACCTGTCCCGTGACGATTACCGAGCCATGCAACCATTCACGGTGCAGGCATACGAGCACTTTATCTATCAGAACAGGGAAGATGTTAAAACGTCACTGCACGGCTTTAAAATTTGGTACGGCAACTATGATCCGGCCACTGGTATTTCTGTGGCTCCAATGAAGGTGGATAAGTATGTGGTGTGATCAAGGAGGCGCATATGCTCGATGATCGAGTAGTACGAGTGAAAGTGACAGGCGACTATGCCTGTTTTACTAGACCGGACTTGAAAGTTGAAAGAATGACCTACCCCTGCATGACGCCGTCAGCGGCGCGTGGCGTGCTGGATGCCATCCTCTGGAAACCTGAATTTCAATGGTATGTCAGGCGCATCATTGTGCTCAATCCGGTTCGCTTTATGACCATCAAACGCAATGAAATTAATTCCAAGCAAGGGCGCAATCCGATTGTTGCCGAGGATAAACGGGCGCAACGCAATAGCGTGTTGTTGCGAGACGTGGCCTACATCATCGAAGCATCGATTTTTATGAAGGACGCCACCAGGCAGATGTATGACAAATATGTTGGCATGACTGAAAAACGTGAGGGGATGTTTCCCCGGCGGGTCAGGAAAGGTCAGTGCTGGCGTAGGCCGTACCTGGGAACCCGTGAGTTTTCCGCCGAATTCATGCCGCCGGAGGAGGACGATCAGCCTATCAAGGAAACCATTCCCATTGGCAGCATGCTGTTCGACATTTTCTACGATGAACAGGGCAAGCCCCATCCGTTCTATTTCGAGGCGGCAATCCATGATGGCGTTTTGGATTGTGAAGTGCCGGAGAACGAACAGATGATGCACTCATCGCATCTGCGGCCGCCGATGGGAAGTGAAGTCTCCTCTGCGATCTATGAGTTCAATCGCCAGGAAGAGGATGCATTATGATCAAGGAACTATGCGAGTTTGGAATTCCGGTCTGTGAAAAGAAATACGGTGAATGGAATCATGTCGCACTCAAGGAAGAACCTATTTCCATTGAACTGGTCATCGACAACGAAGGCAGCTTTAAGCGGTTTGAATCCATTGAAAAGATTGCGACCATTGCCGAGGCGTTGACTTCAAAAAAAGGTAGCGCCAGATTACTTCTCGACAAAGCTGAAGAGGTACTCTGTTATGGTGGACAAGGCTCCCTGAAGAAGCACTCACTCTATCTGGAGAAGCTGAATGTGTATTATCATTTGCCGGCCTTGAAACCGGTTGCTGCGTTTTATGGCGGCAATAAAACCAATGGATTGGATAAAGCGATAAGTGAATTCGAGAGCGCTATCTCAGAAAAAAGCAGAGGCGGAAATATCGGATTTAGAATTCAGCAAGAAGGGTTGCGTATCCATGAAAAACCAGAGGTCAGGAGTGAAATCATAGCCGTATATACGGTAAAGAAGAAAGACTCTCCAAGGAAGAAATGCGCTATATGCGGCCAGTCAGAGTTCCCTGTTGAAGATGAACCGCATGGAATGATCAAAAATGTTCCTGCGGGCAAATCAAGCGGTTGTGCGCTGGTATCGTATAACGCCTCTGCTTTTGAATCGTATGGATTGAAAGGGAACGATAATGCGACTATTTGCGTGAGTTGTGCTCGAAAATATGTTGAAGGTCTCGGCGCTCTTTGTTCCGAGGGGCTGCCATTAAAAAACGAAAAAAAGAAAGATGATGTTCTTTACTCATACCGTTGGCCCCGTCGCCGTTCAGTTGGCTACGATCTCGATACGGCGATACTTTTTTGGACACGTAACAACATTGAGTTGCCGGAAATGGCTCAACTTGATGCGCCGGATGCTGGTACTGTGGCGGCAATGATTTCAGCGGCGGCATCTGGGAACAGGAACAATGCTAAGTACGTCGAAATGGAAAAGTTTTACTCCTGCACGCTGTCCGGCGCGGCGGCTCGCATTGCCGTGCGCGACTGGATTGAAACCAGCTTGGGAGAATTTAGAACGTCAATAGCCCGATGGTTCCGGGATATTGCCATTACCTCTTATGAATTTGAACAAAAGAAGTCAGTCATCTATTACGCGCCATTGTACACACTGGCCAAAAGCTGCCAGAGGCGGCTGATGGACGCCAAGAAGTATGACGATGATGATACCTCTTGGGGCAGGGTAGCCAGCAATCTCTGGAAAGCCGCAATTTACAACAACACCGGCCAGAGTAGCCCCGTTCCCATATGGATTTTGTCAAAGACACTACAGCGCGCCAGAGTGGATAAATATAGTGTGTCAGCGGAACGCGCCGCTTTGATCAAGCTCATATTAAACCGGAATTTCAATCGAGGTGGAATCATGATTACTGAAAACGGTGTCCAGGGTGAAAAACCTATCGCCTACATCTGCGGGCAGATATTTGCAAAGATGGAGAGCATTCAGTATGCGGCGGCTGGTGGTGATAGAAACGCCGGTATCAGGGAGAAGTATTTCACCTACGCCATGACCAGCCCGGCGGCGGCTTTTGGCAGGTTGTTCAACCTCAGTTCCAAGCATTTCACCAAGCTGAAACACGAAAAGCCTGGATTGGCTGTCAATCTGGACAAGGAGTTACAG
>JAQUEZ010000013.1 GCA_028684915.1 Desulfobulbus sp.
TCTGGTGCGCCAAGATCGACGTCAAACCGGGACAGAAGGTCGACGCCGGCGAGATCTGGCATCGTTTCCCCAAATTCGTCATTGGCTATGTGCTGACCTTTGTCATCCTGGTGGTGATGTGCTGGCCTTCGGCCAAGATCATGGGGCCGGCCGAGAAGCAGGCCGCTGAGCTGAAGGCTTCGGTCACCTCTATTGAAACCAAGATCAAGGCGACCACCGACGCCACGGCGCTTGCTGGTCTCAAAACCCAACTGGACGGCGTCAAGGCGCAGCAGAAGGCGGTCAGCGACACCATGAAGGAACCCAAAAGCTTCCTGGGCAAGGCCAAGGCTTCTGCGGGTCAGGGCGATGTTTTCCGGGGATTGTTCTTCCTGCTGTGCTTCTTTACCATCGGACTGGTGTCCAACTTCAAGAAACTGATGGAAGAGGGGTTGGGCAAGCTGGCGCTGGTTTACTGCATCAGTCTGTTCGGGTTCATCATCTGGGTCGGCCTTTTCATCTCATGGCTCTTTTTCCATGGCGTCAAACCGCCAACAATCTAGCAAGGAGAGATTCATATGGAACAGAAACAACAGCCGCAACTGGCTGAAGAAATGAAAAAGATGGAGTACGAGCCCCTGCTGCCGGTCGAATTGTCCCTGATTCGCTGGAGCATCGGCATCGGCGTTGGCTCGCTGTTTTTCCTCTACTACCTGAGCAAGTGGCTTTTCCCGGGCGGCCACTGAGATCAAAAAATTAAAAATGTGAGGCCGAGATGCGCATCATGGCCAAAGCCTCACGGTATTCTTCGAGGCGCTGTTCCCATTGGGGCAGCGCCTCGACGTCGTCATGCCACCGGGCGAGTTCCTTTTGGTCAATGATCAGTCGCCCTTCGGCGCAGGCAAGGACGGCCTCGGGGTAGTCCATGCCAAAGGTTTGCCGCCGTTCTGCAAGCTTGGCCCGGGTTTTCTTGACCACCTGCTGACAGTGGTTGCGTTCGCGGGCGATGGATATTTCGTATTCGTCGGTGTGCATGCTCTTCCTCGGTAGGACAGACGGAGGCGCACGGCCTCCTGTTGTTGATTACGCCAGCAGCACCAGCCCGGCCATCAAGCCCATGGCTGGTTTGCCGTCTGTTGATTGTTCGGGTTTGGCCGGTTGATCGATCCGGCCGAATTGCCAGCCAACGCTCTCCGCCAGGGCTGCAAAGTCCACCCCCATGGCTGAAAGCGATGGCCTTGCCGCATCCGGTCGCCGGCAGGGCAGTCGCTTGGCCAGCACCGGGCATTGTTTTTCCGTTTCGCAGAACAGTTCCTTGCACGATCCTGCAGCCAATCCCCGCACTTGCGTCCAACCCCGGCTTACTGCCGCCCGTTCCATGGTGGCGGCAATGCGATGGATCTCGCGGGCAATGGTCAACCGTTGCTCGTTCATCAGGTCGGCAACCGGCGCGTCGATTTTGAAAACCAGAATGTGGCGATATCCAGCCAGCTGATCGCGGAACACCGAAGGCTTGATTGCATGCGGCGGACATCCGGGCGCCAGCCCGTAACTCGGACACCGCGTCGGCGCCCCGCACATTTCGGCAAAACGGTCTTCAACCGCCAACCTGTGGGCCGGAATTATCGCCGCATCCGTGGCCCCAAGGGATCGGGCCTGAGCCGTCAACCACTCTAGATTTTCCTGTTCGCTGTGCATGGCGTTTGCGTCTGTGGCGATATTTTTCCGTTCATTGCTCCGTGCAAGCCATGGAAACCTGCCACGGCCGCTGCGGTTGGGCGGCTGTCAAACAAGATTGGCCATCCAATCGGCGGGCGGAGCATGAAAAAAAATGGCGACGAGGCGGTCGCAGCGGGCAACTCGTTGAAGAAGCCCGGCGCTGCTCTGCTCTGCGGCTGGTTGAACGAGATACGCGGGGAATCTATCAATTCGACGCAAGGAAGCAAGAAAAAACCTGATTGTTGCTCCAATTCAGACGATTGTATGCGCCAGCGGGAAGGGTGGGGAATGCGTGTTGCGGGGGGAAGGGAGGGAAATTGAATATAAAAAAAACCCGCATAAAGCGGGCTTTTTTATATCATGATGGATTCAAGCGTCAGCACTTGACAACATTCGTTGCCGACGGGCCTTTGGCGCCGTCCTCAACGTTGAATTTGACGCGATCCCCCTCTTGGAGAGATTTGAACCCCTCGGCCTGAATAGCGGAATGATGTACGAACACATCCTTGCCGCCTTCCTGCTCGATGAAGCCAAATCCTTTAGAATCATTAAACCATTTTACTGTTCCTTCTGCCATTGCAACTACTCCTCTTTCGTTGTGTAATCGTGTTACACCATGGGGTTGACGGCCCCGCTTCGGGGCCATCGGTCGTACACTGGAGGATCAAAAGGATCGTCCAGCACTCTGTGTTTCTCTTAATCCCGACGCTCCGTTTGAAGCGTTGGGAAAGCGAGAATATGTAATGTATTGAATGGCCTTCGGAATGGTAAGACCATCCGTTCAGCCGATGTTTTGCGCAGCAAATTCCCAGTTGATCAGCTTGTCGAGCACAGCGTTGACATAGTCGGCGCGCCGATTCTGATACTCCAGGTAATAGGCGTGTTCCCAGACGTCAATGGTCAGCAGGGGTTTGACGCCGGTGGTCAAAGGCGTGTCGGCGTTTCCGGTTTTCATCGCCTTGAGTTTGTCGCCGTCAAGAACAAGCCAGGCCCAACCGGAGCCGAATTGGCCAACAGCGGCGGCGGCAAATTCTTTTTTACAGGCGTCGACGCTGCCAAAGGACGCCTCGATTTTTTGTTTTAATGCCGCCGGCGGCTCGCCGCCGCCTTTGGGCGACATGCTGTTCCAGTAAAAGGTGTGATTCCAGATCTGCGCGGCATTGTTGAAAATTGCCGCTTTTTCGGACACGCCTGAAGTGGCGGCGATTATTTTTTCCAGGGGAAGGTCGGCGTACTCTGTTCCGGCGATCAGCTTGTTCAGGTTGTCGACATACCCTTTGTGGTGCTTGCCGTAATGAAAACCGATCATATTGGCGGTAATCACCGGCTCCAGCGCAGCGTCGGCATAGGGAAGGGCAGGCAGCGTTATGGTCGATGCCGCTTGCGCGCTCGAGGGAAATCCACTGATTGCAAACGCGGCGGCGGTTCCTGCCGAAGCAATGAGAAAATCTCGCCGATTAAGCGCTGTTGAGCTGAGTTGGGCGTCGATTGTGATCATGGAGACCTCCTTCCGGTTGGGGTGGCGAGCTGAAGCAACACTGGGAACAGGACAAAATTCCCGGCGATTCCGTTCTTTTTGCAAAACCCACGATTTATGTTACTTCATTTTTCTGACGAATTCTTTAACTTCCTGCGTCCCGGCAACAGATAGCTTGTTATTCTGTTGCTCATGGCCCGTCGGCAGCGCAATCCGGAGAGAAAAAATATTTTGCTGCAAACCGGCGCGACTTGATGCATTCAAGCAATTACGAGAGGTTGGCCTGGAAATTGCGCCCCGCGTCAGGCGCGGAGCAAGAAAGCCCGTTGCGCGTAACGAAAAGCAGGTCGTAAGCCGGCGCGGATATTCCGCCAATGGTTCAATCCGGAGGTTACACGGTGAATTTCTGCACCATGGCCTTCAACTGATTGGCCAATTCCGTCAAGGCTTCGGCGTTTTCCTGAACCAGACGGCTGCCGTCCTCGACCTGGGTGGAATTTTGGTTGATGGTGTGGATTTCCCGTGATATTTCGGCGACCGCTGAAGAGCTGCTCGAAACGTTCAAATTGACTTCCTTGATGCCCTGGGAGGCCTGGGCCAGGTTGGTTGCTATTTCCCTGGATGCGGTCGATTGTTCTCCCACCGATGCGGCTATGCCGCAAATCATGGCGTTAATTTCCTCAATGACCTGGGAAATGGCGCTGATGTCCTCGACCGTGGCGGTGGTGGTGGACTGCATCCCGGTGATCTGATTTTTTATGTCCACCGTGGCTTGCGCGGTCTGTTTGGCCAATTCCTTGATTTCGTTGGCAACAACGGCAAAGCCCTTGCCGGCGTCACCTGCTCTGGCCGCTTCAATGGTGGCGTTCAGGGCAAGGAGGTTGGTCTGTTCGGAAATTTCGGTGATGGTTTCGGTCACCCGGCCAATGGTCCGGGCGGAGTCGCCCAGCGACGCCATTTTCTCAGAAGCAAGCCTGGCCTGTTGCACCGCGTTTTCCGATTTTGAACGGGCTGAATCGGTGTTGTGGGCAATCTCATTGATGGTGGCGATCATTTCTTCGGTGGATGAAGCGATCATGCCCACATTGGTCGATGATTGTTCGGTTGCTGCGGACACGGACTGCATGTTGCCGGTCATCTGTTCTGCGGCGGCGGCAACTGAGCTGGATTTTTCCGTGGTCTTGTGGGCGGCGACAAGCAGTTGCCGGGAAACCGTTGTCAGGTCGGCGGAGGAGTTGGTGAGCCGGTGAATGCCGGTCGCAATGTCCCGAATCAAACTTCCCAGCTGATCCGCCATGGCGTGCAGCGAACAGGCCATCTGGCCAACCTCGTCGCCTCGATTGCGCAGGGTTTCCGGGATTTTTTGCAGCATGTTGCCTTGGGTGATCTGCTCGAGAATATGCGCTGCAGCGGTGATCGGACGGCTGATGCCGCGGGAAATGACCACGCCCAGGACAAGCGCCAGGGCAACGACTGCAAAAAACACCACAGCCAGCATATTCTGGCGCCATTGAAGAATCTCCTCGGAACGTTTCTCCAGAGCGTTGAACTCGGCGTTGGCCAGGCTCACCACCTTGTCGACAGCTTCCCTATGCTGGAGGTATTCCGGCTTCAATTGCTGATAAAAGATCTGTCTGGCCTGCTCCATCTGATTGCCGCGAACGGCGGAACTGAAAGGCCCGAGCGCTGCGGCAAAAAAATTTCTGGCATGCTGCTGCGCATCCTGAAGAAATACTGATCGAATTTCCTGGTTGGTGAGGTTGGCTTCCCAGAATTTCATGCGCTCTTGATAAAACCCTTGCCCGTCGGAGAGTTCCTTGAGGCGAAGCAAAAGTTTCTCCCGCTGTAGGGGATCGCTTTCAGCGGTTGCCGCTTCCATTGCATACAAATAGCTTTCGATGATATAGGCCGGCGGAGGCAGGATATCGGCGATGAGATCTTTGTTGTCAACGATCTTGTTGTATAATCGCCCTTTTATTCTTATTTCATCGAGAGTGTCTTTGAAAAAGATCGAACAGAGCAGGAAAAGAACCGCTATGCTGAGAAAGGATAGAATGAGTTTTTTGCCGATAGTCCAGCTGGCCAGCATGGCGCCTGCCTCCATTGAGATTTTTATTAAGGGAATTGCGTTACATAGTCGCACAATTTTGTTTCCATGAACAGACAAAAAAGAGATAAAAATGAGGTTGTAATATTTGTCCGCACAAGGGCTTCGCGGCAAATCACTTCTTTTGGCGATCAGGGAATGGGGGAGATGTCTGGATCGTGGTCAGCGCTGTTTGGCGATCAGTGACGATGTTGGCATGGGTTGGACTGGCGTTTCGACCAACGCGGTGAGGAAGCGTGCTGTTGTGCGCTGAGATTTCCCGCCGCCCTCGGAATTACCGGGTGCACGGTGGCGGAAGCTGGGATGGTTGCGCCGGCGCCGCGATTGTGCTTGATCCCGCGCACAATCCGCAGATCAACGCTGTGACGTTTCAGCATCGTCAAGTCGACGAAAAAAAGCGTATGGCGAGACCCGACAATGCATGGTAATTTAATGCAATTTTTCAAATAGCCATTGTTTATTAGGAGGCGGTCCGCCATGCCGATTTACGAATTTTTCTGCGTTGATTGCAACACAATCTTTAATTTTTTTTCCAGTCGTCCCAACACCGAGAAACGGCCGACTTGTCCCCAATGCGGCAAACTGGAGCTGCAGAAGATGATGTCGGCCTTTGCGACAATCGGCAAGGCCAAGGAAGACAAAGGCGACGATCCCTTTGCCGGAATGGATGAATCCAGGATGGAGCAGGCGCTTGCCGGCCTGATGCGGGAAGCCGAGCACGTCAATGAAGACGATCCCCGGCAGATGGCCAACCTGATGCGCAAATTCGCCGACAAAACCGGATTGAACCTGGGCGCGTCCATGGAAGAGGCCATTGCCCGCATGGAAGCCGGCGAAGATCCCGAGCAGATCGAACGGGAAATGGGCGATTTGATGGAAGGCGAGGAGCCTTTCAGCCTGGAATCGATGAAAAAAAAGGCGCAGACCCGGCGGGCCCCGCGTCACGACGAACGGTTGTACGAATTGTAACAACGACGGAAAGACAAGCGTTTCCGTGTTGTTGGCGGCGCTGGTCCGCTTGTGCGCCGTTGCTCTGGGTTGCCCCGTCGCTGACAAGGGTGGTCGTCCGGGAAGCGTTGCCCCGGTAGGATCGTTCCCACGCTCCCGCGTGGGAACGTGCCCCGGACGCTCCAGCGTCCCGTCGATGGGGGCAAGCAGGCCGCGGCATGTTAGAGCAAGAAAACAGGCGTCTTCGCGTCCAGTTGGCTCCCCAAGGACAGGCTCGGCAGATGTTCGCAATGGTTGATTCTTCGGTTTGTTCGGCCCGTTCAGAGAGTTCGACCCTTTGCCCACGCTCAACCTCCCCGCAAAACCCGTACGTTGGCATATCTGTCGAACGAAGCCAGCAAGCACGAGCACAACGGGATTGTTTCTCGCTGTGCTTGCCGAAGCAACCAACTAACACGATGCACTTGCGCCGTGGAAAGCGCGTCAGACCTCAATTCCGTGCTGCTTCATCTTTTCCCAGAGATTTTTCCGACTGATTCCCAATGTCCCGGCCGTTCTGGTCCGATTGCCGCCTGAGGCGTTCAGCGCGTTGACAAGGTATTGTTTCTCCGCCTTGGCCATGGCCTCGCAAAGCAGCATGGGCGCGGTGTTGGTCTGCGGTCCTGTGGCCCGCAGGTCCGACGGCAAGTCGTCAACAACAATGACCGGGCCGGCCGAAAGTACAGAAACTCGTTCGATAATGTTCTTTAACTCACGAACATTGCCTGGAAAATCGTAGTTGAGCAGACACTGCATGGCCTCGTCCGAAAGCGACAGCGCCATGCCGCGCTTTCGGCTGAATCCGTGGAGAAAATGGTTGACCAGCAGCGGAACGTCTTCAATCCGCTCCCGCAGAGGCGGCAGGCGCAGGGGAATGACGCTCAGCCGGTAAAGCAGATCCTGACGGAAGCGTCCGGCCTCCGCCTCTTGTTTCAAATCCTTGGCCGTGGAACACAACAGCCGCACATCCACCTTGATGGTCCGGGAGCCGCCCAGCCGTTCGCATTCGCCCTCCTCAATCACCCGCAGCAGCTTGGCCTGCAAGCCAAGGGGCATGTCGCCGATTTCGTCGAGCAGCAGGGCGCCGCCGTCAGCCAGTTCAAACCGGCCCATTTTTTTGGCGTGCGCCCCGGTAAAGGCGCCTTTTTCATGGCCGAAAAATTCAGATTCCAGCAGCCCCTCGGGGATGGCGGCGCAGTTGATGCGGATGTAGGGCTTGTCGGCCCTGCGGCTGGCCCGGTGCAGGGCGTTGGCGGCCAGTTCCTTGCCGGTTCCGGATTCGCCGTTGATCAACACTGTGGAATCGGTGGGGCCGATCTGGTTGATCAGGGCCAGCGTCTTGCGAATCGCTGCGCTGTCGCCGATGATGTCCTGATGCTCCTGGCGGCAGCGGTCCTCCAGCGAGGCGCACCGGGCGCGCACGGCCTGCATCTCAAAGATGCGGTTGATCCGGATGATCAGATCGTCCATCTCAAAGGGTTTGAGGATGTAATCGGCGGCGCCGTTGCGCAGACAGGCGATGGCGTCTTCAACCGAACCGTAGGCGGTCATCATGAAGATGTCGCTTTGCGGCGAATGGCGCTGCGCCCGCTCCAGCAGCTCCATGCCGCCCACGCCGGGCATGCGGATGTCCGAGAGAATCAGGTGGTAATGCTTGCGTTCGATCCGGGACAGGGCCTCGCGCCCGTTGACTGCAACGTCGATCTGCCATTTTTCCCGAATAAGTCGGTCGGAAACGGTAATCCGCATGATTTCGTCGTCTTCCACCAGGAGTATCTGTTTCATGCGTTCGGTCTCTCGCTGTGCTGGAGGTTGGTTTCAGGCTGCAGACATTGCCGGTCAATGGGCAGGGCGACGATAAACGCAGTGCCGCCGCCGGGGGGACTGCAAACGTCAATCCTGCCGTTTAAACGTTGCACCATGGCCAGGGTGACGGCCAGGCCCAGACCCGTGCCTTCGCCGACCTCCTTGGTGGTGAAAAAAGGATCGAAAATCCGCGTCTGCAGTTCTTTGGCAATGCCGGGGCCGGTGTCCTCAATAGTCAACGCCACCGCGTTGTTTTCCTCCCGGCTGGAAATGGCAAGGCTGCCGCCGTCGGGCATGGCCTGGATGGCGTTGAGGGTGATGTTCATCACAATCTGCTTGATTGCCTCGTTGTCGATGCAGCAGCGGTTGTTGAAGCGCAAATCAAGATTGACCACAATGTTGCCCAATCGGTGATTCAACAATTCCAGACAGTCAAGGATCACGGTGTCGACGTCGACCTGCCGGATCTGCAAGGGTTCAACCCGGCCGTAGTTAAGCAACTGGCGCATGGTCAACTCAATGCGCCGCAATCCCTTGTGCAGCAGGGGCAAATACCGTTTCTGCAGATCCAGGTTTTCAGGCTCCTGCTGCATTGATTTGACGCAATTGAGCATTCCGGCGAGGGGATTGTTGATTTCATGGGCAATGCCGGCGGTCAGTTGGCCGAGCGCCGCCAGTTTTTCAGCGCGAAAACCCTGCTCGCCGGCGGTGGCCAGGGCTTGCTGGGAGGCGGACAAGCGACGGCACAAGGCGGCAAAGCTGGCGCCAAGGCTGCCGATTTCGTCTCGGGCTGCCGGCAAGTCAAGGGTTTCCGCGGTTTGTTCAGGAAAGGCGGCCATGGCCTGGGACAACTTGCGAAGCGGCCCTGCGACCAGACGGTTAAAAAGCAGCAGCATCACCGCCGCCGCCGTCAACATCGACGCCAGCCCCAGCAGCAGCAGGGTCTGGTTGTTGGTGTGGATAAAATCGTCGGCCCAGGCAATGGGAATGGTTATGGAAAGGGCGCCGCGAACGTCGCCGGGTTGATAGCCGTGTTCGCTGTGGCAGGCAAGGCAGGATGTTTCGGTGACCAGCGGCGCGGCATAGCGCAGCACCCGGCCGTCCCGGTTGTGGTCAATGGCCAGGTGCTCGGTCTGTCCGGCGCTGAACCGGCGCAGGCTCTCCTGCTCAAAGGCGTCGGGCGCATTGGCGGGATTGACCGGCAGGGCGCTGGTCACCCGGAACCAGCCGAGTCCTGATTTGGCTGCATATTCGGACAGTTCGCGGGTCACCATGGCGGGATTGCGCTTGATCAGCGTCAGCCCGTTTGCCGTGGTTGTCACTGGTTCATGAAGAAAGGCGTTGGGCTTGGTGGTTGCGTCCTGCACTAAAAACAGACCCTGGTGATCGGCCACCCACTGCCGGGTCAGCAGAATCTGCCGATAGAGCATCCGGGCCTGCTGTTCAGCCTGGCCGATGATCAACCGATGCTGCAAGTGGGAGGCATGCGCGATCAGCAGCCCATAGGACAGCCCCAGGACGGCAACAACGGCTAAAATGAATTTTCCTTTCAGGGTCATGGCAGGCAACGAATGCGGGAGCGGACAAGGTTGTCGATCGGAAAAGTGAACATTCTCCGCAGGATACCATGGACCAGCGGCGATTGCCAACCGCCGGGACCGATCTTTCTGGAGAAGAAAACAGCGCCCGGGAACGCATGCGCCGCGTTTCCCGGGTGATCGCTGCATGCGCCAAATGGTTTATTTTTTGACTTTAAGCGCAAGACCTATACAATTTTCCTATCCAGGTAAAGCAGTCTCTCCCCTGAAACAGGTTAAGGCGTGCAAATGGCAGATGCAAAAGGGAAAGTAAAAGCTGTGGTCAATCTGAAGAAAAATCGACTGCACGTTACCGTCTCAGGCAATATAAGCACAAAGGATTTGGAGAAATTGTACACTGAAATACGATTTTGCGTTGCTGATTTGAAAAAAGGATTTGAAGTTGTCAGCGACGTTTCGCAATGCAATTTGATTTATATAACTGGATTGCCGATTTACAAGAAAATTATAGATTTTCTAATCTCGCATAATGTCGGTGAAATAGTACGGATAGTGAAAAACAATAATATCAGCTTTCGTCAAATCGTAAATTTTACCGATAGAATCGATTGTTATTGTCCCATGTACGTGCAAAGTCAGACTGAGGCGGAAGACAAGCTGGACAATCTCGTCAAAAGAGACGGGATGCGTTTTCGCCTCAACGACATGCTTGTGCAATACTCGTTGAACAATGTGGACGGCGAAGCTGAACTGATCGACATATCGACAAGCGGGTGCGCGGTGTATGCCGGCGCCATTTTTATTGCGGTGGACGACGTCGTTGAACTGAGTTTTTCGTTTGATCAACAGGAAAAACCGCCGGTTGTTTTTGAGATGCAGGCGCAGGTTGTCCGCATAGTCGGCGAGACCTTTGCCGTCAAATTTTTAGCCCTCAGCGATGAACGCAAGGAGCAGTTGTATCAGCAGCTGGTGCGCGAGGTCAGTCGGAGCGCGCTGGTGTTGTGATGGGGCGGATTCCGGGCTGCGGCGCCGGAATGGCGCGCTCCAGCTCCGGCAGCCAGACGTTGTCCTGGTGGTTGTACGTTTTCACCACCACCTTGTCCGGATAGAGCAGCAGCGAATTGGTCCAGATGGTCGCGTGCTTCATGTCGGTGTTGTGAATATTCCACACCTGACCGGCATAGAGATTGACGGGCGCGGCGTAGCTGACCTCGGTTGCCGGCGTGTGGGTGTGGCCGGAAACCCAGAGAAACATCTGGGGATTGTCAACAATGATCCTGTGCAGCGCGTCCTCCGGTTGGGCAATGGCGTGGGGGCTGTTAACGTAGTGCTTGAACGTGTGCTGCGTTCCCATGAGCGGACCGTGGAAAAACACAATGGTCGACCGATGGCGATGGCTGGCCAGTTGCATCCGCAGCCATGCGAGCTGCGGCTCTGAGATGCCGGCGGCAAAACCGGGGTGATCGGTGGAAAGAAAGAGCAGCAGATAGTTGCCGACTTCTTTGCTGTAATAATGCTGGGCCAACCCGAAAGTTTCACGGAAAAGCTGCAGTTTCGCCTGCTGTGAGGCCGGTGAACCGGTGTTGAAGCCGACATGGCCGTCTTCCGGCGATGCATAGATGAAATCGTGGTTGCCGGCGATCGGCAGCAGCGGTTTGCGCAGTGTATCGAAAAATTTCCGCGCCGCCGCATATTCGGCGGGTGTTCCATAGTCGGCGCAGACGTCGCCGACCACCGCGACCATATCCACATCCTGCCAGCGATTTATCGTTTCGATCACCCGTTCTTTTTGCGCAAGATTGTCCCCCGGCAGATGCGGATCGCCAAGAACAACCAGGTGACGATATCCTCTGTCGTCCGGAATTGGCGCCCTTGCCTCGCTGCCCTGCAGGGCAACGGCCAGGAGCAAAAAAACCGGGAAAAGCAGGGTGCTCAGTCGACGGGTCATGGCGTTATGGGGCGGCAGGGACGGTAACGGCCAAACAGGAACGGATCGGCCAGGTTTCAGGATTGTTGACGGCGCGCCAGGAGTTCCGCCGTCTTTGCTCCGCATCGCTTGCCCTTGCAGGGGCCGTCGCCAATGGAGCAGGCCGCCGCGACCTGGGCAACGGTGGTTGCGCCGTTGTCGATGGCCTCGATCAAACGGATCAGCTTGACGCCCTTGCAGATGCAACCGGCCTTGAGTCGGGCCATCATCCGTTCATCAGGTTCCATGGTCTTCTCCGTGCAGTTGGCGGTAAATCAGCCGGGCCAGTTCCGGGCCGATGCCGGGAACCGCCGCCAGCTCTTCGATTCCGGCCTCGGTCACCCGTTTGAAGCTGCCCAGGGTCTGGAGCAGCGTTTGTTTGCGTTTCGGGCCGACGCCCTCGATCTCGTCGAGCTGCGACTGCAATTGCGCCTTGCCGCGCAACCTGCGGTGAAAGGTAATGCCAAAGCGGTGGGCCTCGTCGCGGATGCGCATCAGATAGAGCAACACCGGCGAATGGGCGGGCAGCAGAATCGGATTCTTGCGGCCCGGCCGGAACAGCTTTTCCCCCTCTTCGGCCTTTTCCTTGGCAATCGACGCCAGGTCAATGCGCTGGAGCAGATCAAAACGGCTGAGCACCTCAACCGCCACCTGCAACTGCCCCTTGCCGCCGTCGAGCAGCAGCAGGTCGGGCAGATTGTCGGTTTCCACCCCTTTGGCCATCCGCCGCTCCAGCACCTCGCGCATCATGGCGTAGTCGTCCGGGGTGTCCTGGGATTTGATCCGGTAATGGCGATAGAGTTTGGCCGCCTTGTCGCCCTGGACAAAACAGACCAGCGAGCCCACCGCCTGTTTGCCCTGGAGGTTGGAGATGTCGAGGCATTCGATGGTCTCCGGCCGGTTGGCCAGCCGCAGCTTGGCCTGCAGCGCGGTGGCCAGGGTTTCCCAGGACTGCTCTTTTTTCGCCAGTTCGGAAAACACCTGGGCGGCGTTGGCCTCGGCCATCTGCATCAACTGCATCCGCTTGCCGCGTTGCGGCGCCAGGAGCGTCACCGGCCCTTCGCGCAATTCCGCCAACCGCTCGCTGATCAGCGGTTCGTCCTCAAGAACAAAGGGGAGCAGCAGTTCGCGCGGCGGCTGGCGTTCGCCGGAATAGTACTGGAGGATGGTCTGGGCCAGCAGGCTGTCGTCGTCGCCCAGCGGATCGGCGAGGAAAAACGACTGGGCCCCGGTGATCATGCCGCCCCGGACAAACAGCAGGGCCACGCCCACCGAAGCGTCCTGGCGGTGCAGACCGAACACGTCCTGATCCAGGTGATGCTCGGCGACAATGGCCTGGTGTTCGGTGGTCCGGGTCAGGCCTTTGATCTGGTCGCGGTACAGGGCCGCCTTTTCAAAAGCCAGTTGCTCGGCGGCCTGTTCCATTTTAACGGTCAGCTCGCGGACCACCTCGGCCACCTTGCCCTCCAGAATCAGGAGCACGTCGCGCACCATCCGCTGGTATTCCGCCGCATCCACCAGACCAGCGCAGGGGGCGAGGCAGCGGCCCATCTGGTAGTTGAGGCAGGGCCGGACGCGTTCGCGCATGATTTTGCAGCGTCTGAGGGGAAATTGCGCATACAGCAGCGACAGGGTGGCGCGCATGGCCGTGCCCGAGGAGTAGGGGCCGAAATAGCGGTTGCCGTCGCGCAGCCGTTTGCGGGTGACCACCACCCGAGGCCAGGGATCGCGGGTGGTCACCATGATCAGCGGATAATTTTTGTCGTCGCGGAGGATGACGTTGTAGCGAGGCCGGTGCTGCTTGATCAGCGATGCCTCAAGAATCAGGGCCTCCTTTTCGGTGGTGGTGAGAATGGTCTCGACCCGCTGCACATGCGACAGCATGACCGCGGTTTTGGAATGGACCGGGCCGCTGAAGTGGGCGTACTGGCTCAGCCGCTTGCGCAGGTCGCGAGCCTTGCCCACATACAGGACCTGCTTCTTGGCCAGCATCTGATAGACGCCCGGCCCGTGGCTGACCGTGGCAAGGAATTCGGCGGAGAGCGGCGAACCGTTGTCGGCCGCCGATACCGGCGCTTCAGAATGCGACGTGGGCAAATCCAAGCGGCTACTGGGTTTATTGTGCTGCATGAGAGAGCAAGCGGATGAACATTTGAGGAGTCAATGGGTAGAAATATGCGAAATATAAGGCCGACAAGTCAACGGATAATTCAGCCTGTTCAGCCTCGGGATATGTTTCTTAATCCTAAAAACGGCAGTTCTGTCACCCCGGCGCAGGCCGGGGTGACAGAATTGGTCCCCCCGATTCGGCATCATTTCCTGGATTCCGGCCTGCGCCGGAATGACGGTTTTCATTGCTCACCCATAAGGTGAATGAACCGGCAAACAAAATTCGTGCACGCCTGCCGATTTCAAAGGGATTTGCACGAATGTTCGGCCTCTTCGACTGCCGTTTTTAGGTTAATAAGTTTACAGGCCTTTTTATTGAATATTGCAATGGCGTCACCCCATTGGAATCGTTGATCAGGGCTGAGTTAATTGAAACCTGTCACCCACTCTGTTCGATGATTTACCAATTCACGGCAATCAATCACGCATAAAAAGGCGAAGGAATGGTCGGGTAGACCCGGTAAATGTGATGGAACACCTCGTCCGTTTTGGCCTGCACATCCTCTTCCGTATAAAAAACTTCCGGCAGGCCGGTGGTGTCGCTGTACAGGAAATTATGTATTTCAACCATTACCGTGTCGCGGGTGGTCTCACGGTCGCGCCAATGATCGATTTCCGAAATTTTCTTTTTCAGGGGCTGCAGCAACTCCACCGCCACCTGCTTGATCCGCTTGATCTCCCTGGCCGTCAATTCCGGCTTCCGCAGGAGATCGAAAAGAGCCAACGATTCCTCATCCAATCCTTCGCGGACCGCCCGCCGTTCTTCCTCGTCCAGCCCCTGCTCAAAGCGGAACAGGGCCTCAAAGGTCTGTTCGATAGTTACCCGGTCTTTTTCCCGGTTGTATTCCGCCACGATGTGTTCGTAATGCAGCTGCAAGTCGGTTCGTAACGGGTTGCGCTCCATCAGTCGCCGCAGTCGGGCTTCTACGGCTTGCTTGAGATTCTGCACTGTGGTCCGCTTGCTCTTGCTCCGCTCAAATTCTTTCCGCAGCCGGTCGAAATCGATCCGGCTGATGTCGTAGGTGGTATCCGGCCCAGGCTCACCGGTAGTTACCCCGGACTTCACTTCAATCGCCTCGTCCACAATCGCGTGCAACTGGCGGATGATATCGCTGATGTCGGCCTGGTCGCGGTCCTGCTGCAGGCTCTTATAGATAATATTGACTGCGTCCCGGTCGGCCCGATGGGCGTTAATCCCCTCCACGTTAATACAGGCCTTGAATTTCTTGAACACCTCCCGGCACATCACTTCAAACCGCTTGCGGGTCTCGTCGTTTTCGTTGGCTGCCTCTTTGCAGGCGACAATGGCCCCATTCCGTTCAAACCCGGTTTTCTGGACAACATCCTCCAGCGAGGCCTCCCGGTCTTCGAGAAATGCCCGCACCATCAAGACGGCTTCGGCCAGATCAGCCAGCAACTCCTCATCCGGCCGGGCCGGGTCAATCTCACCGCCTTCACCTTCGGGCTTGGTTCCGGCAAAGGTAGCCAAGGCCTTGCGCAGATGCTTGAGGATGCCGCAGTAGTCAACAATCAGGCCGTTGTTCTTGCCTTCATTTACCCGGTTGGCGCGGGCAATGGCCTGCATCAGGGTATGGGCCTTGAGCGGCTTGTCCAGATAGAGCGTAGCCAGGCTTGGCACGTCAAAGCCGGTCAGCCACATGGCACAGACAATGGCCACCCGCAACGGATGTTCGTCGGCCTTGAAAGCATCATCCAGGGCCATGGTCTGCAGGTTGCGGTATTCCGGTTTCTCCCGCATCGATTCCGGCAGGTCGATTCCTTTCTTCATCAGTTTCCGGTGAGGAATGATGTCCAGATCCCACCTGCGGAATTTGTCTACCTCTCCCTGCTCCTCACTCACCACCACTGCCATTCTGGTCTCACGCATCCAATCCAGTTGCCGGTGGCGAAACAGCTCCTCCTGTTCGTCACCGATTCCGGCCAATTCCTTCGCCAACTCGTTGATCCGCTCCTGCCAGTAGAAATCGATCAGCTTATGCATCCGCACACAGGTGACCTTGTCGATGCAAACCAGCATCGCTTTGCCGGTCTCCCAGCCGGTCGAGTAATGGCGCACAAAGTCCCGCGCCACCTGGTCAAGCCGTTTCCCGGCGGTAATGATGTGGTAATCGCGCTTCAGTTCCTTCTCCAGCCGTTGCTCCACATCGATATTATCGGTTTCCAACTCCTCCAGCTTGGCGGCGATCCGCTCGTTCAAGTCACCAATGGCCACGCCCAGTTTCTCGCCCCTGGCGTCGTAGTAAAGCGGCGCCGTGGCCTGGTCGTCCACCGCCCGCCCAAAGTCATAGGTCGAGACATATTCGCCGAAGACCCGGCGGGTAATCTCATCATCCTTGAACAGGGGCGTGCCGGTAAAGCCGATATAACTGGCATGGGGCAGGGCGTTACGCAGATTAAGCGCCAGGGCGCCGTACTGGGTGCGATGGGCTTCGTCGGTGATGACGATAATGTCCTCCCGGTCACTGTACGGCTGTTCCGGCTCCACCTTCAGGTTGAATTTCTGGATCAGAGAAAAGATGTAGGCCTTGTGCTGCGTCAGCAGGGTGTTCAGATGACGGCCACTGGCGGCCCGACACGGCTCCTGGTCGCTCACCACACCGCAGTTGGCAAAGGTCTTGTAGATCTGGGTATCGAGATCGTCCCGGTCGGTCAGGACCAGAAAGGTGAAGTTGCCGCCCAGCTTGCGGTGTACCTTGCGGGTGAACATCACCATCGAGTAGCTCTTGCCCGAGCCTTGGGTATGCCAAAAGACTCCCAGCTTTCCCCGCCGCGCCGTCCGGTCCCGGACCGAAGCAATGGCCCGGTTTACGCCCAGGAACTGATGGTTGCGGGCAATAATCTTTTTGGGTTCCCCGGCCGTCTCATCGAACAGGATAAAATTTTCGACCAGGTCGAGGAAGTTGCGCTTCTCGCAGACGCCCTTGAGCAGCGTCTCCATGTCCACGGCTCCAGGCGCTTCCTCCTCCAACCGTTTCCATTCGTTGAAATGCTCCCAGCGGCTGGTGATGGAACCGATCCTGGCCTTTTCACCGTTGCCGAACATGACGACGGCGTTGTGGTGGAACAGATGGGGAACGGTGTCGCGGTAGTCGGAAAAGTTCTGCTCGAAGGCGGCCTTCAGATTCTTGTGGATGTTCTTGCACTCGATGAACAGAAGAGGCAATCCGTTGACAAAACCGATGATGTCCGCCCGCCGCCGGTAAAGATCCCCTTTCACCCACAACTCACGCACGCAGAGAAAATCGTTGTTTTCCGGGGTCTCAAAATCAACTGCCCTGAGCCGTTGCCGGACCCTTTCGCCCCGGTCGTTGCGAAAGGCGACCTGCACCCCGTCGCGCAACAGGGCGTACTTTTCGCGATTGGTTGCGGCCATGGTCTGGGAAGCCATGGTGGCGGTGATCTGACGAACGGCATCGTCATAAGCGCCATCAGGCAAACCGGGATTCAGGTCAGCCAGCTTGGTTCGCAATATCCGGGTAAGCACCACCTCACGGTCCGACGTTCTCCCCAGAAGGCTATCCGGCCCGAAGGTCTCGTTGTTATGGGCATACACCGACAGCCACCCGAGCTGCTGCTCCAGATATTCGGCAGTCGTCTGCTGAACAAGGGTGTCTTCGGTGTAGGGGGTGGGGGTCATTCCATTACCTCCCAGTGACCACCTTTATCCGGGCCAACTCGCTTTATTATATTCCTCTGTTGCAATTTCTTCAGGTTACGCTCAATTGAACGGGTTGTAACGCCACAATGCTCAGCAAGCCGTTCGATAGTAATGAGCGCATCATCTTTAATAAGAGAGATGATTTTCTCCGACGTTTTCTCCGACGCATCTCCGACGCTTTCCCGACGCATTCCCGACACCGTGTCGGTTCTTAGTGAACCTTCAGGTGTGATGTTCGCCAAATCCAGTTCTCCCACCGGTTTGCGGCGAACCGTGGCGGTGAACAGGCATCCGTCGTGGTCGTCGGCAAAGTCGATGGCCGGCCACTTTTCCACCGCCCGCTTGATGCCCGATCCCAGGCCGTGGTAGGGCAGCAATCCCTTGGCGACATAGGAAGTCACGCCGGTCATGAATTGCCTCCCTCTTTCCGGGGCGGCCTCAGCATTTTGATGTCCTCTTCCAGCTCCTTGATGCTTTCTTCATGCTGGATGCGCCGCTGCGATTCCCGGAATTTGTCATACTCCAGGGCGGCTTTTTCTTGGGCCACCTGGTTGATTTTGCCTGCATGGGTCAGTAATTCCCGGCCATTGAGCTGAATAATGGCATCCAATCGCTGGATCCAGTCAGTCATGTGCATGGGAATTCTTTGCTGGGCCATGGCTTCGGCGAAGGCCAGGTATTGCTCCACCAGCAGCCCGAGCAGCTTCATTTCGTCCTCGGCAAGGTAATTTTTGGCGATACTCACATCGCTTTTGCGCACGGCCAGCTCACCTTTCTTATCGAACGACTGCATTCCCATCAGGGGTAGTGCGGCGTCGGCCCGGCGATAGACCAGTTCCGCCGCCGTCTGCCGGCTGATGGCCCAGAGGAGCTTGTTCTGAACCACCTTGAAAAACTCGACTGTCTTTTCATTTCTAGGGTCGTAGTCGATGCTGGTGGTATAGATATCCTTGATTTTCTGATAGAAAAAACGCTCAGAAAGGCGGATTTCGCGGATGCGTTCCTGCAGCTCCGTGAAATAGGCCATCGAATTTCCCGTTTTGAAACGCTCGTCGTTCAGGGCAAAGCCCTTGACGATGTATTCCTTCAGCCGCTGAGTGGCCCAGATGCGAAACTGCGTGCCCTGGTGGGACTTGACCCGGTAACCGACGGAGATGATCACGTCCATGTTGTAAAATTGAACGTCTCTGGATTGGGTTTTGTCAGGCATGGCGCCATGTCGAGTGGTTGTCCGGAAATGCCGGACAACCATTTGCTCGTCCAGTTCGCCTTCACTGAAAATATTGCGAATGTGCTCGGAAATCGTCTTCTTGCTTTTGCCGAACAACCCAGCCATGTGGTCCTGAGTCAGCCAAACCGTCTCGTCTTCCAGCCGGACATCGATGTTGATTTTGCCGTCAGTGGCCTGATAAATAAGAAATTCCGAATTATTCATGCCGCTGGCCCCATGCTGATAAGGTCATTTATCGGGTCAAAGTGACCGGATATAACCATGCCGCCTGTGTCGGCAAAGGCCGCCATCTCCGAGGCCAGGGAATCGGCATTCTTCATCTCCGTCTTGAACTGGCGGGAGGAGTCTTCGCCAAGGGCGATTTGGGCGAGGAGGGATTTCAGTTTCATGCGTATTCCCTGCTTATTCCCCTCCGTTGTTTCTGCAGGTCCTTCGCACCACCTGAACGCGGCGAGAATCACCCATACTACTCATTCCGGTCATGCCGCTCATCCTTGTAAAGAAAGGATCAAGCCATGTTGTCTGGCGAGCTCTTCATTGATGACCGCCACCGAGGTCGGAGCGAAGCGCCAGGTTTTGACAGTGGAGTGAAGTGCTTTTTTCAACGCTTCCTGAATCGGAGGCAACCATGCTTCCTGATGACCGTTAATCACCAACACAAACCGTACCTCGGCCTGCGATAAATCGAGCGCCTTGAAAGGATCGGGCAGTTCCGCTTCGGCCTGTTGATGCCGCTTCAAGCAGGAAGCCCAGCCAAGGGAAAAGGCATTGACCAGTTTTTCCCGGATCTCCGCTATGAATTCATCAAAATTCGGTTGGGTCTCCGGTCGTGGCGTACTCGATTTGGCCTCCACCACCCAAAGGACGGGCGGCTTTCCATTATTTATACGCAGCAGCAGGAATTCCGCCATTTGCACACCCTGCTGAATATTCGCGTAGGTGTTGCTCTTCTCAATGTAAAAACATCGCCCATCGGGATAGGGGCCGAAGGTCATTTCGGACTCAACGATTGGCTGTGTGGTCATTTGAGCACCAACTCCACTTCTTCCTTGTACAGCCGGATCGACTCATCGATGATCGTGTTTTCCGGCATCCCGTCCTTGAGGTTCGCCGCAGTCCACTGGCTGTCATGGGCCGAAATCACCGGAATGGACAAATCTTGTTCCTGTGCGATTAGGAACAGCTTCTTCACCACGAAATAGGAATGACTGGCGAGAAAAAACTGGATGCCGCGCTCAGCCAGTACGGCCACGATATCGAGAAGTTTGGAAACCGCCATGGGATGCAGGGCTGATTCAGGCTCGTCGATAAAAACGATTGAACTGGTGTCAAGATACCGGTTGCCGAGCAGTGTATCGAGGATGGCAATTTTCTTGATTCCTTCCGCAGTCACTCCGATGGGAAACTTCTGGTTGCCCTTTTTAAACTGCCAGCGTCCCGACGCCTCGTCATATTCAACACGGCCGCCGAGAATATCCTCCAGGCTCTGGCGCGACTTGGCGAATTCTACATAATTTTTGCCCATCTTGGGTGACTGGCGCAGCGCCCTGGCGAGATCCAGATAGGTGTCGTCAAAACCGAATGCCTTGTCCTGCTCACGGGATTTGAGAATGATCTGATGCAGAGACAAGACCTCCTTCGCCGGGAGGAAAATGGAGTTGCTCGACCTGGGCTGGACATGATTTTCAAGCGTAGAGATCTGCTTGGTTGTATCCTTGCCGAAACTGTAGGTGAAATTGCGGTTATCGAACTGCACGGTGCAAGACAAGGCCCCGTCCGTGCCCTTGGTCACCAGATCACCGATCTTGTCCGGCTGGAAGGTCCAATAAAGCTTTTCCGCCAGAATCTCCGCCGCCGTGCGCTGGTCATCACCGCGCTTATACTCCTCCAGCGTCCGCATGGCGCTGTAGAGGGCTTTCAGGAGGAATGTTTTCCCGGTGCCGTTGCCGCCGATCATCAGATTGATTGGTCCGAGCTTCGGCCAATCCAGTTTGGCGAGGGGGCCGAAATTATTGAGTTTGATTTTGTTCAGCATACCTATTCTCCTTTTGCCTCATATCCAAGCCATATTCGGTCATCATTTCGCAGAGCTTCTTGAGGTACAGCGCGCCGTGCCTCAAGGAGCTGGAATCGTGGCCCATGCCGCATAACTACCTTCCACTAATCTATAAGCATGCGCCTCTTCCCTATGTCATTACTAATGATTCGCAACGGCGCCCCGATGCTCTTTGCCACGCTACGAGCATGCGCCTCTTCTGCTTCTTGGAAGTCTGAAAGGAATGACTCTGTCCATAATCTTCCATCGCGGGCTTCCAAACGTGCTGCTATTTCATTCGGCTTCCCTTTGATAAGGATAAGTTGATTCGGCCTCATTGCCCTAAACACCTCAATGTCGATAGGCTGAATATCCCCCTGTCCATTAATTAACGTATAGTGGCCATCGAGTAACAACCTTCCATTCTTTGACTTGGCTTTATTAAGAGCCTTCAGGAGTAATGACTGGTTCTCCTCGACATGATCAACACGCTTGTTGTGGTCAGTTTCCCCACCATACGCTGAAATGAGAGAACTCGCTGTCACGCATTTAAATCCCAACGCATCAAATGTATCGCTACAGATAGTGCTTTTACCGACGCCGTGAATACCCCCTACAAAAACCATATGAGTACCAACCGTCGCCGCTTTTGAAAGATTTTTTAAAATCAGCCCAATATCGTCGTCATTAAGATACGAGAATGACTGTGGCGGGGTCTTTACCCCTGCAAGCAATGACAAACCCATCGGAGACACCAATTCATAAACACGCCCGAGAGAAAGTGCACACGCCTGACGTTGTCCGGCGAAATATTCTCGATAAAAACTGCGGGATATCCCGGAACCAAAACCTGTTACATTCCATACTGTTGTGGGTGACCCAACGATGCGCCTAACGACTTCCGCAACCGCGACAATCTTCATTACGGGAGCTGTGGAATACAACACCAAGTGGGATACATCTTGCGACGGCAGCACCTTCCGATATTCAAATATTTTTCTACCACCTATGATGTTGGCGACATGCTTAGGATGGATAGAAATCAACGCCGCCTTGCTCATCAATTTATACTCCTGTTGAAACACTTTTCATATTGAACATGCGTTATTTTTCGCATGCTTTGTATTGGACTTTTGATGCCAGCTTTTTCCAGCACGACATGACTGATGGGAGGAAATATGCATAATAACCGGAAGAGGATGATCAGAGTTTCTCGCTGAAGCTGATCATCGATCTCTTTCCTCGAATAGACTGTGCGCTTGGAAACCAGTGGGAGCACTTTGCCGACGTCTCGCCCACGGTATGTTTGCTCAACTACGCCTACACACTCGACACTCCTTCGGTCTTGGGTTCTAAAAAAAAGGAGTAGGCTTCCCGGCTTGACGCTCTTGGTGTTTGCATGGCTCAGGTATGCTTTTTTGATTGTATTTGCCTGGGGGCCATACATCTTAGGATCATTTGCGAAAAGGCCTCTAGCATTATCACTGATGTCGGCAAAGAGATCGTTGTGATACCGAGGCCTTATCGGGACAATATACTTTTCAACTCCTTGCCCGTCGATATAATGCGGGTAGTATTCAACGGCATAATCAAGGGGTTTGACTTCTGCTTCCTGTCTCTTCGGCGGTTGCATCTTCTTGAGGTAGACGTCATCCCGACCCTTATATTTCCCCGCAAATTGAAAGCCAAAATCTTCGCACAATGAAACCAGCATCGCTTGTTCCTTGCCGAACGTATGCAGGTAAACGTAAGGAATATCTTGTTCCACTGCATACTTAAAGGCAGAAAACAGAAGCCTTTCTCCCAACTTCCTTCCCCTGACGTCAGGTCCTATTTTGAATGTGCACAGCTTTAGCGCATCACCGTCCAAAGGCGAACCGGTGTCAACGATACGGGGGGTATTTTCTTTTTTGTAAATACAAATGGCTTTAACCGTATCGTTATCACTGATACACCAAGCCTTCCGCTGAGTTTGTGCAGCCCGCAAATACCATTCATTGAATCCCTCATAGCCTTCCCGGAGGGAATCAAAAAAAGGCTGATGTACGCTAAATTCATGGAGGTATCGTTCTTGGATGCCGATTGGCGGTGGAGCTTGTTTCGCGACCTGGGATTCCAAGAAAGCGAGGAACTGTTCAAGATGGTGAACCTGCTCCTGAACTTGAGCCTGCCGCGCCTTCCGATGGATTCCCTTGTCGTTTGTAACCAGAAAGTGTGCCGCACCTCGACAGAGCGCATGGAGCAACAAATTGTCTATCCGGTCATTGTCACTCTCTTGTTTCCAGCCATACTCCTGAAGTTCGTCGTCAGAGAGCTGAGGCGGAGCGGGAATGGTTTGATATTGCTTTAGTCTGGAGAGGACTATTTTTCTTCTGCCTTCATCCCTGTCTCGGTTGATGCCCTCACGTTGGGCCAGATGGATGTACAAGGCGTGACCATTAGCATCCGCGAGTCGACACATTTGAGCCAACGAAGGATCAAGCAGCCGGGCTGTATCCTCCAAAGGAATCAATATGTTTGTGTCGATAAGGATATTCATCGCTTGGCACTAAACTGCCACCTCACCGTTCATCAGTTTGGGCAGGAGGAGGTCGCGGGCTTTGGTGAGATTCATGTTGGATCGCATCAGAAATCGAACTTGCCGAATGATATCGTATACAATCTCCTCAAACTGGTTCGTGATAGTTTTGCCGGGAATTATTATGTCCATTTCGCGAAACCGGCCTTTGCTGATTTCTGGATAGGTCGTGCCCTTGGCATTGCTGTGAATCTCATTGACCCTGCTGAGCAGGTTAAACAACAAGTACATCCGCGATTGGTCGTCGTGTGGAACGATGTTTATGAAGCCTTGGTTTGTGCAAACTTCATGATCCATCAGAGCAAAAAATCCAACGGAAGCACGGCTTGTCATAAGAATTGTTTCAGCCGGTACCAATTTGGCAGAAGACTCTCGTAAGCCCTTTTCTGTGATCTTACGCTCTGATTTCAATAAAATAAGACTATTGTTATTCGTAATATCCGATGGGACTGCCCAGGTAATATCGCCGTCCCAGTACTCTGCAACTTTGGTTGAGGGCGTGCCGCCTCCTATCGTTTCGCAAACTTCGGCAATCTTTTTCTTCTCCCAACCCTCCGGCACGCCGTCGATGATTTGGGTGTGTTCGTGGCCGGGGAAGCGAAGGTGGACGAACCATTCCTTGTAGAGCAACCGCGCTGCCTGTTCCAACAACTGTATCCGCCGCCGGTTGTTTTCGATCAGGTCGTCGTAGGCGGAGAGGATTGAAGCTATGGATCGTTGAGTCGAAATATCAAGTAAAGGGAATGGCCATTGCTCAAGTACACGAGTTTCCAATTTCTTAGTGCCGTGTGAAGCATCCGTGGCAGAGTCCCGAATAGCATGCTTCTGAGATTTCAAATAATAGAAGAGAAACCAAGGATCGATTTTTTCGGATGGCTGCAATGCCTTAATATCTTGGTTAAATGTGACTTCGCGTTCCGAAATTGAAATACGGAATTCTTTGGCTAGTGACATTCCGCGAACGACGACAAGCACTGTATTCGCTGGTACCATCCTTGTGCCGTTTCTCGCACCATCCTCTGTGACGCGGCGTTGAGTATACGAAATCCGACTTTCGGTCATCTCGCCTGAAGATACCCACGGTATATCGCCGCCCCAAAATCGAGACTCGTTCATCCGAGGTGTACCACCGGAAAGAAAAGAAACTTCGGTAATTAGGGGCACTGTTTGAACTTGTCTCCTCATACCCCCAGATCCTCGAAATTCCTCTTGATCGTCGCCGCCAGATGGAAGTTTGAAGGGTAAAGGGTGAAGTTTGAAATTCCGAGCCCACGCCTTCTTTCACACTTCAAACTCCCGACTTCAAACTTCATTTCCTTCCCTGCACCACGCTCTTGCCCTTTTTGGTAAGCCGGTATTTTTGGGTCGGACTCTTTGGTGAATCCGGTTGGGTCATTTTGATCAGCCCGCTTGACAACGAGGGCTGTAGATAATCGTACAGAAAGGTCGGACGATGATTCAGGCCCAATACCAGCATTGCTTCTTTGCTTCCGAGTTCTTTGTCTTTCAAGATGGACAGCAATCGGATTACTTGTTCGGTTACTTGTTCGGTTACTTGTTCGGTTGCATGGGCTACTTGTACCTCGTTTTTTCCGGTCTGTATACGATGCAGCTCCGCCAGATAGACGGTAAAGCGCAGGCGCAGGGCGATTTCTTCAATTTTCGGTTCCGGCAGGCCCAGTTCTTGGGCCTCGGCAAAGATGCGGCGCACCCCGGTGCCCCATTGTTCGATCAGGCCCAGTTCCTTGAAAACACGGGCAATGACTGGATTACGAATGCGGGAGGCGCCCTGTTTCATCTCTTCGATGGTCAGGCCGGGCAGGAGGATACCCATGCTTTCCACCTCAATGCGGTCGTCGAGAAAGACAACCCGGATGGGGGCGCCTCGCTGCGAGTAGTCACTGTGCACCAGGGCGTTGATGATCATCTCGCGCAAGATCCCGAGCGGGATGCTCCAGATATCCTTGCGGCGCACCTCGGAGAGATCCGCACCCCGGTAGGCGTGTTTTTTCAGAAACAGCATGACCTCGTCAACGGCCTGGGGCAGCGGCATGTCGATATCGATATGGTCAAAAATGTCGATTTTCTCGGTGCCGAAGAAACGGCCGCATTGAATCCAGGCATCGGAAAAATGCTGCGTACGCTGCCTGCCAAAGAGAAGAATTCCACCCTTGGTCGGCACCAGTTTCTTCTGATAAGGGGTCAGCAATTTCAAGGTGAGCAAGGCCTGTTCATCCAGCTCCCGGATGGCGCCAAAGGCAACCTGCGCCGCATCGATATCCAGATCGTGGGCAGACAACTCCGGCATGGGCAGTTGATCAAATGCAATGCCTTCAACGGAGCGGCGCAGTTCGGCGATCAGTTCCCGGTCGGCCAGGCGGGTGGTGGAGCCGAGCCGGACGTAGACGCCGGTTTCCGGTCCCTCGGCGCGAAGATAATGGGGCCGCGAATTGCTCAGGAAAACCTCGATCACCAGCAGGGTTTTGCCATCGACGGTGGTCATTTCGACATTGGGCGCCAGGCGGGGGCTGATGGAATCGGCGATCAGATTGCAGAGCCGTTCCTCCTCATCCAGCGGGTTGTCGATTCCCACCGGTTCCCGCGTCTTGTCCGCCACGCCGATGATGATTCGGCCGCCGGCGGTATTGGCAAAGGCCACCAGCGTCTTGAGGAGATTGCGCGGGGAGGAGAGATCGCGCTTGAACTCCAGGGTCTTGCCCTCATCGGCCTTGAGCAGTTCGGCAATGGTCATATCCCCAGCTCCTCAAAGTTCCTTTTGATGGTGGCGGCCAAGGTGACGGCTTCGGCGTTGAGGTCTTCCAGTTCAACGTGGATTTCACGCAGGGTTTCCTCGAAATCGAAATCCTCGTCCTCCGCCTCGGGAGCAACACCGACATAGCGACCGGGGGTGAGGCTCCAGTCGTTGGCCTCGATTTTGGCCCGGTCCACCAATTTGACCAGCCCTTCCACATCGCGGAGTTGGGCTTCAGGAAAGCGTTCGGTGAGCCAATGGGCCTGCTTCCAGAAATAGCGCACCTGTTTGAGCTGATCCACTGCCAGGGCGCGGAACTCATCGGCCGCTTTGCGGGCGCGGGTGATATCGCGGTTTACCCATTCATTCTTCTCCTTGGCATTACATTCCTTTTCGCAGGTCTCGATGACCCGGCCGACCAGCTTGAACAGCAGATCGCTCTGCTTGATCAAGTCGCGGCTCTTTTCCGCCACAGAGGCAAGCCGGTCCACCGCCTTCTTTAACTCGCCGTTGCCGGTCTTCTGGCTCTTCCCGAGAGCCTCCTGAACGGCAGCATCCTTGGCAAAGAGGGCGACGTCATTTTCAAAGTCCGGCAGAGCCGTGTTCAATTCCAGCAGCGGTTCCAACTGGGGGCCGTCTTCAGGCAGGCTCTCCAGAAAGGACTGCATCACGGCCAGCAGATCGACCAGGGCGGCGGTGTAGTCCGCTAGCGGTTCCTCGGTTTCACCTGTCGGGTTCTTCTTTTTCAAACACAGGGCAGCCTCTTCCCAGGTGCGGCGGCAGTAACCGGCCACCAGGTTCAGATACTTGTCGGTCTGCCCTCGGTAGAGCCAGACAACGGCCAGCAGGTTCTTCTCCTGCTCAGGGCTGAAATCGTAGATCTTGCGGGTCACCTTGCGGTAGACGTTGCGGGCGTCGAGCATCAGCACCTTGTCTTTATGCTCTTTGGGCTTGTCGCGGTTCAAAAACCAGAGTTCGCAGGGCACGGTGCGGGTGTAGAAGAAGTTGGAACGGATGGCGATCATCACATCGACATCGCCGGTCTCGACCAACTTCCGGCGGACATTGGCCTCGCCGCCCCCGGCGCTGGAGGCCTGGGACGACATCACGAAACCGGCCTTTCCTTTGTCGTTCAGGTAGCTGTAGAAATAACTGATCCAGACATAGTTGCCGTTGCTGACCTTGCCCTTCTTGTTGACGCCAGGGAGCCCGAAGGGCAGGCGCGGATCGCGCTTGACCTTGTCGGCATCGATCTCGTCCACGTTGAAAGGGGGATTGGCCATGACATAGTCGGCCTTGCTCACCAGTTCGTGCGGGTCTTCGTAATAGGTGATGGCCTTGAGGATATCGCCTTCCAGGCCATGCACGGCCAGGTTCATCTTGGCCAGTCGAATAGTGGTGGCGTTCTTCTCCAGCCCGCGGATAAGCAATTTTTCCGTCGGGCTGTCGCCATGCTCTTCGACGGTCCGGGCACTCTGCACGAACATACCGCCGGAACCGCAGGCCGGGTCGAGGATGACTCCGTGGTCCGGGTCGATCACATGGGCAATCAGGGAGACAATGGAAATGGGGGTGAAGAACTCGCCGCCGTCATGGGCCTTCTGGTCGGCGAACTGAGTCAGGAAATATTCATAGATGCGGCCGAAGACATCGCCGGAAACCTTCTTCAACTCCTCCGGGTTGAGGGTCCGCAGCAACTGACCGAGGACATCGTTGTCCAGCTCCTGGTATTCGGACTTGGGCAGGACGCCGCGCAGGTTCTCGTAATCCTCCTCGATGGACTCCATCGCCTCGATCAGCGCCTTGGCCCGGTCGGCGCTGTCCGGCAGAGACACCAGAGAATCAAACTGTGCTTTGGGCCGCAGAAAGATGGCGCTCTGTTTGGAAAAGTCCTCCTTGGTCAAAGACCGGGTTTTTCCACCCCGGCTGGGCAAGGTGGGCTCAATCTTACCTTTAACCAGAAGATACCGGCTGTAGGCATGACGAAGAAACACCAGCCCCATGACCGGCAGGAAGTATTCGTTGCTGGCATAGTTGGAATTGGCCCGCAGAGTGTCCGCAGCGTTCCACAGCCGCTTTTCAATTGCCTCGATATGTTCAAGTTGAGCCAATGTTGCCCTCAATCACGACGAATGTTTAACGATAATTTTCGATGTACTTCTGACTGACGTTTGGGCAACCTGATAGCCAAAATGCTCCCAATGTACAGCAATCAAGATTGTTGAGAATGAAAGCGCCAGCTCCACAGCCTCCGCAATTTTTCCACACGAAGTCAGGCGGCAGTCAACACGTTTGACGATGCGGTCGAGCTGTTGCAGCTTTGCCGGGAGCAGGTTGCGGCACTCGCTTGGGAGGCGGAGAATCCCCTCCTTGTCGCCGTCGGCAACTGAAGGGCAAAAATCCAGCCCCTTCAGGGCTTGATGTACGCATACCCGTCCTGCTGCAGTTCAATCAGCGCCACCACTCCGGCCGGGACGATCTCGCAGCCTTCGATCAGGTTGTCCGGGTCGACGTTGAAGCGGTTGAGCGCGTTGCGGCAGACCTTGAAGGCCACCCGGGCCTGCTGCAGCCGCCAGATTTCCTCGCGAAACGGAGCGCATTGCTCGGTCTGGAGCAGGGTGACCGCAGGGCCGTTGAAGAGCAGCACCAGGTCGTAATGCTTTTCCGGGATGGCGTGGAGCAGATTGCCGACATTGGCCAGGGCAATATTGAAGGGCTTGACTTCGTCGAGATCAACGTGAAACACGGCGCGGTAAATCATGTGGTTTTCTCCATGCGTTTGGTGACGTGAAAGGCGGCGTCGAACAGCCGCTGGGTGTAGGGGTCCTGGGGATTGGCGAATATGGCTGCGGCCGGGCCGCTTTCCACGATGCGGCCGCGGCGCATGACCGCCAGCTGATCGGCCAGCGAGCGCACGGTGCGCAGGTCGTGGGTGATGAAAATGTAGGTAAGCTGGTAGCGTTGCTGCAGATCTTTGAGCAACTCCAGAATCTGTTTCTGGATGGTCATGTCGAGCGCGCTGGTGGGCTCGTCCAGAATCAGCAGTTTGGGGCGGAGGATAATCGCCCTGGCAATGGCGATGCGTTGGCGCTGGCCGCCGGAAAATTCGTGGGGAAAGCGACCGGCCAGGGCCGGGTCGAGTTCAACGTCGCGCAGGGCCTGGGCAACCAATTCCCGCCGCTGCTCTGTTGTGCCGCCCAGTCCATGCACCTGCAGCCCCTCGGTGATGATCCGCTCGATGGTCATGCGCGGCGAAAGCGAGGAAAAGGGGTCCTGGAAGACGATCTGCAATTCCTTGCGCAGGGGGCGGAACTGGCTGTTGGACAGGTCGGTGAGGCAGTGGCTGGTTCCTGGTTCGGGAAAATACAACACCTTGCCGTCATAGCGGGTCAATCCGAGCAGGCAGAGCGCCAAGGTTGATTTGCCCGAGCCGGATTCGCCCACCAACCCCAGGGTTGTGCCCTGGTTGAGACTGAGGTTGACCTGATCCACCGCCTTGATCACCCGTTTGCTGCGGTTGAAAAAGCCGCTCCACTCGGATTTCATGGTGAAGCTGCAGCTGACGTCCTGCAATTCGATCAGCTTGGGTCCGCCGGGTCGGGTGGCTTGCACGCCCTGGGGAACGGCGGCCAGCAAGTGGCGGGTGTAGTCTTGTTGGGGCTGGCTGAAAATTTCGTCCACCGTGCCCTGTTCGACAATTTTGCCGCCGTGCATGATCGAAACGGCGTCGGCGATCTTGCGCACCATGGGCAGGTCGTGGGTGATGAGCAGCACCGACATGCCGTATTCCGCCTGAATGTCGGTGATCAGGTGAAGAATCTGATCCTGAATGGTGACGTCCAGGGCCGTGGTCGGCTCGTCGGCGATCAACAGCTTGGGGCGGCAGGCCAGAGCCATGGCGATGATCACCCGCTGGCGCTGGCCGCCGGAGAGTTGATGCGGATAGCAGTTGATGCGGTATTCCGGGTTGTCGATGCCGGTGCGCTCGAGCAATTGCAGGGCGCGCTGATACGCCTCGGCTTTGCTCAGCGACTGATGCAGCAGCAGGGGCTCCATCAGCTGATTGCCGATGGTGTAGACCGGGTTGAGCGAGGTCATCGGCTCCTGGAAGATCATGGCGATGCGGTTGCCGCGAATGGCCCGGATTTCCTTTTTGTCCAGGCCGCTCAGTTCTCGGCCTTCAAAGACAATGGAACCGCTGCTTTGCACCTGGTTGGTCTCCTCCAATAAGCGGAGGATCGAGAGGGCGGTCACCGACTTGCCGGAGCCGGATTCGCCCACCAGGGCGTGGGTTTCACCCGCCTCGATCTGCAGGCTGATCGCGTCCAGCACCGGCGACAGGTCGCCCTCGGCGCCGAGGAAGGTGAGAGAAAAATTGTCGATTGTCAGCAAAGGGGCCATGGTTGTTCCAGAAAAAGTTGGGGAATAGCGGCACTCTACCCGAGGGGCGAACTCAGGGCAACAGGAAGATGGCCAAAGCCGGGCAGGGTTGCGGCGCTGCTGGCACAAGGATTAAAGTCTTGAAAAGATACACAGAGTTAGTGTACATCCAGGGGATACGGTTGCGCCTGCGCGGCTGATCCTTCCGGTTTCAATCAGGGGGCTGGCCGTCTCCCGGCGTGTTGCCCACCCAAAAACTGCTTTCCATGGTCTGCATGCGTTCACGTCCTGTTGCTTTTGCCGCCGTCAGAGACCTCCTGGGTTTCGGCCTGACCGTTTGCGCCCTTGTCTGGCTGGTGCTGCGCGGCAGCGAGCGCCTTGGCTACAACTGGCATTGGCGGCAGATTCCGCGCTACTTCGGCGTTGTTGTCGACGGCGGATTCGTGGCCGGACCGCTGGTCAAAGGGTTGGCGGTCACCCTGGAGATCACCGCCTGGAGTCTGGTCCTGGCCGCGATCATCGGCCTGATTGCCGCGCTGCTGCGGCTTTCCGAATCGCTGATGGGCCGCTGGCTGGCGCGCGTCTACCTTGAGCTGATCCGTAACACCCCGCTTTTGGTGCAGATTTTTTTCCTCTACTTTGTTATGGCCCCGATTCTTGACCTCGGCCGCACCCCCACCGCCATTCTCGCCCTGAGTCTGTTTGAGGGCGCCTACGCCTCGGAGATTTTCCGCGCCGGCATTGAATCCATTGGCCGGGGGCAATGGGAGGCCTGCTACAGTCTGGGGCTCACCCGCGCCCAGACCTACCGACGGGTTATTCTGCCGCAGGCCCTGCGCCGCATCCTGCCGCCCCTGACCAGCCAGGCGGTGTCGCTGATCAAGGACTCGGCCCTGGTCAGCACCATTGCCGTTTACGACCTCACCATGGAGGGCCGCACCATCATTGCCGACACCTTTCTCACCTTTGAAATCTGGTTTGTGGTCGCCGCCGTGTATCTGATTCTCACCCTGACCCTGTCGGCCCTGGCCAACGGCCTTGAGCGGCGCTATCCCCGGATCGCCTGAATGAGCAATTTGTCAGAGAATACAGCCGCCGCGCCCAGCGACAACGCCATCATCGTCGCCGAGCATCTGGTCAAAACCTATCCCGGCCCGGTGCTGGCTCTGGACGATTTTTCGGTGCGGGTCCAACGGGGCGAGGTGCTGGTGGTGATCGGCCCTTCAGGCTCGGGCAAATCGACTTTTCTTCGCTGCCTCAACGGCCTGGAAGCCGTCGACAGCGGCAGAATCGTCGTCGATTCCATCCCGCTCGACGACAACGAGGCCAATCGCCTGGCCATCCGCCGCGAGGTCGGCATGGTGTTTCAATCGTTCAATCTCTTTCCCCATCTCTCGGTGCTGGAGAACATCAATCTGGCCCAGCGGCTGGTGCGCGGCAAGAGCAAGGCCGAGGCCACCGCAGCCACGGCGGCGTTGCTGGAAAAGGTCGGGGTGGGGGAGAAGCTCCACAAATACCCGGACGAACTCTCCGGCGGCCAGCAACAGCGCGTGGCCATTGCCCGCGCCCTGGCCCTGCACCCCAAGGTGATGCTGTTCGACGAGGCCACCAGCGCCCTGGACCCGGAGATGATCGGCGAGGTGCTTGACGTGATGCGGGCCTTGGCTGACGAAGGCATGACCATGGTGGCGGTCACCCACGAAATGGGATTTGCCCGCGAGGTCAGCGACCGGGTGGCGTTCATGGAAGCTGGCCGGTTGGTTGAAGAGGCGGAAACGGAAGATTTTTTCCTTCGCCCGGCGCAGGAGCGGACGCGTGAATTTCTCCGCCAGATTTTGTGAACATGGGCAGGCGGATCGCGGAGGAATTGAAAAACGGCTTATCGTTTCATCGGCAAACGAGTTGGTTCGTCCTGCTCAGGGGCGGCAGTTGCATCAACCCGAATAAAAAGGGGAAATTATTATGGAGGTCACTGTGAAATCAAAAATCGTCCAAACCCTGCTTGCCTGCGCCATGCTGTTGCTGGCGACAACCGTCATGGCCGGCGAAATGCAGCAAAAGCTCGTTGCGGAAAGCGCCATCGAGCAAATTGTCCAGCGGGGAACCCTCCGCGTGGGCATGGATGTGTTTGTGCCCTGGGCAATGAAAGACAAAAAGGGCGAGCTGATCGGCTTTGAGATCGATGTGGCCAGGCAACTGGCCAAGGACATGGGCCTCCAGGTGGAGTTTGTGCCCACCAAGTGGTCCGGGATCATTCCCTCGCTGATCGCCGGCAAATTTGACGTCATCATCGGCGGCATGACGGTCACCGCCGAGCGCAACATGAAAATCAACTTTACCACTCCGTACTACTACACGGGTCAGGGGCTGCTGGCCAACCGCAAGATGACCGAGGGGTTTGAGATCGACGATTTCAACAAACCGGAAATTACCCTGGCCGCCCGCCTGGGTTCGACTGCAGCGCTGGCCGCCAAGACCCGGTTTCCCAACGCTTCGTTGCGGCTTTTTGACGACGAGCCCGCCGCCGTGCAGGAGGTGCGCAACGGCCGGGTGCACGCCATGGTGGGCGGACAGCCGCTGCCGGCGCACACCGCCGCCGGCGCGCCCGACCTGTTGAAGGCCTATCCGGATCAGTTGATGCGGGAGCCCATCTGCATGGGCATCCGCAAAGGCGACGTCGACACCCTCAACTTCCTCAACAATTGGATCGAAGTGGCGCAAAGCAAAGGTTGGATTGCCGAACGGTACAACTACTGGTTCGGTTCGACCCAGTGGCAGAGCGAAGTGCAGTGAGCCGGTTGGTTGCCGCTTGACCGTTGTGTCTGGAAAACGGCGCTGGTTTCATCCGCTTGACGCGGTTCTGCTGACCCTGCTGCTCTGCGCGGCAGGGTTTGCTGTCTACCGGATCACGGCCCGGCTCAACTACGCCTGGAACTGGGCGGCGATCCCCCAGTTTCTGTTTCGCTACGACCAGGAACAAGGCGGCTGGACAGCCAACTATCTGATGCAGGGCTTGTTCGCCACGGTGCGGCTCAGCTTGTGGGCGTCGATTCTGGCGTTGGCGCTGGGGTTGGCCATGGCCCTTGCCCGCACCAGCCGCATCCTCTACTGGCAATTGACGGCGCGCTGTTATATCGAGCTGATGCGCAACCTGCCGCCGCTGGTGATCATCTTCCTGTTCTATTTTTTCCTGGCCGACCAGCTGATTCCCCTGCTGCGGTTGGACGAGCTGGTCAAAGCCGGTTCGCCCGGCCTGCAGCGGCTTGTTTCCGCCTTTTTTGCGCCGCCGGATCAGCTGTCCGCCTTTCTTTCCGCATTGGTCACCCTGGCGGTGTTTGAGAGCGCATATGCGGCTGAAATTCTTCGCGCCGGGATTGAATCCATCGGGCGTCCGCAATGGGACGCCGCCCATGCCCTGGGCCTGACCCGGCGGCAGACTCTGCGTCATGTGATCCTGCCCCAGGCCTTCCGGCGAATGCTGCCGCCGCTGGCCGGACAGATGATCTCGCTGATCAAGGATTCGGCCATTGTTTCGGTCATTTCCATCCAGGAGCTGACCTATCAGGGAACCCAGCTGATGGCTTCGACCTACCTGACCATTGAGGTGTGGCTGACCATCGCCGCCCTTTATTTCCTTCTCACCTTTCCCTGTTCCCTGGCGGTCGACCGCATGGGCCGCCGCCTGAATCGCCGGACCTGAGAAAATTGGCGGTCTGCGGTTGCGGCGGCCCAGGGAACGCGTTACCTTGGTCCCAATGCCGCCTTGGCGAATCAGCGCCTCGCTGCGCGTTCACAAATATTTCGGTGCCCTTTTATGATCAGGAAAACATTCGTCTTTCGACTTGTTGCCTTGGCGTGTCTGCTTGCCTATGCGCTTGTGCCGCTGCAGGCGCTGGCGTTGACCATCGGCGAGGAGCGGAAGATCGGCGACCAGTTGCTGTTTTCGGTGCGCAAGGAGTTGCCCATTCTGGAAGACCCGGACATCAGCCAGTACATCAACGCTTTGGGCAGGAAAGTGTTGGAAACCGTTGGTCCGCAGTATTTTGAATATCGCTTTTATGTGGTCAAAAGCGATCAATTCAACGCATTTGCCGCCCCTGCCGGGTTGGTGTTTTTCTACACCGGCCTGATCGAGACCATGAAAAACGAAGACGAGCTGCTCAGCGTTCTGGCTCATGAAATCGGCCATGTGGTCAGCCGGCACATTGCCCAGCGGCTGGACAAGGGGACCAAGGTCAGCGCCGCGTCGCTGCTGCTGGGCGTGGCGGGTCTGGCCATGGGCGTTCCCGGGCTTTCGCCGGCTTTGATGATGGGGTCCATGGCGGCCGGCCAGACCATCAACCTGCAGTACAGTCGAGAAGACGAGGAACAGGCGGACCGGTTGTCGTTTGGCTGGATGCAGAAGATGCATCGCGATCCGTCGGCCATGGAGGACATGCTCAGGGTGATGCGGCGCAACACCCGCTACCGCATGGCCACGGAAACCCCTCAGTACCTGCTGACCCATCCCAACCCGGAGGCCCGGTTAAGCTATGTGGAGTCGCTGCTTGAGACAGACCAGCAGAAGGGCAATAAAAACTATGTCAAAACAGATAATTTTGATTTTCTCCGCTTCAAATACCGGGTGCTGACCCGGTCGATTGATCACGACAAGCTGCGCGTGTTCTGCGTCAACACCCTGGCCTCGACCACTGAAACGGAACAGCGAACCCTGGCCCATTACGGCCTGGCCCTGTTGGACTCCGAAGACCATAAAGTTGAGCAGGCCCTGCAGCATCTGGCTGTAGTGCGGGAACAGTATCCGCGCAAGGATATTCTGGAAATCGACCGGGCTGTGATTCTTCTGGAGAGCGGCCGTCTTGAAGAGGCCCGCCCGATTCTGGAACAGGCGGTCAAACGCGATCCCACCGACATGTACGGCGTCTGTCAGTTGGCCAAGGTGGAGATGATGCGCGGCAACAACCCTAAGGCAGAGCAGTTGCTGCAGCAGGCGGTTATGGTAATGCCCGAAAATCCGCAGCTTTTTTTCGACTTGGGCCAGATCGAAGCCAACCGGGGCAGGGAAGGGGCGTCGGTGTTTTACCTGGGCAAGTACAATCTTTATCTGGGCAAGGCCAAACTTGCCAAACAGTATCTCACCCGCACGTCCAAGGATACGACTGTGCCGGAGAAAATGCGCGTCGAGGCGCGCGCCCTGGTCGACAAACTCAAAGATCTGGAAAAAGGAATCTAACTGCTCATGCTTAAACGATTTTCAGTTTCACTGGACGACAAACTGCTTGCCCAGTTCGACGACTATATTCAGCCGCGCGGTTATTCCAACCGCTCCGAGGCGGTCCGAGATCTGATTCGCAAGGTGCTGGTCAACGAGGAGTGGGAGCAGGACAGCGAAGTGGTGGGCGTGGTGACGCTGGTGTTCAATCATCATCAGCCGCAACTGCAGGAAAAAATAACTGAACTACAGCACGCCTATCACCATCAGATCACCTCGACCACCCATGTGCATATGGATCATCACAACTGCCTGGAGGTGACCATCGTCAAGGGCAGGGCCTCGCAGGTGCGCGAACTGGCCGAAAACCTGATTGCCCTGCGCGGGGTCAAAAACGGCAATCTGACCATGTCGAGCACCGGCGGTCATCTGCATTGAAGCCGGGCGCTCACTCTTTTTTGTGTTTGCGCCAATTCTGGTGGGTGATGCCGAATTTTTTGATTTTGTAGTTCAGGGAACGGGGGCTGACGCCCAGACAATAGGCGGCGTCTTTCTGGACCCAGAGGTTTTCGGCCAGGGCCTTGAGGATCAGTTCGCGCTCGTGGACCTCAAGCGATTCGGTGTTCTGGATGAGCGGCGCCGTGGTGCGGCCCATCTCCGGAATGTGCATGGAGGAGAGGCCGATCAGATTTTCCTCTTCAAGAATCACCGCGCGTTCAATGGTGTTGCCGAGCTGACGGATGTTGCCCGGCCAGTCATACCCTTGAATCATGGCCATGACCTCGGGAGTGAAACCGACAATGTTTTTCTTGTTTACCGAGGCGACTGACTTTTCCAGCAGTTTGACAGCCAGCGGCGCCAGGCAGCGGGGCCGGTCCTTGAGCGAAGGCAGCGGCACCGGCAACACGCTGATGCGGTAGAACAAATCTTCGCGGAATTTTCCAGCCGCGATCAACTCGGGCAGCGCCTTGTTGGTGGCGGCAATGAGCCGCACGTCAACCTTGATGGTTTTATTGCCGCCGACCCGCTCAAAGGATTTATCTTCCAGTACTCGCAGCAGTTTTGCCTGAATTTCCATCGGAATTTCCCCGATCTCGTCGAGAAAAATGGTGCCGCCGTCGGCCTGTTCAAAACGGCCGATGCGCTGCTTGTCGGCGCCGGTAAACGATCCTTTCTCATGGCCGAAAAGCTCGGATTCGAGCAATGTTTCCGGAATATTGGCGCAGTTGATCTTGACGAAGGGCTGGCCGCGGCGAGGGGAATTGTAGTGAACCGTGCCGGAAAGAAAGCTTTTGCCGGTGCCGGTTGCGCCGGTGATGAGGATGGTGGCGTCGGTTGCGGCGAATTTGCGCAGACTTTTGATGACCGCCTTGAAGCTCTCGCTTTCGGCGATGATGTGGTCAAAGCTGTAGACAATGTCCTGGGTGCGGCGCAGGTAGGCGAGTTCGTTTTCCTGCTGGCGTTTGTACAGCGCCTGGCGCACGGTCCGTTTGACCCGGCCCGGCGAGAGCGGGTGACTGAGCACGTCGTATATAATAGGCTCCAGGGTTTTGTCGATGCGCACTGAATCTTCGGACTCGCAGGTGATAATCACCGGCGTGGACGGGGTGTGTTCTTGGATTTTTTCCAACAGAATGAATTTGTTGCCGTTTTCAGGCTGGAAATTCATAAAAATGACGTCAAAGGGCTTTTTGCTGACCTCGTTTTGAAACGACTGGGGATCATTTTGAAAAGTGAGATCAAAATTAGCCGCTAAGGCAATTTCAATGCTCAGACGGTTTTCCGGAGAGCATTTATACGCTAGAATTGCAGCTTTTTTTTCTTTCATGGCAGGCCTTAGGTTTCGAATTCGTATTTGCAATATCTTTTTTGTAATAATAAACCGGTTGGCTGGAATTGCAACCGGAAGTTTATTCGACTTTATTGAGAAAAATCATGCAGCAAGGGTCAGTGGAAGAAGCGCAGTCGATAACAGATGGTCAGATGATGGCACGAGCGCTGGCGCAAGCCCGTCTTGCCGCCGCCATGGGCGAGGTGCCGGTGGGGGCAGTGGTGACGGACGCGACAGGGCGAATTGTTGCCGAAGCCGGCAACAACTGCATTGGCGCCTCCGACCCTTCCGGCCACGCCGAGATGGTTGCGCTGCGCCAGGCCGCGCAAGCTGCAGGCAACTATCGTCTGCCCGGAGCAACCGTTTATGTGACTTTGGAACCCTGTCCCATGTGCGCGGCGCTCATGGTGCACGCCCGGATAGCCCGGTTGGTGTTTGGGGCCATTGACCCCAAGGGCGGAGGGGTTGTCTCCAGATACCGCATTGGCGCCGATGGATTGCTCAACCATGGTTTTGCAGTGACCCACGGTGTGGGCGCAGAGGAGTGCAGTCGACTGCTCCGGGAGTTTTTTCGGAGCCGCCGTTAATTTTCTGTTGTAAAAAATCAGCGCTCAGGCTAGAAAGGCTTCCACGTTTGCCGTGACTGAGCGTCTGGCAAGCGCCGTGAAAAGCCCATCACGGAGAGGTGACCGAGTGGTTTAAGGTGCACGCCTGGAACGCGTGTGTACGAGAGTACCGAGAGTTCGAATCTCTCCTTCTCCGCCATTAATATCAAGCAAAAACAGGCAGTTGCGCTAAGCGCTTCTGCCTGTTTTTGTTTCCGGAGTGCTTCCGGGATTGCTCCCGTTTAAGCATGCCGGAATGCAATCTTGATTTCGTATGCTGCCTTGAATTATCGCACTAGCCCCGAATCTCCATCCACTGATCACAAGCGCCCCAGTTCGTTCGGACAACTTTTGCTGTTTTTTCCTCCTCGGCGAGCGCGGTTCTGCCGAGCAGAAAGCATGGCTGCGCGTCTGCGCTGCAGAAAAATCACCAACCGCCAGCCGTCAACCAAAGACGCCACCTGTGTTTCTCCGGGATTTTTGTAAAAAATAATCCTGCCCTGCATCCAATAAAAAAGGCGGCCTCCCGAAGGAGACCGCCTTTTTTATTGGATGCAACGCTGTTGCTTGCGCTGCTGTGAAGCCACGGCTGATGGCGCATGCCGCGCCGGGCATTACTTGGTTTTGAGTTTCACCCAGTAGTCTTCGTAGATTTTGAGGGTTTTTTCGTCGAGGCTGTCGAGGAATTCGCCGCGGGCAGCGTCCTGGGCCGGCGGGTTGACGATGACGTTGTTTTTCATCGCAGCCGGCAGGAAATCAAAAACCTTGGCGTTGGGCGAAGAATAACCCATGGACTCACTGATGGCGGCGGAGACCTTGGCCTGGAGCACATAGTCGATGAAGCGGTAGGCCGCCTCCACATGCTGGGCGCCCTTGGGAATGCAGAAGCTGTCGAGCCAGAGGCTGAACCCTTCCGGCGGATAGATGTAGCGGATGGCCTTGTTCTCGCCGTTGGCGATGTAGGCCTCGCCGTTCCAGACCAGACCGGCGGCGACCTCGCCGGAAAGCAGCGCCTGTTTGGGCGAGTCGGAATCGAAAACCCGCACCTGGGGCATCAGGGTTTTGAGTTTCTCATAGGCCTGGCGCAGGTGTTCCGGGTCTATTTCGTTGATCGAATAGCCCAGCACCTTGAGCCCAATGCCCATGACTTCACGGGGATCGTTGGGCAGCAGCAGTTTGCCCTTGAGTTCCGGCTTCCACAGATCCGCAGTCTTTTGCACCGTGTCCGCCGGCACAACCTGGGTGTTGACCGCCAGCGAGGTGGAACCCCACATGTAAGGGATCGAATACCCGTTGCCCGGATCAAAGCTCTGGTTGGTGAACTGCGGCGCAATCAGGCCGAAGTTGGGGATTTTTTTTGAATCGATCGGCAGCAGCAGGTTTTCGCGGCGCATCAGGCCCACGTAGTCGGAGGAGGGCACCACCAGGTCGTAGCCCTTGCCCACCAGCTTGACCTTGGCGTACATGGCCTCGTTGCTGTCGTAGGTGGAAATGTTGACCTTAATGCCGGTTTCCTTGGTAAAGGCGGCAATGACCTCTTGGGGGATGTATTCCGACCAGATGTAGAGGTTGACCACCTTGTCGGTTTTGGCCGCGCCCAAACCGGGCGAGGCCATGGCCAGCAGCGCCAGAAGCGCCAGGATCGCACTGTGCAGCATCCTTTTCATTTTTTCTCCTTGAGCAGTGTTCTGGAAAGAACGAGAGCGGTTATGGTGATGACCATCATCACCACGCAGAGGGCGTTGACGTCGGGCTTGATGCCGAGCCGGACCATGGAATAAATCCGCAGCGGCAGGACTTCGAAGTCCGGGCCGGTGGTGAAAAAGCTGATGATGACGTCGTCCAGCGACAGGGTGAAGCTGAGCAGCCAGCCGCCGACAACCGCCGGCGCGGCCAACGGCAGCACGATGTGACGGAACACCTGATACTCGCCGGCGCCCAAATCCTTGGCCGCGTCGACAATGTCGGTCTGGAAGCCGTGGAACCGCGAGAACACCGTGGTGGCGACAAAGGGCACGCAAAGCACGGTGTGGGCGAGCAGCAGGGTGGAAAAGCCAAGCGGCAGCGCCAGGGCAAGAAAGAGCAGCAGCAGGGAAATGGCAATGACAATGTCCGGCGACATCATCATCACAAACAGGCCGCCAAAGAGAACCCGGCGGCCGGGAAAACGGTACTGATGGAGGATGAAGGCGGCCACGGTTCCGAGCAGGGTCGCCAGGGTGGCGGCGCAGGCGGCTATGATCAGCGAGTTGACGGCTGCGCTTGTCAGGCCGGCGTTCTCCCACAATTTGGCGTACCAGTCCAGGGTGAAGCCCTTCCAGGTGAGCGAATACTTGGAACTGTTGAACGAGAAAATCGCGACGATAACCAGCGGCAGGTAGAGAAAACCATACACAACGGCGGCGTAAAGCTGTTTCAGCCAGCGGCTCATTGCATCATCTCCTTGCCCAGGCGTCGGCTGGCCAGATAATAGAGCAGCAGCAACAGCCCCATGGCCAGCGTCATGGTGACGCTGGCCGCAGAACCGGTGGGAATGTCGCGGAACACCAGAAACTGGTCGCGGATGTAGTTGCCCAGGAGCATCGAGCGGGCGCCGCCGAGAATGTCGGAGATGTAGAACATGCCCAGGGCCGGGAGAAAGACCAGCATGGTCCCGGCAATGATGCCGGGCATGGTCAGGGGCACGGTGATTTTGATGAAATTCTGCACCCGGCCGGCGCCCAGATCGCGGCCCGCCTCCAGCAGTCGCGGGTCCACTGCTTTGAGCGCCGCGTACAACGGCAGGATCATGAACGGCAGCAGGGTGTAGACCAGGCCGATAAAAACCGCCATGGGCGTGTACATCAGCTGCAGCGGCGCGTCGATCAAGCCTCCGGCCAGCAGCAGCGTGTTGACCACCCCGTCGGCCTTGAGCATCATCACCAGGGCGTAGGTGCGGATCAGCGAGTTGGTCCAGAAGGGGATCATCACCAGCAGCAGAAGCAGCGGCTGCAGCCGCGCCGACGATTGCGCCAGGATATACGCAAAAGGATAGCCGGCCAGCAAACAGAGCAGGGCTGCCACCGCCGCCAGCACCGTCGAATCGAGCGCCATGCTGAACACGGTCGGCGACAGCAGGTGCAGGTAGTTGGCCAAGGTGAGTTGCGAACTGACCAGTCCGCCGTCGCCGTCGCGTTCCAGGAAGCTGGCGCCCAGCAGGATCAGGTAGGGGATCAGGGCCAGCGCGGCCATCCAGAAACAGGTGGCGCCAATCGCCAAACGCCGGAATGGGGAGCTATTTTTCATGGGGCAGCACCACCTCCCATCCCTCGTGCCAGCCCAGGGCCACCGAGTCGCCGGGTTTGAAATAGAGGTTTTCGCTGTCGTCGTCGAAAAATTCGGTCACCTGAACCCGTGCGCCGCTCTCCAGGGCGACTTCGACGTCGTAGGTGGCGCCGTGGTAGAAGATGCGCCGCACCGTGCCCTTGAGGCGGGCCTGCTGGAACTTGGCCGAAAGATCCTGCGACTCGGCCATGTCCTGCTCCAGTTCCAGGCGGAAATCCTCCGGCCGCAGCAGCACGTGGATCGGCTGGCCCAGGCTGAGCGGGCGGGCGCTCTTGAGGCTGACCGCCGCGCCTTCGACCAGGGCTCTGAAGGTCGACGGCCCTGTCTGCTCGCGGACTACGCCGTCGAGCACGTTGATGTCGCCGACAAAGCGGGCCACGTAGAGGTTGACCGGCTCTTCGTAGATCTCCATGGGCGTGCCGATCTGCTCGATCTGCCCATGCTGCATCACCACCACCCGGTCGGACATGGCAAAGGCCTCGTCCTGGTCATGGGTGACGAGGATGAAGGTGATGCCCAAAGTGCGCTGCAACTGTTTGAGTTCCTTCTGCATCTGCTTGCGCAACCGGTGGTCCAGGGCGGACATTGGTTCGTCGAGCAGCAGCACCCGGGGTTTGTTGACAATGGCGCGGGCAATGGCCACCCGCTGTTGCTGGCCGCCGGAGAGTTCGGCCGGCCGTCGCTGCTCCATGCCGGCAAGCTGCACCAGCTCCAGGGCCTGGGCCACGGATTGCGCGATCTCGGTCGCCGGCTTTTTCGCCATCCGCAGGCCAAAGGCCACGTTGTCGAACACCGTCATGTGGGGGAAGAGGGCGTAGTTCTGGAACACGGTGTTGACCGCCCGCTTTTCCGGCGGCGACTGATCCACGGCCTGCCCGTCGATCAGCAGGTTGCCGCGGGTGCAGTCTTCAAAGCCGCCGATCAGGCGGAGCAGGGTGGTCTTGCCGCAACCCGACGGCCCGAGCAGGGAGAGGAATTCACCATCGGCCACAGTGAGGGAAATATCGCTCAGGGCTCGCTGACCGCCGTAGTCTTTGCACACCCGATTCAGTTCGACAACTGCCTTGTTCAATCTGCATATCTCCAAAAAATAACGATCCGGCAGGTGTTTCGCCGATTATCAGTCTGGCGCCGCCGGCTGATGCGCTACCCGGCGGCATGGATGGTGTTTTCTACAATGAACAGGGCGTGCGCATCAATGGCAAAAGACGATTACGCCAGCTTTTTCAATGCACAGCAGGGGGAATATGGACAGCCCGCGCATCGGCGAACGGTGCGGGGCTGCGGGGGAGGGCACGGACAAACGCCGGACGCTGCGGCGCGTCAACCGACCGCAGCGTCCGGGTAATGGGATTTTATGCTTACCGACTGTTTTTCAGGCAGCAGATCAGGGTTTTATAGATCAGTTTGGCGGCCAGCAAATGGGCGTGCAGGCCGTTTTTCTCAGGCGCAAGGCCGGTGACGTCGAATCCGATGATCGATTTTTCCCGGGCCACCATGCGGATCAGGTTGTTGAGCGTGTACCAGTCGAGTCCGCCGGGTTCGGGTTTGACCACGGCAGGCATGCAGGCAGGATCAAGCACGTCGAGGTTGATTGCGAGGTAGACGGTGTCGCTGAGCACGTCAATGGCGTCGGCCGCAGCATTGAGGCCGTTGTTGTAGATGTCGCGGGCAAAAACCAGGTTGTCGATGTGGATTTTGCTCTTTTCCGCCTTGGCCATGCTGCGGATGCCCACATGGGAAACCATGCATTTTTCCCTGATTCGCGCCATGACGTCGGGTTCCTCGGCGGCCGGATCAAGCAGGTGCGGATGGGCGCCCAGATGGAGCACGCTCAGGTTGTTCTCCTGGGCCATGGCTGCCCTGACCAACCCTTCGCTGATCAGATGGCTGCCGCCGATGGAGGCCACCAGCTTGTTTTTCTTGAAATGGGGCGAGGTCTGGTTGGCTAATTCCTCCGTGGCTTCACGCGGGTCTTCGGGACAGACCAGCGGGTCCAGGGTGTGCAGATTCAATTCGTTGAGATCGGTGTTGGTTTCCACGTCGTAGGCGGAAAGCATCTGCGAAGCCAGCAATATGGCTTCGGGACCCTTGTCCATGGCCAGCGCGCTTCTGCTCGTTCCTCCGTAGGGGATGGGCAGGATAACGGCCTTGGCCTGGGCGTAGGGCGGTTTTTTCGATGAAAGATTAAGAAAATTCATGCGTCAACACCTTGGGGTTAAAGTTGCGTGAAACCTGGACGCCTGTGCGGATCTGCCCAAGCGGGCCCCAATTATTCATCCTCCTCGTCGTAGGAGTCCTCTGCTTCGTCGACGTCTTCGTCGTCCAGCCGTTTGAGACGGATGGGATCAATCGAGCGGATCAGGTATTCCGCTTCGCAGTCGTTGCAGTAGACAATGTCGTCTTCCTCGCAGTAGCTATCAACGATGATGTCGCCGCCGCAGATTGTGCATTCCTCAACCTGGCTCTCTTCCTCATCATTTTCTCTGTCAACCATGATCCTGCCTTAATATGTAGATTGGATTTTCCATTCCGGCGAGCCCTTGCTGGCCCGATTGCGTGGGCAACCGGCGGGAACTCGCCAATATCTGGATTTCGAGCGACAGCCCGAAATAATGCTCCATGATCGAAATATAACCCACTCTCTCTGTCAATAAAAAATTCAATAATCGACTGTATTGACTGCAAGATGCTGCCGAACTGGAGCCGCTCGCCCGCAAACGATGTTTAAGTTGTAGGCAAGTTGCGGAAAAAAATGGTTTGGGTGTCCGGAAAGTGCCGACAGGGGCGGTTGATCTAGGGCAGCCGACATGGGTTGCTTGCGGCGCCGTTTTTCTGCTTTTCCCGTTGCTGGCGGTGTTGGTCGCTTGTGCACTGTTGCTGTTGTTTCCCTGTCGCTGGCAACGTTGGTCGTCCGGGAAGCGCTGCCCTCGTAGGATCGTTCCCACGCTCCAGCGTGGGAACGTGCCCCGGACGCTCCAGCGTCCCGTCGATTGGGCAGAACTGGCCCGTGGCATGTCATGTCACAGTAAGAAAACAGACGTCTTCGCGTCCAGTTCTCTCATCCCAAGAACGCTGGAGCGTCCCGCCTGCGCTCCCACGCTGGAGCGTGGGAGCGATCAGCCGCCAGCAAGTGCGGCGGGCGTCCTGGTGAGGCGTCGCTGCATTTTTGGGGTGTGTTCAAACCGGCGAGCGCAGCGAGAGTTTTTTATCATCCGGCAATCTTAAAATGTCGCTGGCAACGTTGGTCGTCCGGGAAGCGCTGCCCTCGTAGGATCGTTCCCACGCGCCAGCGTGGGAACGTGCCCCGGACGCTTCAGCGTCCCGTCGATTGGGCAGAACTGGCCCGTGGCATGTCATGCCACAGCAAGAAAACAGACGTCTTCGCGTCCAGTTCTCTCACCCCAAGGACGCTGGAGCGTGGGAGCGATCACCCAACAGCAAGCGCGCCAGGCTCTTCTCCTCTCTTCGCCCATCAACCAACCCAACCCCTGCCGGAAATGTGGAGGAAATGTGGAAATCCGCCAACCGGCGAAAAGAGGGTGGTAGCGGCCGGAACGGTTGTGGTAGGAAAGAGGCGGAGAGGTGATTATGAAGAAAAAATTTGCCGTGGGCATCCGCTATCGTCTGTTTCTGGCCTTTCTTGTTGCCGCGTGCTGCGTAATCGTTAGCATGTTCGTCGTGACCAGAATGAGCTTTGAGCGCGGCGCTTTTCGCTATGTCCACGAGGTGGAGAAGGATCGTCTGGAGCAGTTGGCCCGCACCCTGGAGCAGATGTACGCCGACAAGGGGCATTGGGGTTTCCTGGCGGAGGAGCCGACCACCTGGATGGAACTGGTGGCGGGCAGCAAACCGGTGCGGCCGTGGCTGCGGCCGCCGCCCGACCAGCGACGCACGCACAACGGCCAGGGGCCGCACGACGGCGGCGCAGGGCCGCAGTTGGAACCACCGCCGCCCCCGTTCCCCAAGGGCGAGCAGCTCTTTGAATTGCGGGTTCTGCTGGTGGACAGCGCCCGCAACGTGCTGTACGGCCCGCAAAATCCGGAAAAAACGCCGTATTTCGTGCCGATCAAGCGCGGCGACGAGAAGGTCGGCCAGCTTGGCCTGGTTCCTCCGCGCATTCTGGTTGATGTGCGGATACAGCAGTTTGTCCAAGAGCAACATCAGGCCCTGATTGTCATTGCCCTGTGCATCGCCGCCGGCGCGGCCCTGCTCTCCATCCCCCTGGCCGGACGAATGGTGCGGCGGATCACGGCCCTGGCGGCCGCCACCAACCGCCTTGCCTCCGGCCGCTACGACATCCGCGTGCCGGCAGAATCCAACGACGAACTCGGTCAACTGGCGCGCGATTTCAATCAACTGGCGCAAACCTTGGAGCGCAACGAACAGCTGCGCCGCCGCTGGGTGGCCGACATCTCCCACGAACTGCGCACCCCGCTGGCGGTGCTGCGCGGCGAGGTGGAAGCGGTGCAGGACGGCGTTAGCCAGTTGACCCCGCAGACCATGGACGCGCTCCACGTCGAGATTCTTCACCTTGGCCGTTTGATCGACGATCTGTACGAGCTGGCCCTGGCCGACATCGGCGCCCTGGCGTACCGCAAAGAGGAAATCGATCTTGCGGCGTTGGTCTCGCAGACAACCCGATCGCATCGGGAACAGTTCCAGGCCAATGGGCTCCGGCTGGAGTTCATCGGCCCGGAACAGCCGATGCTCCTGAACGCGGACCCAAAGCGGCTGCGCCAGTTGCTGGCCAACCTGCTGCAGAATTCCTTGCGTTACACCGACCCCGGCGGCATGCTGGAGGTGAGCCTGGCAGAAGCAGACGGCCAGGCGCGCCTGTGCTTCCGCGATTCCGCGCCCGGCGTGCCCACCGAATCCCTGGAGCGGCTGTTTGAACGGCTGTACCGGGTCGAGGGTTCGCGCAGCCGCAGCCACGGCGGCGCCGGCCTGGGGTTGGCCCTGTGCAAATCGATTGTCGAAGCGCACAACGGCACTGTCGCGGCCGCGCATTCCAGCCTGGGCGGCCTGGAAATCACCGTCACCCTGCCGCTCGACGGCTGAACGCATGCAACGCATACTCATTGTTGAAGACGAAGCGCGACTGGCCTCGATTCTGGTCGATTATCTCCACGCCGCCGGGTTTGCATCCCATTGGCTGGCCGAGGGCAGCGGCGTTGCGGCCTGGGTGCGGCAGGAACGGCCGGATCTGATCCTGCTCGACCTGATGCTGCCCGGCCGCGACGGCATGGAAATCTGCAAGGAGGTGCGCGCCTTTGCAGCCATTCCCATCATCATGGTCACCGCCCGGGTGGAAGAGATCGACCGACTGCTCGGGTTGGAACTGGGCGCGGACGACTACATCTGCAAACCCTTCAGCCCGCGCGAGGTGGTGGCGCGGGTCAAGGCGGTGCTCCGGCGCACTGCCGGCGCGCCGCCGGCGGAACACGGCCTGAGCCTCGATCCGCCCACCATGCGGGCCAGCCTGGACGGCAGCAACCTCGACCTCACCGCCGTTGAGTTCAACCTGCTTGCCTTTCTTCTTGCCCGCCCCTGCCAGATTTTCAGCCGCGACCAGCTGATGGAGCGCATCTATGCAGATCAGCGCATCGTCAACGACCGAACCATCGACAGCCACATCAAAAAACTGCGCCGCAAAATGGAGCAGGCCCGACCCGGCTGCGACCTGATCCGCTCGGTCTACGGCGTCGGCTACAAATTCGAGCCCGACCAGGGCTGATTTCCGCATTCTTGCCATCGGCGTCCGCAGCTGTGTTGCGCTGTCGCGCCGTTGGGTTGGGGGAGGGCGCGGCCCTTCGGCTTATTCTGTTTCCATTGCACCAGTGCATTGCGCTGGTTTGTCCTGAAAGGGCGAGATCGTGCGCTTTAATTGAGACGATGCAGAAGAGTGCCGGTCAACAGACAAGGCTAGCCGATTTTCGTGGGCGTCTCATTGGCGTCATTTCGACAAGCGGCGCGAGGAGAAATCTCGCCGGAGAACCATCGCAACAGATTGAAATTTTGTGCATTGTTTGAAATAAATTATTTTGTCGATGTGGCGTGTTTCGAGGGTGAATTCAAGATAAACAGGAGAAACCTTGACTCGTAACGTGGAGTTGAGGCGACCTGCACGGCTTTTCGCGCAGGTCGCCTCGAACGATGGGTTAGGCCGCGTGTGGCGTGGATTCAGCAACTTCACTTGGCCTTTTTCCTTGGGCTTGCCTTGCGGGCGGGCTTTAGTGGAGGTTCAACGATTGCTCTTAGGCGCACGACTAGCATCTGTAACTCGACGGTCTGCGCTCGTATGAACTCCGAGTCAGGCACTTCTATGCCATGGACGAGTTGATTGCGAAAGCGGCGTAGGCGCTCAGCTGCAACGTGCAGTTCATCCGGAACTCCATCGATAATGCGAAGCAGGCGCATGGAGGGAATGCCCAGTCTGTCTGCTCCCTTCTTGGCAGCGTACGCCCTTAGCATCTTCTCGTAGTCGATCCAGAGAGACATGAACTCGCCAATAGCCTCTGACTGACTTACTCTCGGCAGGCCCGACGTTGTGAGCGACATCACTGGAACATCTAAGGCGCGGATCTGCTCAAAAGTTGCGTAGCGAGCGGGATCTTCAGCCAATACCTGATCAATGACTTGCTCTGCAAGCGGGCGGCGCTCCAAGTCTGAATGCAACGCCTCGACGTACCGGGCGAGGTTCTCTGGAGTCCCCAATCCAAGTTCGCGAAGCAGCGCGTACAGCAAGTCGACTCTGCCTAGAGCGGAATCGTGGATGTTCTGGCCTGCGAGCTTCTCCCTAGCTAGGTCTAGAAGGGAAGACGCCAGGTCATAGTGGTTCGTGTACTCCCGGTCGTGTTCCGAGATACGTTGCTCGCCAGCCCGCTGCAGTCGTTCAAGGGCAATTTCTCCGGCTAGGACAAGCCCGTTCAACTCATCAAGGATGGCGTACTCATCGTCTGAAAGTTTGCCTTGAAGCGGCTTGTAGACCAGATCGTGCTCTACCTCTGACCAAGCGTGCATAAGGACGGAGGCAACCTGAATCTCAACGTTTGCCTCGGTGTACCGCTTCTGCGACTCGTTTAGTAGAGTCTCGGGGAGTCGCACTCGATAGTGCGTCGCCCAATAGCCTGAAAACCGTTTTTTGTATGACGGTTGTCCCGGCGTTGGAAACTCCTTTGGTTCAGACACTAGGATGAACAGGGAGTTAATCACCCTGCCTACCTCTTCGCGTTCCGCGGGAAAGTAGAGAGCGACTCGCACTCCCGCTAGGTCGACAATGTCCTCGTATATCTGCTCAACAGTTTCGTATGGAGTCTTCGCCGAACGTTGCCGAACCTTTACTTCAAGTCGGCTCGGATTCTTCGCCCTCGAGGTGACGATAGCTCTTACACCTGTCGATTGCAGGTTCGAGTCAAGCACCTGTGCCGTCATGCGACAGGCCTGCTCGTAGAAGTCGTACTCTTTTCGGTACCTGGCGACGAACTGCGATATCAAATCCACTTAATGCCTCACGAGTTTCGAGTTCAGGGGCCTAACGTGGAGTTCAGTGGACCCGCGCTGTTGCGGGGTCCACTGAAACGATTTGTTCGATTTTTTTTCATTTATTTTCAACTAATTCTGGATTTTTTTTTCGTAATTATCCAACCCTCAAGGTATTTGGCAAAAATATCTATACTTTCATTAAAGCAATCAACAACCTCTACCCAGCTTTCTACCGGATATTTTGTGTCAATTGGCTGAATGTTTATCTTTATTGCATTATCATTTTCTGATGGGGATACCGCATTGAAAATGTGGCTATTCGAGAAATGTATGTAGCCAGAGAGGTTATGATAAACATCCTTCATCCACGGATAATCTTTGGTTAGCTTCTTTACCAAATATGAATCTCTCATGATGTTGCCAGATGAGTCTTTCATCTGGTTAATCTGCTTACCGTCTAACACTTTTAATGAAAAAGCATGTGGATCGGTAACCAAGAAAACCGCATAGAACCTCAAAGCTGAATCAATTTGTGTTCGTAATAATGTTCTTGCACACACCATGTTTTGTGACTCTACTAGTAACTTAAATCCATGGATATTTGATACCGTGCGTTTTATTATGCCCGTAGCTAACAAATCAACTGGATACATAGCACCATCATAGGCTTTCATCATAGCTGAGGACATATTCAGCAAACCTTTATATCTTCTATCAGTTTCAGCTAGTGATTTTTGGATGGCTTCTGGTATTTTTGTATCCATTTATTTTTTTAGGAATCGAACGGTAAGTTAAGCGGCCGCGATCGTGCGGTCCGAGTGGGCTTCGGCCCACGTTTTAAACGCCTTGTTATATTTTACTGGCTTTTATTGAAAGAAAAAATTTACTTTCTTACTTGACGAGTCATTGCAATGTTTTGATATTAATATTCATACACTTAGATAGTTACCGTATATTACGGTAAAGTTATAGATAACTTTTAGCAAAAAAACATCATACTGCTAAACAAGACACATATTAAACGACAGGTATCATTATAGATATTCTTTTAAGAATTGGAAACTTCAAAAACATGTTATATGTAAAATTATTACTTTGAAAACACAGAACATCAAGACGGTATTCAGCAATAGACCTCATTTCATGAGCGAAAATTTCATAATAACTGTTTTTTATATTATTCTCATTTATTTTTAATTTTTTTACAATGTTAACTTTTGAACACTCTTTCTCATTATTCAATATCTGCCCAAAAGCATTAAACGTAAAATCAGAAAAATAATCATTTATTATTGTAGCATAATAATAATTTTGCGCATTCCTAATAATATATACCAGACCATCTATTATCTCTTTTTTATTGTTCTTTTTTTTTGGAATAGATAAAAATCTTTTAATTGAAAAGTGTCAATGCTACTTATCTCAATTTTAACTTCTCGAGAAATTCTTCGCCCAAGTTCTTCATTAAGAATAAATTTATGAATATAGTGTAAAGGTGATTCTAAGTGTTGTTTTTTGTAATATTGTTTTTTTAACTCGAAATTAATATCATATAGTTCTTTATAATAATTTTTAATTTCTAAACAATTAGAATATAAAAATCTGAAAACATCAATACATTTTTTTCGCAAAGCTATTTCTTTTTTATACTCATCTACAAGATATTGAAATCTAGAAATGCAAAGAAAATAATTACCAAATGAAGGCCCTGTAAAAACAAGTAAAAAAACAAACGTTATCCAACATGATAATGTGATATTGTTATAAAATATTTCTATGGTAGAATATGCAATTAAAAATAATGATAAAACATATTGCACTAATGATCCTCTAAAAATCGAAATTTTGTTTGATATTTCAATTACAGAAAATTTCCAAAAAACATTATTTATGAGGTCATTAATTAAATCGTCAATTGAAGCTGATGCATGGCCATTTTTATCTAAAGAAGAAATTTGGAAGTCATACTTATTTGAGTTCCTTTCTATTTTTCTATTTTTGAATTTTTCACCTTGTCTCTTTAGCCATGATTCTTGCCTGTCTAAACTTCTTGGTTGGATATGCACGACCTTTTCAACTTCTGTGACAATTTTTGTTTTTAGCAATTTATCCAATATTTTCAAAAATATAACAGAAAACACTAAAGGCTGAACGATTAATATGGCAATAACTATACTCCCCTTTATTGCTGCATGACTCTGTTGAACCTGAATATTTGCTTCAAATACAGAGACAAGATTGTAGCCTAATTGTTTGAGAAAATATAATTCTGCAGGACCTTTAAAGGCCAATGATAGACAGACAATGAAAGTAACAGTAATTACATATAGTAACATAGTGAATTATCCTTTAATAAATAACGCCACGCATGAGCTGCGGGCCAATGAAGTTCGCCGCGTCAGCGCCCCCGAGCTCCTTCCCGTCAGCCTCTATGCGTTTGTTATGCAGGCGATTTCTCTCTGCATGCACGTACTATTTCAATTTTTGATATCTCTTCATAACTGTCTGTTGCATGCAAAAACCCAATATTTTTATTATGGGATCTATCGATTAGCTTTAAGAGTAAATCGATGTTTTCTGATTGCACCTGATTCAATGCGCAAAAATCAGAATATATTTTTTCTCGTGTACTTTTATTCATATAGCTACCCAACTTGCCAATAAGACCTACAAACACATCTGACAGTTGCGTTAATACACTTGATTTTGAATCTAAGAATGAAAAGTTGTTGATCTCTTGCTGGCCATCCATAATTTTATAGTTCGCCAGTAATTCTACTATTGAGTCTTCATTATCAAAAATATGTTTTGAATTTTTGAATAGATACACAGGTCGTAGATAGAACTGAGTGAAATCATCAATCAGGACAAAATTCTTTTCGTCCATAACAAAAGGCAATGAACCTGCTTTTCTTGCTTCTTTTAATATTTGCCTCAGCGATTCCAATCCAAAATTGAACTCAATGTTATCAAGATAGTCACTAAAAAGGTCACTTAGCTCCTCTATAAATGGCAAAATATTATTGTGTTTAATATTTGGATATTCATACTTGCGAAATAACAACACCACAGAATCAATCTCAATTTTTGCCAACTTGTACAGGTCATCTTTTAATTTGTTGGCAAATTCTAGACCTAAACGTTGATTTACGTCAGAATGAGAAATAGCTGAATCAACAATATCGACAATTGACCAGTAAAGAATATTTAATGTTGAGTAGTGAATATATAAATTGCTGCTAACTATGTATTTAAGAAATAGGTTAAGTTTTTGTGAACTCAGACACTCAATGAAGTCCCCTTTGGCGATATGCTTAAGCTTTACCTCATTGGCTGTTTTTTGTAGCTTAAGGCTATCTATAAGTGGCTGAACATCCGGTGGAGATCCTTCATGTACTAGCCCACCCAACACAAAATTATCTGTAATCGCTGAATTAAAATCAGTCTCTCTAACGTAAAATTTTCTAATATTGTTTGTTTCGTCATAGTAAAAAGTATAAACGCCATCAAAGTCAGCCATGGGAGCCAACATTTTAGTGAATTTCCTGGCTTCGCCAATATCAAAAGTTATCATTGCTTCATGTCGATTTGATTTATGCATAACAGTATGGTTAGGCCAATTTTTAAGCAAGATATTCAACCGTCGGGCATGTTAAATATTTATGTAATTTCAGCATATTAAAACAATTCCCGTGGTTAGATTCATAAATAAGACAAAGTCAAAAAACAAAGATAAAAAGCGATAGGACAATCAAGATCGAAAATAGCTGTTTTATTTTTTTAACCGGTCAAGATAGTTCCAATCAGTCATGACCTGCTGGTCGAATATGGCCTCCTAGCGAGGGGGTCACTGATTTATCCTGTGCATTAATTTGTTATTGTGTCCTGCCTGTACGCCTTGATCCGATCAATGACATTCTGTTCGATATTGCGGTAGAAAAAGGTGTAGTCGTAGCCGTGAAACCAACCCGGCAATGTATTGTAGGGGGCGAAAAAATTTTGGTAATTTGCTGGAGCAGGCAGTGCGGCCGGATCGATCACCAATGCCCCATTGTTACTTTGTGCTCCAATGTAATGGTTCACCTCGTAGATGGAGCTGCCGTCCGGCTGTGGCTGGAAAATTGCGGGATCTGCTCCTGGCAACGAACCCTTGTAAAATACCGCCCCCAAATTCGCCGTCGCGGGTGCGGCAGTCGACTCGATGGCGCCAGGGTCAGTGGCAACCCAGGTCAAGGGGTTCACGCTGTAAGCGTTCTTTCTTACCAATTCCATCTTTCCCCGCATGCTGGCTGGAACCAGTGACCAATCCCCCGGAGTTTGCTGCGTGTTATAGGTGACAATGCAGCCGGTCTGCACCTTGTCACGGCAAATGCCGACAAGCGCTAGCGAGTCTGGGTAACTGCTCATATCGTCCGAGGTCACGGACCAACCGATCACATAGGCAGTCACCAGGAGTTTCCGCAAGGCCGGGTCCCCAAACTTGTTTTCCAGCAAATAAAGCAGCATGTTTGCGCCCTGACTGTGACCGGCCAGGATGAACGGACGCGGCTGCCCATTTGGAGCTTTGTTGTAGTGGGCCATGTAGTAATCGAACGCATTCGATACGTCCGTATAGGCCACTTGGAGCGCCTGGTTTGCGACGTCGGTAAATTGCGGGGTGTTTTTCCACAAGACAGCATTCAACACGTCGAGCCCCGACGACTGCTGGTAGTAGGGAATGTAAACGTTGGCGCCAGCTTTCGCAAAAACACCGACCTGGGTTTCGACGTGCATTTTGATGATCGGATCGATGTAGGCTTGGGCCAGTGACTGGTTCCATCCTGGACTCCAGGTTGACGTCAAAGGAGGCTGTGTTTTGCTGTTGTAACTGTACGTTGTCGGATAGACGAAGAAGACGTCCACTGGTTGTGAACCAGTCGGGAGAGCCAGCCAATTGTGCGTTTGGGAATAATCGGTGGGAACCGCAACGGCAGCGGGTTTCTCTCCATCGATACCGTAGGCGGTTAACGGTGACATTATCGAGAACACGAACACAGAAGCCACGAACGTAAAACTCTGAAGCCAAATCTTCGTGGTGTTATTCAATACGGTATCCTTCTCGCCCTTGGCTTTGCCCATCTTTTCCCCCATATGTTGATATGTATTATCCAGCAAGAACATTTCGTTGTAATATTGACAACATGACTTCGTACTCCGGCAACTCGCCTCCAATTATTCTCACAATTCCCAAGATCATCTTTCCCTGACTACCGCACAACAGCTGCGGCGGGATCAGATAGCCGATGCAGGAAAGAGCGTCTTCAGGGCGGCAACCATGGTTGGGCTTAACTGCTTGAACAATTCTGCGTTGTACGAACCGTGGTACGGCACGGGAACGGGAGCATTGCTCAAATCCACATGCTTGATCGTCGGATCGATGGAATCGGATGCGTCACTCTGGGGTCGGGTTGGGTCCATGCTGGGCACAGGGAGTTTACCGGCGCCTCCGGCGGTCAAGTTGTTGGGATTGTTTGCATGCATGTCATTCTGGACAATCTGCTGCGCCGCGATGGCGTACCGGCGCGATGTGGCGGCAGGTGTTCCCTCCGCGACCGCAGGATCAACATTGACCGTGACAATCGAAACCGTGTAATCGCTGTTCAGATAGATCTCGAAGGTCCGGAACTGCTGCGGAAAATCCCGCAACGACGCGGTTTCCACCTGCCAGAAACCCTGTTCGGGCGCGGCGGGGTCCGCCGAAGGGAAGGCCTTTACCGTATTCATATGGCGATGTCCGGCTATCCACATGAGCAGATTTGGTGCTTTTTGCAAGGTCGTGACTAAATCAACGAGGGCCACGGCATTCCGGTGCTCGGGTGCGATATTTGCCGTCTCGCCCCACCATTCCATTTCGGAGCCAATGGCCGCTACCCCAATGGGAATGTGGGCGGCGATAATCATCAACTGGTTGTCGGCCTGACCCTTGGCCAGTTCGGCTTGCAGCCACGCCCAGCGCTCTGCGTCCAGATACCCGTGCGCATGAATATCGGTCGAACCGTCATCTTCCCTTTGCGTATCGTCCAACACAATCATCTTGAGAGGGATTTTCGGGTTGGGCAGAAAACTATAACAGGCAAAACCGGGCGAAGCCTTTTTATCGACCAAATGGAATCCATGGCCTGCAGGCGTGGTGGTGGTGTTGAAGAATTCTTGCACCCATTCTGTTCTCACCAGTGAACGACGACCTGGATCAGCAGTGATTTTCGGAGATCCAGCAGCAAACGCCGGATCAGTGGAGGGGCCGGCATGGATGATTGTTCCATATGGAGTCGAACCATCAAGGACGCCTGTATAAAATTTCGGTTCAGCGGTTATTCCGTTGATGTTGAACAGTGCGGGAAAGGTCTGCCGATTCGGGACAAGAATGTCGGCAATGGCCCACACAGAATCAGCGAGGTATGACGCCCTCAATCCGAGAGCCGGGTTCGCATCCACAGGAAAAGAGCCGAGATAGAAATGATCATGGTTGCCCATTGTCTGATACCAAGGGATCGATTTATCCAATCCGGCTGCTTGGTACGAAATTTGGCAATCAATGGAATCTTCGCCAAGATGGGCGCCAGAGCTGGGTCTAATGACTTTGCCATCGATGACATCAATATACCACCGAAGCTCATTGTATGACGTGCTGTTGCAGGTGTCGCCGAGCGAAAGCCCGAAATCGAAAGGATTCTGTTTGTGCAGTGCATTCACCGTCTGGATTGCTGCGTCTAACACATGCGTTGTGTACAGCATTACCGGCGAATAAACAGAAGTGTTGTTGTAGGTGAATCGATCGGCTTGTTGAAAATAAATCAGTTGATTGGGCGCCTCCTTATCTGTGATGTGAATGTCTGAAAAAGTAAAAAAATTAGAAAATTTGATTATTCTTGATGAAGACGGGTTGCTATAGTCCTTTGCCAATATATCTGTTCTTGGCGCCAAAGGTAGGCCTGATCCTAGGGTCCATTTACCGTATCCAAACTTGTCGAATTGCTCGATCTGGCAAATTTCTGTTTTTGCTAGACCGGGAATCGTCCAGGGAAAGGAGATCATCTCCTGAAGCGTTGTAACTACTCTTTGATTGATTGGATATTGCAATGTCTTGACAGGAGTTTTGTCACTTCCTATCTCTCCGAAAGCATCCGGACTCAATGCCAACGTACCGATAAATCCGGCGGAATACCACATGAATTCCCGACGTGTAATTGTTGCGAAATCAACTGAATCAGTGATTTTTTCTGGCGCGTGGATAGTCATGATTAAATTATCCTAAGCTGTATTGCGCTGTTTATATTAAATTCCATCCTGATGTTATTGTGGTTTTTCGATTAAACTTTGTTTGAATCAAGATAGGCGGGAGAAGTATTGACTCATAACGTGGACATAACCGGCGCGGGTAACCGCCTCCGTGTTGCTGGAGTGGTTATGAGATCATTTTTTATTATTCTTTTCCTCTTTTATAGGTGGCTGTATTCCTGCAAACACAAAAAGTGGGCAAGATGAAGACGTGGATTGCTTGAGATGATCTGTCGTTAATTCACTAGAGTATAATTGTTTATATTTACTGGAATTGACTGGAAGAATTTTTTCATTATATAATAAGAAATTTGGTATTTCTAAAGGTACAACACTTTCCAATCTCTCTCCAAGCTCAATATCCTCTCTAAGGCCCATTAGTAATCGCCCCAGCACATTCTTTCCAACCATCACTTTACTAGTCTGTGATTTCGCACCCCAAAAATCGTCCTTCCTTGAGTCTTCGACGATTGGTTGCGTTCCTGTTGAAAGTAAAAGCTGGCTAAATTTATCCCAATGTTGGATAAGCTTTATCTGAAGACACCAACGCATAATTTTTACACGCACATAAAACCAATCGGGACGTGAATCATTACGGTAGGGTTTACTCTTCATCTTGGCCGTCATTGGACTACGTTGCTCAATAATTATTTTCTGGACCTCGGGTCTATGAGGAAATCTACATGCCTGATATAATGCTTCACATGTTAGAAATTCAATGCCATTAACAATAAGTGGATAGCCTGGTGCCATATTAGACAGTCCACCAAATTGCTCCGATGTTTTTCTAAACGTAGCAGATTGGTTTCTTTCATATGATCGAGTCTCTATTTCATTACTCATACTTAGAACAACTTACTAAATATATTCTCAATATCTGAGTACCCTTTACGAGGTAATAAAGGATACCAGTGCAGGGCGCCCGAAGTTACTTCAGGATCTCCCCACCACATCGCAAGTGGACAATTATTCGGACAATTCCGGTAGGTGACGATCAACGAGCCGAAACCGATGCCGAAAGGGCTGAATCCGAGAGGGCGCATCGACTGCTTCGGGCTCTCGCTCATCGCCCGGATCTTAGCCCCCGCAATGAGGAACTCGCTCTCCAGGACTTGGCGACCCGCTTCAGAGGAGAATGGTTCGATAGCTGCCGCGTTAGGCTGTCGAGGTTCGAAGGGGAACCTCGTCGGTAGAGCTATATAGTCTTGAACCTCAGCCACGTTTGGAACCTCCGTGGGCCAAAGCACCTCTGAGCTGTTCTTGTACCACTTGCGGTTCTCGATCTCTAAAGCACGCCAATACTTGACGGAGATATCCTTCCCCGACTGCTTGATTACGCTTTTAAGCCTTTTATTGACTAGGTACGACCCTCCTGAGTGACGTGCAACGACGATGACATGAACCGTAGCAGACTGCGGCGCGTCAGTGACGATCCACGGCTCAAGGTCATTGCCTACGCGGTTGCCGCTGAACATCGCGTCATCGAGGTAGATAAAGTCACCTCCGTTCTCTCCGCAGTCGCCCAGGTCGAGGCCACATTCATTTTCGAGGCACTTCGAGAAGAGCCTCAGCATCTCCTTCTGGCTCTGGCCATTCTGTTGGATGTTCAAGAAATTCGTGGACGACCAGTATTCGACAGGGGCGGCACCAGCCAGTTTTACGTTGGTCACAAGGGCGCGAAGAAAATCCTTCACGTTCTCTTGGGTGAAGAAGGTCTGTTTAATGACATGCTCAAACTCGCGCAGAAACGGCAACTGCTGGGCGGGCGTGAACTGATGAAGCCAACGGTCGACGTGCTCCGGAGACGGCTCTGGAAGGTCCCCTTCTCGATAGGTCTTAATCTCACTCGCGATGGAAACGAGTAGGTCATCACGTTCGCTCATCTGGTAATCTCCTGCCAATTGATGAATAACTAAACATCATTGTGTTTATACTGAAGGTCGGCTAAATGATTAACGACTCGTATGTACGGAACTAACATACGCCCTAGCAAGTTATTATCCAGTTTCCTGTTATCATTCAGCCTTTTCTGGCTAACCTGCCCGTGATCACTGATTTTTGGTTTCGCCTAACTGGATATCATGCGGTTATGAAAGATATCCAGAAACCGGATGTTTTGAGGCTATCTAACAAATTGGGAGTCAAACTAATTCCAATATATCGAAACCAACAAGCATTACTGCCTCCAAAAACCTCGAGATGAATCCCATGCTGCAATTGCTTCCTTTCTTGGCCGAAAGCTAACCTTGCAGATCTTGCAGTTGTAATCCTTGCAACCTGATCGATGGAATTTTGTGGATTTTCAAGTTGCCATGGAATTCGCCAGCGTCATTTGGGTGAACCGGTTGATCCACGGCTGCGCTGATATGTGCAGCGGTCGGTTATTGCCCGCCCAAAGGCGCCATGGGGCGGCGCCCTTCAAAGTCCCAAATGGGTCAACTGAGCAAATCGCTGGTTCTGCGTCCAGTTGCTGTAATATCCGAGTGTGCAGAACTAAGAATCATCCCAGGCATGCCAGCTTGCGCCATGGCATGGTTGACGACGGCGCTGTCTGCAAAAAACGGCGAACTGTTCTCCCGTGGCGATCTTTGGTCGATGTGCTCCACGGTAATGTCTCGACCTTCTCTTTCATTCTTCAGGGCAGCGGCAATGGCCTGCCATAATGGTCGCGATTTTTTCGGAGCGTCTGTGCCATGCAGGCGGATTTTAATTTGGGCGTTGTTGGCGGCAATTACGACGGCGTCGCCATCAATGACGCTGAGGTCTTCAACGGGGACAACCTCTGCGGCAAAGGACATGGCGGCAATGAAGATGGGCAGAACGACAGAATACAGCAAAGCCGCCGCTGATTTCCTGACAAGCATGACAACCTCTCGGAAATGGGGATCAGGGCACTACGTGTAACGTTTTCTGATTCTTTTTGAAAAAGTGTGACTCCAAGTCTCTAGCATGGATTTGTGGCATTGACAAGAATGGATTTGCTTGAATTTTCAATGGGTAACTTTACCTGTTGATGATCTTTGTTGGTGTCCTTTGGTCCATGCCCAAGGCTGATTGGGCATTGCTGTTGGCGCTTCCTTGGTCACAGCACCCGATTCATTTTTTGCAGATCAGGCATTGCCGCATCCCTGCAGGAACACAGGTGGTCTTTGGCTCAGTGCGCAGGACGCGTCGCGCGAGGCAGTGGGCGGCCAATTTCTTTCACGCTGCTTAACCCGTTACGGTTACCATGAAAAATGTTGAGGGGTAACAAGTATGGGCGTGGTTATGCGTCAAAAACAGCGGCTATATAGCTGGTTGGGCCACGAAATGCCTGCGTCTGTGTGCGGTGTTTTCCGTTTTTTGTTGTGAAGCTGTGGGGGGGCTGGCGAGTGGCGGGCGGCAGGGCGTCGGGGCGGGCCGATGAAAGGGGCGCGATTTTCGCGCATAGTGCGTGTTGCCGGAAAAATGTCAGAAAAGGGGCGCGGCGCGGAGAAAAAAGAAGGCTGCCGCCCTTCCGGGGGAGGGTCGGCAGGCTGGCTGAAAGCTGAAAAGAGTCGGAACGTGAAGTTGAGTAGTGTTTATTTGATCATTGACGGGCTGCACAGCCGGTCGGCGTCCGCCGATACGCTGCCGCAGGAGTCACACGCGTATTGAATGGTTTTCAGTTTGTCGTCGCACACCTGAGTGGCCGGTGCGCCGCAAAATTTGCTTTCGAATTCCGCATTCGTTGGCTTGCAGAGGCTGGTGGGGGTGTCGGCGGTCGCGCCGCAATTCTGACATGTGTAGGCCATGGCTGTACTCCTCTTGTAGGGCTATGCGCACAGACTGATGCAAAACGATGGGCGTCGGCCGGCTTGGGGTGCGCCCCCGGCCTGATTTTCAAGACGCTGCGCTGCGTCTTGACCGGTTGCCCGTTGTGCGCGCCGGGCGACCTGCTGATTAAACTAAGTGGTAGTGGGGCGGCTGTCAATGTTTGGAGTTGCTAAAGCTGTGGAATATTGCGGCGGCGCGGGCCACGTTTGCACGATTATTCATTCTTGGTTCAGTTAGCCGGATTGAGCTTGAAAATTATTAGGAATGACGAATATCGCGGGGAGACATCGTCAGGTTGATGCTTACAATAACTGCAGAGGTCGGCAGATTGATCTTTTCCCCACTACAAATGAGGCTGGGTATGGATACCTTCAGAATTGAAGATCTGATGTATGAATATGCGTGGAGCCAATACGAAACAGACGACCCCAGGATTTCCGGGCTTCCCGACGCCACCCCGTTCAACCGGAAAGAAGGGCGGGAAATTTTGTATGTTATCGGTTCGTTGACCGACCATGTGGCCTGGGGAGTGGAAGGTTTTGGCAACAGGGTGGAAAAAATGATCCATGATCGTCTCCCTGATGAAGTGAGAACTCAAGAGGAGGTGATCAGGTGGATTCAGGACAACTGGAAGAATAATTCAGCATAAAGATTGAAACGATGAATGTTGTGTAATGGCAGGTCAATTCATCAGTCAATCGAAGACTGCCGCACAGTGCAAGACATCGCAAGCGAAGGTTTGTCGTTGCGACGAGCGGAAGGAGGAGAAATTTAAATATCGTTGAGATTTCTCACTGCGTTCGAAATGACGCGCTCCGCCTTCGGGGGTGTGCATGCCGGAGGGCGGTACGCTTTTTGCGAGCCAGTTTCAGCTATTTCAGATGCGCAGAGCGGATGCGCTTCTGCACTAGCGCAGACGCGGCCATTGGGATCGTTCCCATGCTCCGGCGTGGGAACGTAGTCTTGGACGCTGTTGCGTCCTTAAACTACGGCATACGGCAGAATTGATGGAAAAATAAATCTGTCCCCTTTTTGATGTGCAGGGCGGATGCGCTTTTGCGCTCGCGCAGACGCGGCCATTGGGATCGTTCCCACGCCGGAGCATGGGAACGATTTTTCGATCCTTGCGTGTCTAAAACAACCTGCCCATCCTCAAACGACCTTGCATCTTGTCGTTTCGACGAGCGCAGCGAGGAGAAATCTCGACAACTCCGTGATTTCTCACTGCGGCCGACAGACAGCGCGGGGAAAACCCGGCGGGGTTCGCCCGGCGGATCGCGTCTTGCTTACTCCTTGCCGAAGCTGCACACCGGGTACTGGCAGGTCGGGCATTGGCGGCAGAGGCCGCCGTGGCCCATGGCGGCCAGGTCCTCGCGGCGGATGGATTCGCCGGTGAGCAGCCGGGGCAGCAGCAGGTCGAACACGGTAATGTGATGAAACATGCCGCAAGCCGGCAGACCCACCACCGGCGCGTCGCCGATGCGGCCGACGAGAAACATCGCTCCCGGCAGCACCGGCGTGCCGTAGACAATGTCCACGGCGCCTGCCGCCTTGATCCCTTGCCGGGTGACGTCGTCCGGGTCGACCGACATGCCGCCGGAAGTGACGATCAACTCTGCGCCCGCCTCAAGGCAGGTGCGGATTTCAGCGGCGATCAACTCTGCGTCGTCCGGCGCAAAGCCAACGCAGGCAACTTCAGAGCCAAACCCCACCAGCTTGTCGCGCAGCACCTGCTCAAATCGATCCTGAATCCGGCCGTAAAACACCTCGCTGCCGGTGATCACCAACCCGGCCCGCACCTTGCGCAGCGGTTTGACCTCAATCATCGGCGCGCCTGCCCTGGCCACGGCCACGGCCTGTTCCACCACACGCCGCTCGCTGACCAGCGGAATCAGCCGCGAGGCTGCAATCTGCTCGCCTTTGCGAACCGGGGTGTTGGTCTGCAGGGTGGCGCACATCACTTCGCCCGGCAGATTGAACTGCAGCAGCGCTTCCCGATTGATTTTCAGCAGCCCGTCCACAGCGGCCCGGATGGACACCTTGCCCTCCACGATTTCCCGCGAATATTCGGTTCCCGGTCCGGCCAGGGCCGCCGCCATCAGCAGGGCGGCCTCGTTTTCGTGGATTTCGTCGGGTCCGAGCTGGAGCACGTAGATGTGGTCCTTGCCGAGCCTGCGCAGATGGTCCACATCCTCCGGCCGGATGACGTGGCCTTTGCGGAAGGCCCGGCCTTTGAAACTGTCCTTGACGATCTCGGTGATGTCGTGGGGAAGGACCATGCCCACTGCCTGATCCACGGGAAGAATGGTTTTTAACGAGGTTGGCGGCATGGCTGTCATGGTCGGCGCGTCCTTGATAAAGGGTTGGTCTGAGCCGCCTGCGGCGCGGCGGTCCCTGGAAAAGTCATGGTTTCTGCGTCCCAGCGGCGCGAGTCGACTCGCAGGCGGGTCACGCAGCAATAGTCCTGGGGTATTTCCAGGAGTCGTTGCAAAGGATGGTTGCCCACTCTGGCAAGGATGGCTCGGTTGACTCCGGCGTGGGCCACGATCAGCAGGGGGCCGGAAAACCGGCTGGCAAGATCGGTCAGCGCCGGCCAGCAGCGGTCGGTCAGGTCGGCAAAACTTTCGCCTCCCTGCGGCCGGAAATGAGCCAGATCCCGCCCGCGTAGCTCGTAGGCGCCGGGAAAGCGGGCCTGCACTTCAGCCACGCTTAAGTTCTCCCAGTCGCCGAGATTGATCTCCTTGAAGGCGTCAACCCGGTGCAGCCACTCGATTGGCCGGCTGCTGATCAGGGCGGCGGTCTGCACCGCCCGCTGCAGGGGCGAGGCAAACACCTGGGAGAAATCAATCCCGGCCAATTCTTCGCGCAACGCCAGGGCTTGGCGCACGCCGTTCTCATTCAGCGGCAGGTCGGTCTGGCCAAGAAAACGGCGCGGCGTGGGGCGGTCGATCTCACCGTGGCGAACCAGGTAGATTACTGACTGCATGCGGCGCCAACCATTTCGGTGATGACCTCCAGGGGCTGGCCCGCCTCGGACTCGACGGCGGCGCTTACCCGCAGAGCCTGCTCGAGGCGGCTGCGGACGGCGCGGACCGCCGCCGGATCGTCCTGGTAAAGAGCCAGTTTTTCCGCGAATCGGGTGTTGACGTCAACCATCCTGCCGCCCCGGACCATTTTGTCGGCCAGATGCACTATCTCCCGTTCGCCGACAACCATGTCGGGCGTCCAGGGCAGATCCTTGTGGGCCGCGACAATGGCGGCGGCCCGGTCAAACCCCAGGTCCCGCAGCCAGCGCGCGCCTTGCTCCTCATGCTGGGGGCTGCCTTTGGCAATGTCGTGCAGCCAGCCGCAGACCCGGCACAGTTCGGAGTCGAGCGTCCGTTCGCCGCGGCGGTTGACCGCTTCGCAGAGCATGCCCGCAACCTCGGCGACCATCCGTCCGTGGGCCAGTCCCTTGGGCGGCATGGGGTGAAGATGGTCGAGAATCGCCCGGCATTCGGCCATGGTCGGGAAATCGCGGCGGCGGTACAGACGGCGGCCGGCGAGGAAATCCTCGGGGGTGTCCATGTCGAAATGGATGTTGGCGTAGGCGACCTGGACTTCGCGCACCAGCTCCGGCTGCTCGGCCTCGATCCGGGCCAGCAGGGTGCGCAGCCCGCCCGGGGGATGTTCGTGTTGGCTGATCTCCGGGATCAGGTCCGGCGCCAGGAGGGGCGGGTGGCCGCGTCGGCCGTCAAACACCGGGTAAACGATCCGCGCCGGAGCCTGGAAAAAAGATCGGGTCAGCAGCTTGATCGTGCCGCACCGCACCAGAGAGATGTCCACGGGCAGGAGGAAAAAGCCGCTGCACCGATCAGGCAGAGCGCTGACGCCGGCTCGGATCGAGCTGTACATGCCGGAGGCAAAGTCCGGATTATGGATCAACCGCGCCCCGGCCCAACCGGCAACGGTGCCGACCTCGTCGGACCGGTGGCCGGTAACCACCGCCAGATCCTCGACTCCGCCTTGGCGGAACAGGGTCAGGCACTGCTCCAGCACCGTTCGCTCGCCGCCGCTTCCCTCGCCCCCATTGCGCAAAGGCAGCAGGGCCTTGAGTTCGCCCATGCGCGAGGAAAACCCGGCGGCAAGGATGATTGCGCTTAGTTGAGCCGCCATGCCTTTTTGCCGGTGGCGCGTTGGTGGATCAGTTCGCCGACAATGGAAACCGCGATCTCTTCCGGGGTGTCGGCCTCAATGGCCGTGCCAATGGGGCAGTGAACCCGCTCCAGTTGCTCTTCCTTGAGGCCGTTGTCGAGCAGCTTGGCGTAGATGGCGTTGCGTTTCTTGCGCGAGCCGATCATGCCGATGTACCCGGCCGGGGTGGCCAGGGCCTGGTCCAGCACC
>JAQUEZ010000419.1 GCA_028684915.1 Desulfobulbus sp.
GCGAGAACAGGGAAACCGCATGGGGCGAGACCTGGCCGGCGCCGCTGTTGCTGAGCACGCCGTGTTCGTCGGGCGGCAGGGAGGTCAGCAGGCTGGTCAGGGCCGGCAGGGTCAGGCAGGGACGGGTGGGCTGCAGCCGTCTGGACACGACGCCGTCGCGGGCCAGGGCGTCGAAACAGGGGACGTGGGCGCAGGCCAGGGTGTCGGCGCGCAGGCCGTCGATGATCACACAGAGCAGTTTGGACATGGAGGCTTCCTTCTGAGGTTGGGCCGCCGCTGGCGGGAGCAGCGGGCGCGGGCGGCGAGAACGTGCCCGTCTTCTACCCGGCGGCTGTTACGGCGGGGTTAGCCGGCGGTTATAATTTGATCAGAAGACGTGACCGCGCTGCGGGGCCGCAGAATGAATCATTTTGATTTTTGTCGTTATATTGTGTAAATAAAAGAAAAAATGGCTGGTTGTATTTCGTCTATTTCTTCGGTGGCTGACCACAAGGTATCACATGCAGGCTCTTGAACTTGTTCACATGACGACGGATACGGCGCCACGCGGTCTGTTGGTCCAAGTTGCAGAGAACCCTGACACGTCTCTTGGCTTAGATGAACAAATTGCGGCTAGGGCTGCGTTTCTTCTGGAGCCAAAGTTAGATTATATTTTTTTTCGTCGTTTTAGTGATGGGCGTTCCTCTCAGATTTTGGCTTATATCGTTGATAACGCATGTGAAAAATTCGAAAATGAAGAGATTGGCGATTTGCATCACAAGCTGTGGCTCAGTGGCGTTACCCCCCTCTTGTACGTCGGACAACTCGACAAGGTCGTAATTTATTCTTGCGCCCGTGCCGCCAAAACAGACCGTTATAACAAATGGCAGTCCGAGCCTGCCCAAACAGTCAAGTTGCTCGGTGACATTGCAGAAGCTCAGGAGAAAGCGAAGCCATATTCCGCCTTTCGACTTGCGGACGGCACGTTTTGGGAAGATGAGCGTAATGCGAAGCTCATTAATCTGAATAAGGCCGCTCATAAGGCGCTTATTGCGGAAGTTAAACATGCGGATGACAAGCTCCAGGGAAGCACTAATCCAATTGCCCGGCACCTGCTGCTGTTGACCCTGCTCCTCAAATACCTTGAAGATCGCAAGGTTTTTCCCGATGGCTGGTTTGTCAGCTATCACCACGAAGCGTTTTCCTGCTTGCACGTGCTTAAATACGGAGGCAAAGATGCGGTCTTGCGCATGTTGCGGTCTTTGGAAGAGAAGTTTAACGGCGATATCTTCCGCCTGAAGGAAGAAGACGCAAAACATATCACCGATGGTTTGCTGCAAAATTTAGCAGACCTGGTGTGCCCGGATTTAGACTCCCGGTCCGGTCAGTTTCATCTTTGGGACATCTATTCCTTTGAATATATCCCTGTTGAAGTATTGAGCCATATTTACCAGCATTTTGCCGACCGGGACAAAGGCGCTATTTTCACCCCTCCCATGGTGGTCAACCTGATGCTCGATCAGGTGATGCCCCTTGATACTCTTACCGGCAATGAAACAATATTTGACCCCACCTGTGGCTCCGGGATTTTTCTTGTTTCCGCCTTCCGTCGACTCATCAATGCATGGACAGCGCAGCGCAACTGGCAGCGTCCATCGCCAGCCGACCTTAAAAATCTTCTCTCCCGAACGATCTTCGGAGTTGAACTCCAGCAACAGGCTGCGGAACTTGCCTCCTTCAGTTTAGCTCTGGCTATCTGTGATGCCCTACAGCCCGAAGTCATCTGGGAACAACTGCGTTTTGACAAACTGATTGGCAACAATATTTTCATAGGCGACTATTGCGAGCAACTAGAAGCCGTCAAGCAAAAAACTCAGCACAGCAAGGGGTTTGACGTTGTCGTCGGTAATCCGCCGTTTAAGTCGGAGCTCACTCTGGCCATGGAAGAACGTGCGAAAGCCGCAGATGAAAATATACCGGACAACCAAGCCGCTTATTTCATCCTGAATGATTGTGCCCAAAATGCTCTCGCCCCTTTAGGCGCAATGTGCATGCTGCAAAATGCAGGTTTTCTCTATAACGATCAAGCAGACGGTTTTCGTCAGCGCTTTTTCTCGTGTCATCAGACAGATGGGGTCCTGGATTTTGTTTCAATACGAGGGCTTTTCAAAGGAGCAGATACAAAAGTCGTCGCTGTTCTGGTGAGGAATAGGGAGCCATCACCGGAACATTACATCCACCACTGGACCTTTCGCCGTACTTTTGCCGCTGATAGCAAACTCGTTTTTGATCTGGACTATTATGACTATCACAAAGTAGAGCAATCGGCTGCCATTCGATTTGATTGGACCTGGTTATCGAATTTATTGGGTGGAGGACGATTGTTCCATCTTGTCAAACGACTTTCTACCTTTCAGGATCTTGAGACCCATCTCAAACATAAAGGGTGGCAGGCACAGGAAGGTTATAAAGGGGGAAATAGAAAGCAACACGCTTCGTGGCTCAAGGGTAAACCAATCTTGACAGCTCAAAATTTGCCGAACAAAGCAACTTCTATTTCCTCCAAACCATCTTTTCCAATAGAGACAGAGGAATATTTTGAGTCACCTGCAAAAAAGGAAAATTATCAACCTCCTTTGTTTATTATACGAGAACACATTTCATTACCCTGTGGTGTATGGGAAGCATCTTTTCTTGCCTACAAGAATGAATTTGTCGGTATCACGGTTGCGCCTTCCCAGGCAGAGGAACTGAAAAAGTTTGCCTCAGATTTTATTGCCGCTCGTCCTCGATTAACTGCTTATATCCAATTAACAGGTCATCGCTCCCTATCGACGCGTGCGACAGCTGTTTACAAAAAGGATATCATGAATCTTCCCTGGCCGGAGAACGGCGATTGGGAGCTTGCCCCTTGGGAAAATGAGTTGCTGGATGATGTGAATAATTACATGGCCGACTATGTTCGACTAGGACAAGAATCAGAGCTCTTGCTTCACACAGTTAGCCAGAATGACAGGGAAAAATATTGCTCAACTTTTCTCCGCCTGGTGGAAAAAGTTTTTCCGGCAATGAGGGCATGCGGGCACGGGATGAGTGATGGACTCATGTACCAGGCTTTCAGTTTCAGAGATGATCCTCCCGTTGACTGGCTGCAAGGCGACTGGAGTCAGCACCTGCGTTCTACTATTTTCAAAAAACAGGGTGATGCTGATTCATTCCGCAGTATTCGGCTGTTGCGCCTTTATGAAGGAAATACGCTGATTTTCGTAAAGCCTGATCGGCTACGGTACTGGATTCGTTCCGTTGCTATACGAGATGTTGACGATACGCTCAGCGACATATTGCAAGGGAACGAGCAGAATGCGTGAGCCAAAAGCGACTGCCGGAACGCCGCCCTGTGGCTCAAAAAAAGACGTGATAACAGCGGTTATTAATTTTGTCTTCAGCAACCTTGCCTATTGGCGAGATGACAAGAACCGTCATCAGAAAACAGTAGAGAAACATCTCACGGTACAACTGTGCGATTTTTTAAATGATATTCCAGATGCGAGTGAGCTGTTTCGATTTTCCCACGAAGAACCTCAAAAAGGGCAATGTTCCGTGGATATTGCCGCGAAACCAAAAGGAGAACTGAAAGCTTTTCTCTATAACGACTCTCCCTATCAACCCATAATGGTCTTTGAGGCAAAACGCCTCCCCGCTCCCCGCAAAAATCGTGAACGAGAATATGTTACAGGTGGGCGCGAGAAAACTGGAGGTATTCAGCGGTTTAAAATGGAACGACATGGTGCGGGACATGATATTGCCGCTATGATCGGCTATATCCAGGTAAATGATCCCATCTATTTTTTTGCTGTTATAAATCAATGGATTACCGAATTAAGTATCCCTCCTTCTCCTGATGGTTTGGTTTGGTGCAATGACGAGCACCTGCATTCTCTTGCCATGACGTCAGATGGCACCGCAAAGGCTGAATCAACACATCCGCGCATCCATGGGCAACCAATCGTGTTGCATCATCTTTGGGTTGTCATGCACCCCACTGCCTAGTTTATCTCTCGAGAATCTTTCAAAAATAATTAACAGTGCGTGGGAATGATTTTTTTGCACGCTGTTGTTCCACTATTCTCCTCCTTTTCGCCTCACGCAATCGTAATCGTTTTGTAACAGGAGATTAAAAGCCGCCGCCCATAATACGCTCAGACCGATGGAATTCGCCATTGTTCACGCCCCGACCTCGCACTGAAACGTCCATTGCCTATGCGCTACGCCATCTACGCCACACCCGCCCCGGACTCCCCGCTCTGGCTGCAGGGGAGCCGATGGCTCGGTCGGGACGCCCACAGCGGCCAGATCCTGCCGCAGCCCCG
>JAQUEZ010000113.1 GCA_028684915.1 Desulfobulbus sp.
CCAGAATGCATCCGAAATTTCCCAGGTCTTGATGCGTGCCATTTCTGCCTCCGTCGATTGGTTTTCAACGGAAAATTAGCTGGCCACGGGAAAATTGCAAGTAATTTAATTGTAGATAAGCACTTAATATTACTGGTCGGGGCGGAGTGATTCGAACACTCGACCTCCTGCTCCCAAGGCAGGAGAATAATACGTCCGATAGAATCCAGAGGCATCCGGCAGCGATATATTTTTCATCAAAAAATCATTGTCTTAATAAAAATTTTTTGTATCTTGTGTCTGACGAGATGCGATGTTGTCCAGCATAATTTTGTGCATTCGCTGCACTTATTTTGCACTTATTTTTTCCCAGACAGTGATGATCGAATCAAGAAAGAAATTTTCAACCGACAGAGAAGTCGCCTCACTCTCGCCTCTTCCCGGCCAAAAACAGACAGAATTTTTTCACAAAAATAAGCCAGGACTGATTTTACGGGTTGGCCAGAAGAAAAAGGTATGGGTGATTGCCTACACGGTTGATGGAAAGCGACGAAAATACACTCTGAAGAAAGGTTACCCCGACATTGGACTGGGAGAAGCTGTTAAAATTTACAACGAAATCAAAGCAAAAGCGATTAGCGGAGACGATCCGCTCGCCGAGAGGGTCAAGCAAAAGGAGGCGCCAACCATTCAAGACGTCATGGGCCATTATTTTGCGGAAACATCCATGGCTCCAAAAACACGATCAGAGAGCGTACGGCTTAGCGACAAGGATATCATTCCTGTCCTGGGTAGGAAAAGGGCCATTGATTTGACTCGACAAGACGTAAAAGCGCTGCACAGAGGCATTGTTGAACGCGGAGCTTCGGTGATGGCAAACCGCACAGTTGAACTTCTTCGCCGGGCTTACAACTGTGCGTATGGCGAGGAACTGATCGATATCAACCCATTTCCTAATCTCAAGAAGATCCAGGGCACCGAGTCTCCCCGTGACAAGGTGCTGAAAGATAGTGAAATTAAAGCCATCTGGACAGCCCTTGAACGAGAAAGTCCCAACATGAGAGACATCATGCGGTTGCTGTTACTCCTCGGTCAACGATCCATGGAAACGATGTCGATGGCTGTTGGCGATATTGATCAGACAAGGATGGAATGGACCGTTCCGGCAAACCGCACCAAAACAGGAAAAATCAATGTGGTGCCGCTGCCGGAAATGGCTTGGCGCATAATCGAACCGAGACTGACCAACTCCAAATGGATATTCCCATCCTTCCATAATGCCACCAGGGTCTGCGCCAAAGGCGATGGTCATTCGAAAAGTACCAAGGATGCTCGCCGTCGCCTGAGAAAGGTGACTGGGATTGACAACTGGACGGCGCATGATCTGCGAAGGACATGCCGAACCATCATGGCTCGCGAAGGCGTGCCGCCTCATATTGCTGAACAAGTGTTAGGACATGTGCAATCGGGCATTGAAGGTGTGTACGACCAGCATACCTACATCCATGAGAAACGCCAGGCTCTGGAAAAAGTTGAGGCCGCCATACGAAAACTCTTGGTGGTCTGCGAATAATCGACCATGCTGCGGTTTCACTCTCCCCCGGCATGAGTAATGAATCCCAACTGTCCCTTCACCTTCTTGTAATCAATGCTCCTGGAAGATCAAAACACCGAACGGAAATCGTTACGCAAGGTATTGGGTAAAGGTGCTGACTGGGATGGTCTGGCGCGCATCTGTGTTTCTTTTGCCAACGGTTCCGGGGGCCACTTGTTGATTGGTATCGAAGACGGAGAAGCGTTGCCGCCAGTTGGGCAACAGCTTCCTCCTGATCTCATGAATCGGATTCGTAGACGCATCGCCGAACTGACCGTCAATGTACAAGTCCTGCCATCAAGTCAACAAGCCGCCAACGGTGGTGAATACATCGAGCTGGTTGTGCCACATTCTCCCAACGTTGCCTCCACCTCGGACGGACGATATTTTCTGCGTATCGCTGATACAAGCGTTCCGGTTATAGGCGATGATGTTTTACGCTTAGCAAACGAACGGCCGGGGTTCTCGTGGGAAGCAATGGATGCTGCTGTTGATCGAAGGCTCGTCGATAAGGGAAAATTGATTCGATTTACCGAGGGGATTCGTCTCTCGGACCGGGTGAAAGACTCGGTTCGGGAAAAGAACAGCGATGAATTGCTCGACCATTACGGCTTAGCAAACGGCTCAACGCTGACAAGGCTTGGGGTGCTGCTTCTCGGAACCACTGCCGGCCGGCGTGCCCTTGGGACAGCGCCTCTGGTTCAGGCCATCAAGTACGATGACCAGGGGCAAAAAGTAAACAAATGGGTGTGGGATGACAGCACACTCTCCCCTTTGGAACTGGTGGATGCCATCTGGTACACCTTGCCCGATTTTCGCGAAAGTTACGAGGTGGCGGAAGGCCTTTACCGTCGTCAGGTGCCTGCCTACGACGAAAAAGTGGTGCGGGAACTGGTGGTCAATGCTTTGGTCCACCGGCCATACACCCAGCAGGGCGATATTTATGTGAACCTGTTCCCGGACCGCCTGGAGGTGGTAAACCCTGGTCGTTTGCCAATGGGTGTGACTCCGCATAATATTCTCCATGCAAGCCGTCGTCGCAACGAAGGGTTGGCACGAGTGTTTCACGATTTGAACCTGATGGAGCGTGAGGGGAGTGGATTTGATCTGATGTATGATCGGCTGCTCTCACAAGGACGTCCAGCACCCATTGCCGAAGAAGGCCCGGATTGGGTGAAGGTAACTGTGCAGCGTCGAATCCTCAAACCTGAAGTGCTTCAATTGATCGCGGAAGCCGACGAGCGCTTCCAGCTCAGCCAACGCGAACGGATTACCCTCGGTGTTCTGGCACAGACCGAGGGCATGACGGCACGGGAACTGGCAACTGCGCTGGAGACCGGGACCGCAGAACAATTGGAGACTTGGCTGGGACGATTGGTTGACAGCGGGTTGGTACAAACCGTGGGCAAGACATCGGGTAAACGCTATTTTGTTTCGCCAACCCACCTGCGCAATTCCCACTTGGACACCATGACAACGCTCAGCCGGATTAGCCCTCATCGTCTGCGCGCCCTTGTTCTTGAGGATTTAAAACGCTACCCGGACTCATCCAGTTCGGAGATTAACCGGAGAGTTGGAGCGGAGATATCTCCAAGAACACTCAGACGGGCCCTGGAAGCTCTCGTCAGCGAAGAAAAGGTTACCTACACCGGTGATCGCCGGTGGAGAAGATACCGGCTTGGTGGCCAGGCTGGATTCTAAAGGACACTATCGTGGGAAATGATAGCGTTTTTAAACGACCATTTATGAGCAAATTTCTCTAATTTATTATTATCACCGCATTTTTATAAAGGACACGCCAGTAAATCTGGCCGTTAGAAGTCATGATCTGGCCATTAGCAGACGCCATGACGTTACGCTGAAACCCAAAAGCCTTTCAGTCTGAGCCCCGCCGGAGGCAGAGCGCCTCTCCGCCTTCGCCACCTGGAGGTGGAGCGTGGCTGGGGGAAAGGTGCAAGGCTGCGAGTGAGCGAGCACCCGCAGGGCTTGGCCTTGCGGCTTTGCCCTAGCCATGCTACTTGGCCGGGTAAGACGACCTTTTGATGCGCTACAAACACCAAAGGCCTCCACTACCTGGGGGGGAGGCCTTTCACTTTCATGCTCAATGTCCGCGTCGCGTTAGATTGCCAAACGGTCAGTTGATGCCGTGGCCGATGGTTATAATCTGAACCACCGCGAGAAGTCACCTTCCCGATTCGCCCCCAAGATTTCAGCGTGGGACTGTTCACCGCTGCTGGCCTGTGCGCCTCTGCGCCTATCAGGTCAGTTGTGCAGATCTGCCAAATAAGAGGTCCGGCTCTGCGGGCCGATCCGTGTGTCGTCAGACAAAGCGCCACGGTGCACTCCAATATCATCACTGTATTCGGGCCAGGGGGGCTGGTCAACCGGTTTTCTTTGTTGTTTTCCCATAAGCCGCTTCATCTTGGCCCTGGCATTGAATAGCTCCCGCTGCTGGGAGTCGACCTTGCGCTCCAGGATTGTTATCTGTTTGCCGCGCTCACCGCTTTTCATCATTTGGTCAAAGGATTCTTTCCGGGCTTGCTGGAGCATTGTTCGCAGGTTCTTTATCTCAATCGCTTGTATCTGCTGATTGTTGCGCAGACTTTCAGCAAGCTCCTTGAGTTTTCTCTCCTCTGGAGCACTTCTTTAGCTGACGGTTGCTCGCCATCCAACAGGCGGTACAGCCAGTGATACCCAACCCCTAGGGTGTGTCCAGCCAGGGTGCAGAACAGCATCAGTGGCCACAGCTCCCATAAGGCCTGCCAGCCGATGCCATAGGAGACCAGAGCAGAACTGCTCACCACCTTGCCCGCCCTGCGTTCCAGCAGCACCATCCCGTCCTGGGGGAGAGAGAACGGGTCCGTTTCCAAGCGGAAGAAACCCAGACCGGGCAACACCCAAGCCAGCCAAAGAACCAGCAAAAGGGGCAAGAGACCAACAAGAAACCAAAAGCTACGCCATCCTTTTTTCATCGCAGATAGGCCTCAGTGGTGTCCTTGTCAAAGTGACCGACCTCCTGGGCCACCGTTGCCTTGGCCTGGTCATAACGCATCCCCTGCTGCTGCAACTCCGCCATCCGCTTCTGGGCGTAACTGTGCCGCAGCCCATGGCCGCCGTTGGAAAAGCCCAACTCTCGTTTGCTGGCAGACGAAAAGCTCTGACTCCAGGTCCGGCCGCCACCGATGTCGTCGTGCTGGCTGTAGTGCACGCCCCGGTCGATGACCAGGCGGGGCTCCTCCAGACGCCTGGCTTCCAAGGCCGTGACCAGCTCCCGGGACAATATCACCTCGCGCACCAACCCACCCTTGCCGACAACGGTGTACCGATCCCCCGCCCGGCCGGTGAACCGCTCCTCGCTCCACTGACGGTGACCGGAGGCTGCCCGTTCACCAGCAGGTCGCAGGGTGAGCAGCTCATGCGCCCGTAACCCGGCATGATAGGCCAACCGGGTGGCCAGGCTGTTGGCCTCGCTCTGGGCATCTGCGATCCGCTCGACCTGGGCAGGGGTATAGCTGCGGGTGGAGAGGGTGCTCTCTTTGCTGCTGCTGACGATCTCCAACCGCTGGCCAAGATGGATCTGGATCGCCTGACGGTCCAGGTCAAGAGTCTTCTGGCCAACCAGTTGGGACCGTTCGGCCAGATACTGCCGGGCCACCTCTTCGCTGGCACTGCGCAGATCCCCCAATCGATGCTGGCGAAGATAGTCGGCAAAGCCCTTGAGGGCCTGCTCATACCCCCTGGCCGTACCCAGACTATGAATCCGACCATCATTCTGGTGATCATGCCTGCCGGTCCCTCAGGGCAATTTTGCGGGAGACCGCATGCTCAGCCTGGGCCTTCGCTGATCGGAAACTCGGCATGGTGCAACTCCGACAAGCGTTTCAGATAGCAGTCAATCGAGCTACGGTGAATCCGGCAGCGGCGGATGCGCAACCATTCGGCCAGGTCGGCACAGGAAGCGCCGGCCCGCCGCATGGCCACCAGCTCCGCTCGATAGCGGTCCAGTCGGCTTTTGCGGTAGTGTTTCCGCCTGGCCACTGCCCGGCGGCTGCGAATGCGTGCGACCTCAGCCTGCGCATCAAATGTCTCCTCATACGTCTCCATGGTTCGTCCTCCAAGCTTTGTCGCGCCCGGCGCGGCAAAGCGGTGCTGGGGTGCGGGTTCCGCGCTGTGTCGGCGCCTCCTGACACAGCGCGGAAATCCGGGCATCGAAATTGACAGTGGTTTGCAGCAGGTGACAAACATTCTTCAGTTTGTCAGCGCTGCAACTACCGGGGATTTCCGCGTCTGGCGCATTGCAGCCGTGCAGGGCACGGTTGCCACGCTCTCAGGAGCAGCCGCTCACCTGCCGGGCCTCCCAGGCCTTCATCTTGGCAAGGATCTGGACCACACCTTCCGGGGCATGAGTGCCGACAGGGTACTCATCCCGGGCAACGGTGCAAAACTGGTCACGCTCGGTGTCACTCAGGCTCTGCCACAGTTCGTCTCGGGCCTTGTTTTCGGCCTGTTCGGCCATTTGCTGGGCCACCAGGCCGGCAGTCTGCATTTCCTGACGCCTTCGGGTCGCCTGGGCACGTTTCTGCCGTTCGTCAGGAGGCACATACCAGTCGGGGATAACCAAGGACTCGCAGAGGGTGTTGAGGTAGCCACCCGGATTGCAGATTTCATTCCGGTCACGCCGCCAGGTTTCCGCAGCGACATCGGCCGCTTTTCGTAAACGCCCGGGACCGTGACGTTGCATCAGTCCACCGAGTTCCTGATCAGAGATGTGTGACAACGGTGTCTGTGACAAAAACAACCGTACACCCTCTGTTGTTGTTGTCTTATCTACTCTGTTCTTCTCTGTTCTGTTCTCCGGCGTGACATCACGTGACGGAGAAACGTTCATGTCACGTGACACCGACTGTGACACATCGGGTTCTTTTTCCCGGTGCCGCTGCTGGCGGAGCCGGTCCTTTTCCCGACGGACCTCCAGCTTGTCCTCGCTCTGGTACTTGCGCCAGTTGCGAATCCGGATGACCGCATCCCGTTCGATCATCTCCAGCCGGGCAAACAGTTCCAGGCCCAGCTCGACGACCGATTCCGGCATCGCCAGCAGCAGACTCAGGGTCTCGGCCGTATAGGGCTTGTTCTCAGAGATCATGAGCGCCCCTCCCCGACCGCACTTTCCAGCCTCGGCAATCAGCATCACCCAGAGCAGCACCAGGGTATCGCCCCTAGGTCCCTTGCGGATCAGTTTGATCTTGCGGTGTTCAAAGATGTCGCACCTCACTTTGACCCATTCCATAGCCACCTCACACGAAGGTGTCCTGTATGAGCCGGCGGATATCCTCCACCCGCTAGGCGGTGATGCGCGGCCCGAGCTTAACCGGTTGAGGATAGCGACCTGATTTAACCCCTGCCCACCAGGTGCTTCTAGACACCGGGATCAGCGCCGGGACCGGAGGCTGAGCCTTGGTGTCGCCGACAATCTGGGGCAGACGCAGAAAGCCGGTTTCCGGCAGGGTGCTTCTTTGCATCAGTTCCATGGAGCCCTCCTTTTGGTTGGGCAGCAGGAAACTGAGGTCACCCCTGAAAGGGTGGTTTCAGAGTGTTGACAATACGTGCACAACGATGTCACGCAGCGCATGCGAAATATTTTTGGAGAACGTGCCATAACGGATTGCTCCTCTTGAATAACTAATGAGGATTCCATAAAAAAACCGGACGTCCGGTTTTCATCTCGAGGCGGTGGAAAGCCCCAAAAGGGCAAAAAAAATTTCTTGCATGAAACTGTTAGATGTCAGCACCCCTGGAAAAAGGAAAAAGAGGGTGCTGAACGTTCCTGGCTCTGGATGGATGGCGGTCGTGAGGGCGAATTTTTCCTAGAGCTCATCTGGCGGCCTGCTGCACGAGGGCGGGCAAACCAAGCCTGAACGGCAAGGAATCCGTGACGACCTGATGGTGGTTTCGATGTCTAACGCAGCGGTCAGCGGTACGGGTAGACGATTGAGGAATGCGCTGCCTCCATGCGGGCAGGTGACCTGGCATTTTTTAGTATGGTGGCCTGCGTTCCGTATGCACGGAACCGGCGTTCTCTTCCTCCAACGCCTGCTGTGCATGGGGCGGCGGAGTTGGCCTACGGCCACGAGAACGAACCATCGTTGCCTTGATGTGCTCGCAACGGGTCCGATTTCGGGTCCCGGCCGGATGCCAGCGGAGCAACGCCGGCAATGGTCGGGGGATCCTGTGCAGTACTGCCCTGGCACGGATCAGCAGTTCTTTGTCCGGGAACCGGGCAGGGCTCTCCGGACTGGGTATGTGTTGTATCTGTTGTTATTTGATTATCTGTAGTCCCACCGTCTCGGGCGGAATCGGGATTACGCGCACACTTTAGACATGTATCGGTTGGCAGTCAAGAGAGATTATGTAAGTAATCCTGACAGATCAGAATGATACGCTACCGGAATCTCGGCGCGTCTTCGGAAACCCTGGACCACAAATAACCCACAAACATCACTGGAGGAAGCACCATGGCAACCAGCCAAAAGAAGGTAATCAAAAAGACGGCGAGGCGCACCCCCACCGCCAAGCTCATCGATGTCCGTTCCCCGTTGGCCAAACAGATGCTACATCTGGTGGTGCAGTTCGACCTGGCCTACGATCAGCTAAAGGCACACTGGAAGGAAGTGGGCGGCATCCCGGAACAAGAAGGCCTGGAACTCATGGCCAATGCCCGCCAGGCTGTCGAGGCGTTCTCAACTTTTATGGAGGAATTTAGTGAGAAAGCAGGGTTTGATTATTGCCCACCGAAGGGTGGCAACTCCCGGAATCAGACGGAGTGAAGAGGTGGATGTTATTCCTTTGAAATCATACTAAAAATCAGTCTTCCCACTCCAATTTACGGATGAGATCCTTGAACATTTGCCATTGCCCTGTGAGAAATTGATACCGCCCGGCAACGATGCCCGGAGAAATGCGCAGTTCGTCGGCCAGAAGGATGATCTCTTGCTTGCTACGACAGTTAGAAATCCGGGCATCATGCTTGGCGGGAATAAGGGTTTCCGCAGCAAAGGCATCGGCTTTTTTTTCGCTGAGGTCACCATTGCTCTCGTCGTTGATGAAGAGCCCCTTCTTCTTGTCCTTGAGCACATGGCCAGCTTCATGGAAAAATGAAAACCAGAACTTATCCTCTCCCTTGCCACGCAGACTGAGCAGGATCATCGCCTTGTTGGGGGTTAGCCACTTGGTGGCGCCGTTCCAGGGAACCTTTTTCATCTCGCGTACCAGGGCCACAGCTACACCGGCATTCGCACAAAGCTGTTTCATTCGAGGCTCAAACACCACCGATTCTTCCCGGGTGAGAGGACGAACCTCCTCCAAAGCAGCACTGAACCTGGTTTTATCGAATGGGGCACACTCAATCTGTTGTGCCTGCAGTTCGCCCTGACGGATCCAGGCGGCCGCATCTCCTGGCCGGGATTCAAAGCAACGGGACCTTCGGGCAGCCACAGCGGGGGCGGCCCAGATCTCCTGCCAGGCCTGCACGCTGCAAACACCAAAAAAGGCGAGAACCTTTCGGACCAGGTTCACCTTGTCATCGTCCGGCTCCACATGGCCTCGCTCAATCAATTCTTTGATCGGGATCGTCTTCAGCCAGGCTTTGTCGGCCTCCAACCTTTGCCGCTCTTCCTGCTTGGCTAACTGCTCCCGGTATTGCGCTTCGAGATTGTTCCACATTCTCGCCGGTACACCTGTCACCAGTTCCAGTCGGTTGGCGGTTTCATAGGAAATCGGTTGGTCACCCTTGAAAATGCGGGTGAGCGTTTGCTCGGTCAGCCCGGTTCGTTGGGCCAATTCTTTTTGGGACATCTGCAGAGATTCCATAACCTCGTGCAATGTCGCCCCTGGTGGAACCGCATAATCAGGTTCAAATTCGTATTTTCTTTTCGCTCTCATCGCTCCCTCCCTCCTTCAATGCGTATCGGCAATTTCCACTATTTCAATTTCCGTGACTTGCCCCCAGTCCAACCCACCATGTGGATGTACTGGTATTGGCTCGTTAGCGGGAATGAAAAGCAAGCGATACGGGTGTTCCAGATCGACAGACAGTTGGCCGCTTCGATTACCCGTCAACTCGTGGCACCTGGCAGGGGGCAAACGTGAAATATCGCCCAGATTTTCGGCAGCCTTGAGTTCCATCATTCGCTGCATCAGCTTGCCGCCCCGCTTGGCCCCCAACAGCTTGATTGCCTCAGCACTGTTTGAGCATATTTTTTGGAGCTTTTTGTTTTTAAAGAATATACGCATATTGCGCACTAATCTCAATTTTTATTAACATATTATGTTAATTATTTTAAAATCCAAACCGTGGCCAGGGAATAGGACGACTGGTTATTTGTGCACGTAACCAACTGGACTTGATTTGAAAAGTCAAGCATCCTCCCGCTAGCTACAAGCGCAGGCAGCTTTTCGCTCCATCATCAAAAAAGGCAATGACGTCTATGTATTACATCACATCTAGATCGAATCCCGCACAAAACGCTCAAGGAGTGCATGGATGATGCCATTTGCAAACTGGTGGATTCAACCGCGAGCCAGAAATCGAGAGTCCCTATCGGCTCGGCATTTCCATGCCTAACATCATGTTATTAAACATAAAAAATAGTTTTATAGTGAAACGCAAGCATATTTCACCATCCAGATAAAACAATCAGTACGCAATCTACTGATATTTTTCAGTTGACGGCCTTGCGCTTTGTTGCCATATTATCAGTATGAATCCTACTGACAAGTCAAAATTCCCGTTTATGAAGCTGAAGGATGTCGCGAACGTGCAGCCAGGCTATCTAAGCCGTAAAAGTGTGTGCCCGTTGGCGTCGGGAACTCATCGGCTTCTTCAGGCAAGGGATGTTTCACTTCGGGGCGGTCTCTGCCTGAAAACTTCCGTCCGGTTTAAGCCCGAGCGAAATCCAGACTTATACCGGATCTCACGTGGCGACATTCTGCTTGCAGCCCGAGGCCAAGATTACCGGGCACACCTCATTGATATGGATCTGACGGATGTGCTCGCTTCAAGCGTGTTCTACATTATCAGGTCCCGCAAAGATTTGGTTCTCCCCGGCTACCTCGCATGGTGGCTGAACCAGTCTGATATGCAAGCTGCCCTTGAAAGCGGCTCTTGCGGCACAGGGATCGGCTACCTCGCCCGTCCTTTGCTGGAAGCACTCGATGTCGTAGTGCCACCACTTGAGGTGCAACGGCTCATCGCAGACACCGTGGACCTCTGGCGACGGCAGCAGTCGATCCGAGCCCAAATTGACCAAAAACGTGAACAGTTAATACAATCCACCTGCCGTCAGGCTGTTGGACTGGACAAGGAATGAGCCCCATGACCAAGACCGTCTCCCAAAAAGAAATCAACGACATTCTCTGGCAGGCCTGCGACACGTTTCGCGGCACGCTCGATCCGACACAATACAAGGACTACATCCTGGTGATGTTGTTCATCAAGTACATGTCAGATCTCTGGAATGACAAACGTGACCATTATCTCAAGAAGTACAAGGGCGATGAGCAGCGGGTCCAGCGCGCCCTGGATCGTGAACGTTTTGTCATGCCTATCGTCGAGCTGCGCGACAAGAACGGTACGATCGAAGAGACGTTCACCGCCAGTTTCGACAGCCTCTATGAACGACGAACCCGCTCTAACATCGGCGAACTGATCAACATTGCCCTCGAAGCCATTGAAGACGCCAACAAGACGAAACTTGAAAATGTCTTTCGCAATATCGACTTCAACTCCGAGCCCAACCTCGGCCAAGCAAAGGATCGCAACCGGCGCCTGAACCATCTCCTGGATGATTTCGCCAAGCCACAGCTCAACCTGCGGCCCAGCCGCATTGGCAACCAGGACGTCATCGGCAATGCCTACGAATACCTGATCAGCCGATTTGCCGCAGACTCAGGTAAAAAGGGCGGCGAATTTTATACACCCGGCGAGGTCGCCACACTCCTGGCCAAATTGCTCAAAGCCCAACCCGGCAACACCATTTGCGATCCGGCCTGCGGCTCCGGTTCATTGCTCATCCGCGTGGCCAAAGAAATCGGTTCGGCCAACTTCGCGCTCTTTGGCCAGGAATCCAACGGCTCAACCTGGGCGCTGTGCCGCATGAACATGTTTCTCCACGAAATGGACAACGCCCGCATCGAATGGTGCAACACCATCACCAGCCCGCACCTGGTCGACGGCGACCGCCTGCTCAGGTTTAATGTGGTCGTGGCCAATCCACCGTTCAGTCTCGACAAGTGGGGGCATGACTATGCCGAGAACGACCCGTACAACCGCTTTTGGCGCGGCATCCCGCCCAAAAGCAAGGGCGATTACGCCTTTATCAGCCACATGATCGAGACCGCCCTGGAGGACGAGGGCCGCGTCGGCGTCATCGTGCCACACGGCGTCCTCTTCCGTGGTGGGGCCGAAGGCAAGATCCGCCAGAAACTCATTGAAGACAACCTCCTCGAAGCCGTCATCGGCCTGCCTGCCAACCTCTTCTTCGGCACCGGCATTCCCGCTGCCATCGTTGTTTTCAGCAAGGCCCGCAAGCCATGGGCCCAGGCTGACTCGGAACGCGACAAGCATATTCTATTCATCGACGCCAGCCGGGAATTCGAGGCCGGCAAGAACCAAAACCGTCTCCGGCCCCAGGATATCGACAAGATTGTCTCGTCCTTCGAGAACTTCGCGCAGGTCGAAAAATACGCCTATCCCGCCACGCTGGCCGGGATCAAGGAGAACGATTTCAACCTGAACATTCCGCGCTATGTGGACACCTTCGAACCGGAACCGGAAGTCGATATCCCGGCCATCCAGAAGGAAATTGCTTTGTTGGAAGATGAATTGGCAGCCGTAGAGAAGGAACTGGCCGACCATTTGAAGGAATTGGGGCTGAACTGATGCAAGAAAGCGTGCCGTAATTCCGGCCATGATCCGGCAGACCATTTCGAGGATATCCTCGAAATGGTTTCGATCGATTCCGGGGCGGCATGTCCGTCATGAATATCGAACAGAGGCTTATGAATAAAAAAACTTCAACGTGGCCCATGCTACCGATTGGCGATCTGCTCAAACAGGTACGCCGTCCAGTGAAGGTCGAACCGGACACCCACTACCGCGAGATCGGCATTCGCAGCCACGGCAAGGGCATCTTCCATAAGCCGGAGACAACCGGCAAGCAGATTGGCGAGAAGCGAGTGTTCTGGGTGGAACCGGATTGCCTGGTGTTCAACATCGTCTTCGCATGGGAGCAGGCCGTCGCCATGACCAGCAAGGCTGAAGTAGGTATGATCGCCTCGCATCGGTTTCCCATGTACAGTTCCCGTAATGGCAAGCTGCTGCCGGAGTATGCCTGGCGTTACTTTTCCACACCACGGGGCAAGTATGATCTGAACATCGCATCACCAGGAGGGGCTGGACGGAACAAGACGCTTGGGCAGGCGGAATTCAAACGACTTAAGATCCCTGTTCCGCCTATTGAGTACCAGCGCGAGGTCGTGGAGGTGCTCTCCACGACGGATAGGGCGATTTCGGGAATGGAACAACGGATCGCGACCAATCGGACGCTCAAGAAGGGTTTGGCCCAGCTACTGCTCACCGGCCACCGCCGATTACCGGGATTCAACAAGCAGTGGCGTAATCACCGCCTTGAAAAGATCAGTCGCATCTCGAAAGGTGCTGGCATCACTAAAGAAGATATTCTGCCCACCGGGTTACCTGCTGTGCGATACGGTGAGCTTTACACCACATATGACGTTCAAATAGATCAGGTGCGGTCTTTTATCTCGCCTGAAGCTGCCAAAGCTAGCAAAGCTATTCAATACGGTGATCTTCTCTTGGCCGGCTCTGGCGAAGATCGGACCGAGATAGGAAAGGCGGCTGTCTACTTGGGCCAAGAAACAGCCTATGCTGGTGGCGATGTAATCATTGTCACACCGGCTGCCGTGAACAGCGTTTTTTTGGCCTATCTCCTTGACAGTCAGCATGTACGCCGTGCGTTTTACTGCCACGCCCAGGGTGAATCAGTCGTCCACATTTACATGCGCGATGTCGCAAGCCTTAAACTATTATTGCCACCGCTTGATGAGCAATCCCGCATCGCCGCTGTGCTAAGCGCTGCGGATCGAGAGATTGTCCTATTGGAGAAGAAGCTCGCCGCCCAGCGTAAACTCAAAAAAGGTTTGATGCAGAAGCTGCTGACCGGGACGATGCCCACAAAGGAGACGGCTTGATGACTGATCAGCAAGGAGAGGCGGAATATCTCGCGTTTCTGGATGAGTGCGGCGACCATTCGTTGACGAAAATCGATCGGGATTTTCCGATTTTTGTTCTGTCGCTCTTGCTGATCAGGCGGGCTGATTATCGGGACGTTATTCTACCGGCGATCAATGCCCTCAAACTCAGGTACTGGGATCATGAGGGAGTCAACCTGCACAGCCGGGATATCCGCAAGGCTTCAGGGCCGTTTGCGATCTTGCAACATCCCGCCCGGCGGCAATCGTTCATGGCAGACCTTGCGGGGTTGATGCGCGATCTACCGTATGAGGTGTTCATCGTCGGGATTCACAAGCAAAAGCTGCGAGACCGGTATGTCCGCGCTGAAAACCCTTATGAACTGGCACTGACCTTCGTGATGGAACGGTTATTGTACTGTCTGGAACAGCGAGCACAAACAACGTTGACGATCATTGCTGAGGCACGCGGGACTAATGAGGATAACGCGCTGAAGGCGGCTTTCTTCGATCTGATTAGCAATGGGACGCAGTATGTCGGGAAATCCCGGTTCGAAAAGCGCTCGTTCCGACTCAAATTTCACGACAAGCGGAAAAATATCGTAGGGATTCAACTGGCGGACTTGTGTGCCCACCCGGCGGCTCGTCATATGCTCAAGCCAGATCAACCCAATCAGGCCTACGAGATCGTCAACAGCCACCTGTATCAAGGCAATGGCAAGGTAAGCGGATGGAAGATGTTCCCCTAAAAAAGAAAACGGGCAGCTCCTTGCAGAGCTACCCGCCGACCGGGCATTCCCAGTCCAATTCCTTTATCTGTATTTCGAGCAGAAAAGTCAAGCAAAAACCATCTTCCTGACGCCACGAAAAAGGTCTGACCATGGACATCCCCTCCTTTAAAGAAGATCTGATCTCGCAGGTTCCGGCGCTGCAGTTGCTCCAGAGGCTGGGGTACATCTACCTTTCCCAGGAAGAAACCTTGCGGGAGCGCGGTGGACGGCTGACCGGGGTCCTGCTGGAGAACGTGCTGACCGAGCAGTTGCGGAAGATCAACGCTATCCGCTTCCGGGGTCGTGAGTATCCGTTCAGCGAGGGCAACATCCTGGCTGCGGTGCAGACGCTCAAGGATCTGGCGGACGACGGCTTGGTGCAGACCAACGAGAAGGTCTACGACCTGCTGACCCTGGGCAGGACAATGCAGCAGTCCATCGACGGCGACACCAAGAGCTTTCAACTGGACTACATCGACTGGAAGCACCCGGAGAACAACGTCTATCACCTGGCCGAGGAATTCATGGTCGAGCGCAGCGGCAGTCATGAGACGCGGCGGCCGGATATCGTGCTGTTCGTCAACGGTATTCCGTTGGTGGTGATCGAGTGCAAGCGGCCGGATCTGAAAGACGCCATCGCGCAGGCGGTCAGTCAGCAGATCCGCAACCAGCAGCGGGACCAGATTCCGCGCCTCTTCCACTATGCACAGCTCCTGTTGGCGGTATCGAAAAACGAGGCCAAATACGCCACCGTGGGCACGCCCGCCAAGTTCTGGGCGGTGTGGAAGGAAGAGTTTGGTGCAGAGGAATCGGCAGCGCTCAAACATCTTGTGAGCATGCCGCTTTCGGAAGAACAGGTGGACAAGGTGCTGGTTTCCCGTGTATGGACGGTGCATGAGGACTCCCCCAGCTATGGCAGCCTTGAACGGCAGGTGACGGAGCAGGATCGGGCGCTGTATGCCCTGTGCCGGCCGGAACGGCTCCTGGAACTGACCTACCGGTTCATGCTGTTCGACGCCGGGGAGAAAAAGGTCGCCCGGTATCAGCAGTATTTCTGCGTGACCAAGATCATGGCCCGGATTCGTCAGACGCAGCGGGGTGGGAGACGCAAGGGCGGCGTGGTGTGGCATACCCAGGGCAGCGGCAAGAGCCTGACCATGGTGATGCTGGCAGAGGCGATTGCCCTGGAAGCCGGAATCGACAATGACAAGATCATCCTGGTGACCGACCGTGTGGACCTGGACGACCAGATATACAAGACCTTTCACCACTGCGGCACGATACCGGTCCAGGCGAAGACCGGCAAGCACCTGGCGGAGCTTCTGGGCGACAGCAAAACCCGAATCATCACCACGGTGATCGACAAATTCGAGCTGGCGGTGAGCAAGGCCGGCGTGCGCGATGAAAACCCGGACATTTTTGTGTTGGTGGATGAAAGCCATCGCAGCCAGTACGGCGAACTACATGCGAAGATGAAGAAGGCCTTGCCGAACGGGTGTTTCATCGGTTTCACCGGCACACCGGTGATGCAGAGGGATAAAAATACCATCGAGCGGTTTGGCGGTTTGATCGACACCTACACCATCGAACAGGCGGTCAAGGACAAGGCGGTGGTGCCGCTCTTGTACGAAGGCCGCCATGTGGACCAGAAGGTAGACACCGAATCGGTGGATGCCTGGTTCGAGCGAATCACCACCAGTCTGACCCGTGAACAGAAGGCGGACCTGAAAAGAAAATTCTCCTCGACCGATCAGTTGAACAAGGCCCAGCAAAAGGTCATGCGCATCGCCTGGGATGTGAGCGAACACTTCCGCGACAACTGGCAGGGCACGCCCTACAAGGCGCAACTGGTGGCGCAGGATAAGGCCACGGCGCTGCTGTATAAAAAATTCCTCGATGACTTCGGACTGGTCAGCAGCGAGGTGCTCATTTCCGGTCCGGACGAACGGGAAGGCGAGGAAGATGTGCACCAGGAGTCCGCAGATGAGGTGAAGGCGTTCTGGAAGAAGATGATGGTCAAGTATGGCAGCGAAAAGGAGTACAACCGCCAGGTCATCAGTGGGTTCAAGAATGCCGAGCAGCCGGAAATCATCATCGTGGTGGACAAGCTGCTGACCGGGTTCGATGCGCCGCGCAACACGGTGTTGTACCTGACGCGCCGCTTAAAAGGGCATACCCTGCTTCAGGCTATCGCCCGCGTGAACCGACTCTATGACGGCAAGGATTTCGGGTATATCATCGACTATCGCGGTGTATTGCAGAATCTCGATCAGGCGCTGGACATCTATGACCGACTCTCCGAGTTCGACAAGGAGGGCTTGGACGATCTCGGCACCGCGCTTACGGATGTGGAGACTGAGGTAAAAAAGCTGCCGCAGCGACATTCTGACCTGTGGGAGGTGTTCAAGGCGATTCGCAACCGGCAGGATGAGGAAGCCTACGAGTTGCTGCTGGCGAACGAGGAGCTGCGTGAGAAGTTCTACGAGCGGCTGAGTTTCTATGCGCGGACACTGGCAATTGCGCTGTCATCGTCGACATTCCTTGAAGAAACGCCCGAAGCCAAACTGGAGAAATACAAGGCAGATCTGCGATTTTTCATGCAACTGCGAGCCTCGGTGCGCAAGCGGTATGCCGAGATCGTGGACTTCAAGGAGTATGAGGCCCGCATCCAGAAGCTGGTCGACCAATACGTCGGTACCGGCGAGGTGGAGAAGGTCATTGAGTTGGTCAACATCTTTGACACCGAGGCCTTCGCCAAGGAGGTGGAGAAACTCGGCAGCACGGCTTCGAAAGCCGACACCATAGCGCATCGCACCAAACGGACGATCCATGATCGGATGCAGGAGGATCCTGCGTTTTACCGGCGATTTTCGGAAATGCTGGAAGAAGCCATTCGGGCCTTCCGCGAGCAACGACTCTCAGATGCTGAATATCTGGGCAAGGTCAAGGTGATCGCCGAAAAAATCAAGAATCGTACCGGTGACGATATTCCCCAGGAGTTAGCCAGCCATGATGTTGCCAAAGCGTTCTTTGGCGTGCTACAGGAGGTGTTTGCCAGACACGCAATCGCCGGATTCGATCCCCGTGCCGCCAGCACTGCGGCCAGTCTGGCCATTGATACAATCATCCAGCAGAACCGAATCGTTCACTGGACGAACAATACCGATGTGCAAAACCGTATGAAGGGTGCCATCGAGGACTACTTGTTTGACTTGAATGATCAACAAGGGGTTGACCTGACGTTTGCAGAAATCGACCGCATTCTTGAGATGCTACTCGACATCGCCAGAGCACGATATGCTTGATTCAACCGCCCAAATCGTGCCTCTGGAACACGCCGGGGAGCATATCTCCGTGTCGGTTGAGTTCAGGGAGCGCGAACGCTTGTCGATCTCGGTGCATCCTGATGGCACGGTGACCGCTTTGGCTCCGATGGGGCGGTCACTGGAGGAGGTGCAGACACGCCTTACGCGCCGTCGTTCCTGGATAATCAAACAGCGGCGTCTTTTTGAAAAATTTCAACCGCTGCCTGTTGAGAAACGATATGTTCCAGGCGAAACTCACCTGTATCTCGGCCGGCAATACCGGCTGCGCGTGCATCAAGCCGACAATCCATCCGTACGGTTGATTGGCCGATTTTTCGAGGTCCAGGTTCCCACACCGAAACTACCAGAGCCGGTTGCTCTAGCCATGCGAGGCTGGTACCAGTCGCACGCTGAATTGCTCTTTCAGGATCGCCTGCGTCGCTGCCTTCA
>JAQUEZ010000420.1 GCA_028684915.1 Desulfobulbus sp.
CAAACCCGTTTGACGTATTTTGACACCGACAGGCCAGTCTGAGCTGCTGCCTGGGTCATGCATTGGTATTCTTCGTCAGTAAGATAGGTGGTGATGCGCTTTTTTGTGCTGGGCATGATTTCAATGGGCTGTTGCGTTGAGCTGAAAGCGAATAAGCATTACCCGGATGGGGCAGGGGAGTGAGGTGCGCGGTAGCGCTACCTCACCTATCCTGCCTTTCACTCCAGATAAAAAATCAGAGAGGAAGACAAAATTCCGTAGAGAACCAAGAAGAATCGTGCAATTTGCATGATTTTTCATTATGTTTTATTATTATTTTTGATTTTATATTAAATTTAATCATATTTTATTATTTTCTATTATGGAACGATTGAAAAAAGGGGGTGCCCGGATCGAGTTTTTCGCTGTACGCCAGGAAGTAGAAAAATTATTAGCTGCCGGATACAGCATCAAGCTTGCCTATGAAGATTTGAAGGAAAAGGGCAAAATCACAATGAGCTATCAGGCCTTTTATAGAAATTTGAAGCCAGTGAAAAAATCAGGGGCGAAAGAAAGATCGGTAGCTCCCAGTAACAGGAAAACAAGTGTCGAGAATGGGTCGGCGGTTCACCATGAAAAAAATCCCAACACGGACGACATCATCTGACTCTGAGTACATTCGGTTTTGTCGCTGTTGCTTATAGGTGTTTCCTAGACAGGGCCATCAGTTGTAATCAAGTAGGTGAAAAAAATGTGTACCACAATGTTCATCTCCATCAACTTGGCAGGTGTCTTGAATCGGTTGGGGCTGTATGCTTTTGGGAAAATAGAGGATAATTTTCAGATAAATTTATCGAAATTCCAGTGGGCTGCCGAATTAAATTCCTTTGCAAAAATTTGTGAAAGTTTGCTAGGATGCCTGGGTTTAAAATTTCACCATTCTGGAATTTATCAATAAATAAAGTGAGTTACTCCTCATCTAGCCAGAGTTCAGATATCGGTCTGTTTGTAAAGAATGCAATGGCTTTCATGACCCTGGCTGTAGATCTTTTTCCGTTAATCACCTGATTGACAAACTGAGCGGATACTCCAAGGAAAGAGGCAATATCCTTTTGCTTTGTGTTGTATTGTTTTAGCAATTGCTTTATTTTGCTTGTATTAGCTTTGCTCATATTTGATTTTTAATCGAATTGTAAAGCCCTATCAAGCATAAGTTTGGAGAAAATAATGGAGCGGGTTGGTTTTGAGCAAATATTCAAAAAGATTAAACATATAGCTGGAGGAGAGAGCCAGAGAGAGGTTGCTGCAAAACTTGGGATTTCACCTCAGGCGATTTCCGACGCCAAAAGGAAAAACAGGATCCCTAAATCGTGGTATGCGATTATTTACGAGAAGTTTGGGGTAACCAGGGCAGCGCTTCATAACCTGACTGATGGCCAATCTGCTAAGATTGTACAGCTTTTTAAAAACGGCCCACCGGCATCTAAGCAGGAAAAAGCCACTATCTCGCCTGTCCAAGTGTCAGATGCACTTAGATACGATCAGATGATGAACGAGTTTTTTGATATGGTTAAACAATGGCTTGCTGAAGAGAATGGCCGAAATCCTCGGACCGCGATTGATTTTATACAGGAATTCCCAGCGAGATTTGGGGAAATGGAAGTATGGCAGCGAAAGAAAGAGAAAGGGAAATTGTTTAAATTTGACAGGCAAAAATCGGGTGAACGCCTCGTAAAGGGGAGTTAGCGAGCCGGAATTTTTTTCCGAAAACGACGTGCCCATGCGAGTGCTGTCTGCGCACACCCAAAAATTATTCGTTTCCAGTGTTGGGTTTAACGTCCATGTATAGGATATAGCTTGTGCTTCTTCCGCCACTGGCAGTTTTTTGGAGTACTCCTTTTTCAACAAGATCGGCCAGGTCTCGGCTGGCGGTGACCTTGCTGCATTTGGTCATACCTGCATATTTTCTGGTTGTCATGTTTCCGATGAATTGTTCTCCGGCATCAAGGAGACGGTTGATCACCTTCCTCTGTCTTTCGTTCAATGCTGTCCCTTGGTGCATTTGCCAGAAACTGGTTTTTTGCACCACGGTATCGACTACCCACTGCGCTTCCTGCATCGCTGAAATGGTTGCCTGAAGAAACCATCTGAGCCAGGCGGTGATGTCCATTCCCCCTTTGCCCGCCTCTTCCAATGCTGCGTAATACCCCTTTCTGTCATGGCTGAACTGTTTGGAAAAAGAGACGAGCTGCATGAGCCTGGGGTACTGTGCGGCCATGATGTAATCGATGATAGCTCTTCCAACCCGACCATTTCCATCATCAAAGGGGTGAATCATGATGAACCAGAGGTGGGCAATTCCGGCTTTGATCAATGGCGGATGTTCACCGGTGGTGTTGACCCATCGGAGAAATCGTTCCATCTCTATATCCAGCCTGCTGTGCGGCGAGGCGATGTAATGAACAGTCTCTTTACCCACCGGCCCGGAAACGATCTGCATTTCCTCGAGGCCTCGATATTGTCCAACACGAATTTTTTTTAATCCTGAATAACCGGTAGGGAAGAGTGCGGCATGCCAGCCCTGCATTCTTTCCGAAGTAAGCGGTTCTTTTATCTGATTTCTTGCATCAAATAACATGGCTATCAGCCCGTCTGTCCGTATGTCCTTATCCTCCTGCTCTATAGGCAATCCAAGTTTTCTGCGGATTGAGGATCGTACAGAACTACGACGGAGAGTTTCTCCCTCGATTGCCGATGTTTCCAAAGCATCATCAGACAACACCCGCTCCAGCGCGGCGGTGCTTTCCTGCGCACTGATAGTTTGGCTGATGGTTTCCAGCGAGCCAATCTTCTTCGAGGCTTCACTGAGATCGCTCAGAAGCTGGTCGGCATGAAAGGAAAAATGTGGCCAGTTGGCATGTTGCCAGATCCATTGATACGTTTGCATGGCCTAATCGTATCATTAATGATGCGATTGAGGAAGGGAAACATATCAGATACCTATGAGCCGCCTTTCTGGATTGTATGAAGGAGAGCGTTAGTTTGTTGCGGTAGATATGCGCAGTATGCGCGCCTGATGTGGAAGGGTTGTTTATTTGAATGCAGAAAAGGTTAAGCTCTTTATCCTCTTTTTGCACCGTCTAACCTGTCTGCCAGTAGCGCCGTTCGTAAATGTGTGTATCTTGCCAACATTTGTAAGGTTTTGTGGCCAGTGATAGCCTTGATTTCCATCACGTCCAAATCCGTATTCTCAAAAAATCGACTGGTAGCCTCATGGCGTAGGTCGTGGAAACGGATATTCTCCAATTCTGCTTTTTTACGAACTCTTTTCATCGTGTCGGTTATTTGATTGGCCGTCATGCCGAACACGCGTTCTTCCCTTTCGGGAGAAGGAAGCGCTTTAAGGATATCTAATGCGGTTGTGGATAATGGCACGGTACGCGCCTCTGAGTTTTTTGTCTCAGGAAGATAGACGGAGCGGTTATTTATGCTAACATTTTTCCATTGCAAGCTGGCAATTTCTTCCCGACGCATGGCCGTCGCTAGCGCAAAGAGAATAACAACCTGAAAAATGGGGCTGGCCGCCTTCAATAGCTTTTCTTCTTCACCTTTCTCCAGCCGTCTGTCACGTCCTCTAGAGGGCTTCGGTTTGGCTGCTAACTCTACAGGATTCTGCAGGCTTTCCATGCCCCAATCAGAACGGGCATAGTTGAAGAGTTTAGAAAGTAGGGCAAAATCCAATCGGATTGTGTTGCCGCTCACATTTTCGGCTTCGCGTTCGCGCCGAAAATCAGCAATGTCTTTGGCACGAATGGTTGCCATAATACGGTGGGCTATCGGACGACGTTGTAAAGCGCGGGCACGGTCAGCTTCGCGCTTTCCGTGTTTGAGGCGGGGAATATATTCTTCAATGTAGCGATCAAGGCATTCGCTCAAGGTATACTGTTCGGCTTCGGCTCGGGAAATGAACACTTTTCTGTCCATTTCACTTTCAATTTGCCGTGCCCAAGCTTCGGCATCCGCTTTTGTTTCAAAAGTTTTGCTTACAGTCGGATATCCCCGGCGACGGATGCGTGCTCTCCATTGCAGTGGTCCACGATTCGTAATTGCTGCCACATTGACTCCTTTATATTTGAAGCAAGTGGACCAATTTTGGACCAAAAAGTCAATTGGAAACAAAAACAGCCACTCGGCAATTAAGCTAAGTGGCTGTATTGTTGTTGGTACCCGGAACGAGAATCGAACTCGTACAGCCGAAGGCCGAGGGATTTTAAGTCCCTTGCGTCTACCAGTTCCGCCATCCGGGCAAGCTGAGATTTTATACACTCCCCCGTGCGCTTTGTCAAACGGAGAAGTGGGAGA
>JAQUEZ010000114.1 GCA_028684915.1 Desulfobulbus sp.
GCATGCGCCAGCCGTGATAGCCGTTGCCGCAGCCGACATCGAGAACTCTGCGTCCTGCCAGCGGCTGGATGTGCGGCAGCAGGCGCTCCCACTTCCAATCGGATCGCCACTCGGTATCGATCTCAATGCCGAAAAAATTGTAGGGGCCTTTACGCCAGGGGTGAAAAGCCTGGAGCCGGGCGACCAGCTCTTCGCGGCTGATGGTGCCAAGATCAGCACTCGTGCCGATGGTTACCTTGTCCTGCAGCGAAAATCGAGACGGCCGTATCTCCGGCAGCGACTGCAGAGCGCTCAGCCAGCCCGCCATATCGCCGTAACGTTCCAGCAGCAGTTCCTCGGACAGGGACGTTTGCAGGTGCTCAGCCCAACGCTCCTGACCCATGGCAGCAAGGTGCGGATAGAGTGAATCGTAGAATTTCATGTAATCGCGACCAGGGAGACAAAATTGAAGCACTGGAACCAAAGTTCAGAGGAAGAGAAACCTGCCGCCTGCAAACGTTTTTGATGACACGCGAGGGTCTCGGGGATCAGCACCTTCTCCAGCGCTGACCGCTTCTGGCTGATCTCGAGATCGCTGTAGCCGTTGGCCCGTTTAAAGTCGTGATGCAGCTCTTCATGAATCTGTTGCCGCTCCGACTCGCTAAATGCGATCTTCTCTGAGAGAATGAGAATGCCGTCCGGTCTGAGCCCCGCATGGATCCGCTGAATCAGCGCCAATCGCTGTTCTGGGGGGATGAACTGCAGGGTGAAGTTTAGGACGACGACCGAGGCGTTCTCAATCGCAACATTCTGGAGATCGGAACAGATCATCGTCACCGGAATGGTCGACTCGGTATCGAGAGCCAAGAGCTCGCCGGCACGCTCAATCATCGCCGGGGAGTTGTCCACCGCAATAATGTCGCAGTCCGGCGCAGTGATGCGCTGGCGCATAGCCAGGCTGGCCGCCCCGAGGGAACAGCCCAGATCATAGCAGTGACTCCCGGCCTGGGCGTATTTCGCCGCGAGGATGCCGATATTGGATATAATCAACCCGTAGCCGGGAACCGAGCGTTGTATCATGTCGGGAAATACGGCGACAACCCGTTCATCGAATTGAAAATCAATTATACTCTGCAGGGGGGAAGCATAGATGGCATCTTTTTTACGGGTCACAGTCTTTTTGTCCTTATCAAGCTGGCAGTTCGAAAAAAGTTGAAGATATCGATTCTGCTGCAGAACATCAAGAACTAAAAGAACCATTACGCTATAAGCCTGACCGGCCTGGCTGTAAGGTCGGTGGTTACGCTAAAAAATGGACACTTCCCAATTTAAGTCTATTGGTAAATAGGGAAGTATCCATTTTTACAAGCTGCTAATGCAATAAAGCAAGAACCTCCTGAAGTCTCGCTTAAAGTGCATGCCAAGGAAGTGCCACAACTCAGAAAATTTATATTTTAACGGGCTGTTGCTCAAACGACAACATTCTGGCCCTAACTAGCTGATTATGCTATAATCCTGCCATCATTAGCTATTTGGAGAGTCGCCATGATGGGAGTCCAAGAACAACCTCAGAGCAGTCTGTTTCACTTTGGTGTGAACCTCGACAAGAGAATCAGAAGCAACCATCCTCTTCGGAAGGTAAACGAACTTGTCGATTTTTACTTTGTCTATGATGAAGTAAAAAGCTTCTACGGCCACAATGGCAATGAATCTGTTCCACCACCAGTTATCCTGAAGCTGATGCTCCTGCTGGTTTTCTACAATGTCCGCTCAGAACGGGAGCTGATGGAAACTCTCCCGGAACGCATGGACTGGTTGTGGTTCCTGGGTTATGACCTTGATTCGACGATTCCAAACCATAGCGTATTATCCAAAGCCAGAAAGAAATGGGGAGTTAGTGTATTTCAAAGCTTTTTCGAACGGATAGTCCTGCAGTGCGTCCAGGCCGGATTGGTTAACGGCAGCAAGATTTTTGTCGATTCAAGCCTGATCGATGCTAATGCATCAAACAATTCCGTCCTCGACACGAAAAACCTGAAACACCAGCTTCACAGGAACTACCAGAAACTTGAAGCCCGTCTGACAGAGGGCAACGAAAGCACAGATTCTTCACGGTACTACGAAAAGAAGAACAGTCGCTACATTTCCAGTACCGACCCGGATGCATCTATCGTAAACCGTGGCAAGCCGAAACTTTCTTACCAGGTGCACCGTGCAGTTGACGGAAAGAATGAAATCATCACGGCAACCGATGCAGCTTCTGGCGATGTCAACGAGGCTCACCTGATGCTGCCGCTTTTAGAGCAACATGAGACGACAACAGGAATTACGGCTGACACCATAGTGGCAGACAGCAAGTATGGCACCATCGACAACTTTCTAGCTTGCCACGACAGAGGGGTCAAGGCCCATATCCCTGACTTGCGGCAAGCAGCACTTAAACGGACGAAGAAACGTTCCATCTTTACCGATGATCAGTTTCTTTATGATCCGCAAATCGATATGTACCGCTGCCCAGCCGGGAAGCTGCTCAAGCGCAAGTCTCTACATAAGCACCGCGAAAGCAGTGATTATGGGGCTCCCAAGAAAGTCTGCGCGGCTTGCGAGCTGCGTGAGCAATGCACCAAGAACAAAACCGGGCGAACGGTCAAGCGTCACCTGCGCCAGGACGAACTGAATATCATGCGTGAACAAAGCCAATCTAACGAGGCCAAACGGGATATAAAAACAAGGCAACACCTCATGGAGCGCTCATTTGCCCGATCAACACGCTACGACTTCGACCAGGCCCGGTGGCGCGGACTTTGGAAGATGAAGATTCAGGAGTACCTCACCTGTGCGATCCAGAATATCCAGACGTTAATCAAGTATGGATCAAAACCTCAAAAGGCAGTGGCGGCAAGGGCAAAAGCAGAGCAAATGGCAATAAAACCAGCTAAAACGGCGATTATGTCGCCAATAAAAGCTGCCTTATGGCCTTTCAATATGAACGAAGGAATATTTTTTCAAAGAACATGAATCTATGAAAATACGGTTTCATTCTACAGCTGACGTCTGATCTGAGCTAAAAAAGTTGTTTCGGCAACAGGTCGTGGAGACCTGACACCATTGTCATTTGGATTCGATGACCGAAGCGCTCGGTTCCTTCCTGAAGCAACAGATAAAACCGGTACCGGTCGGTATCGTCGAAAAAAATGTCCTGGCGGGCATTCCCGCGCAAGATCACATGATAGTATGCGCCTGGATAATGGATACGGGGTTTTCTTGCCATGGGAAGATTGTAGTTTAAATATCAAATAATGCAAGCCTGACCCTATTGCCTTCTTGACGTTCGGAGCGGTTTTGAATTCAAAGCCGGACACATCCCCGGAGCGATCCATGCCCCAACATGGAAAATACTCCTGCTATTAGCACGCCTCCCTTCCGACAAAAATGCCGAACTGGTCGTAACATGCGAACATGGACCGCGTGCCCAAGTAGCCAAAGGACTATTGGAAGTCCGTGGCTATCGGAATGTTAAACTTTTATCTGGACACATGTTCGCTTGGCGAAATGCTGGCCATGCTGTGAATCGGATTTGAATTTCCTGGAATTCCGAGGAATTCCAGGGACAGTATATTTAACTTCGAAAAATTGCGTGTAGTATCCCCCGAAAGAGTGTTTGTACTCCCCCCCTTTTCGAACAGAAACCTTAAAAGGCCGATTTTGCCCCCGAAAATGGACGTTTAAGCCGTTTTTGGGGGTATATTTTCAGGGTTTTTCTTTAACTTTCGACTGGTTAGCTTGGTCCGACCCCAGACACACCATTAGTCTCTATTTTTAAAAGAACGTTCCATTAGCCTCTTTGCAAATCATTGGGGAAGGTATAAGATGAATTCGTTTTCTTTTTCTTGCAATTTTATTGTCGGCGTTGCTGCTTGTCGGAGCAACCGTTCAGGCCGGGAAAAACCCGCAGCCAAAAAAAATGGAGGGAAAGACTATGAGCGCACTTGTGGTGAAGATTCAGATGAAAGCCGAGTTTCGTGATCAGTTCATCAAGGAGATGTTGGCCGACGCCATCGGTTCGGAGAAGAATGAACCGGGTTGCCTGATGTTCAACATTGTAAATGACGCCGCCGATCCCAACGTCCTCTATCTGTTCGAAGTATACAAGGACGCCGACGCCATTGAGACTCACAAGAAAATGCCGCATTTCGTGAAGTGGCTGGAAACGACGAAGGACTGGCTTGCAGCGCCCCTCGAAATTATGCCGAGCAATGTGATATATCCCCCAATGAACGGCTTGGAGAAACGTCCCGCGCCCGCGATGTGAGATGTGGCGTGAAAACTGAAAAGCCCCCTCCGGCGAGATATCCGGAGGGGGCTTTTGCACTTTGGGGGTCTTGAAAAGTCAGTTTCTTATAGTTCAAGACATAAATTGCCAATTTGTTTAACCCAAACAGACTAATGCACTAAAGCAACAACGGGCCCTTGGCCCTCGGGGAGTGCCCCGGTTTTTCCTAACGAGTAAGCTGTCCCCAGAATTCAATGGGTAACTGGTGCAGCTAAAGCTGACATCTAAAAGAAAAAGAAATAGCGGCAATGGTTACGATGTCGGTGGCTGAAAAGCAAGGCTGAGAAAACTCATGTTCATGCATAGGGGAAGTCTTTGCCGTTGACAGCGGCCTTTTAATGGGTGACCCCATTGCCTTTGACCCCATTGCCTTCGAAGTGAAAAAGAAATTGTTGAGGGAATTGCACTGTTAAAGAAAGCATGGTTCGGGCAGGAGTAAAACCGGAGAGGATGGGCAACGGCCGACAAAGGTCACGGGGTCACCCTTTGCCCGAAACGGATATCAAAAGGTAAACGCACTCCCCAAAAGCCCCATTCCGCTCGCAATCCCTCCAAACCCCTCCTCGCCTACCGACGTCACCACCACCATCTCCTCGAACGCCAGGCATTTATCATTTGCCACCACCAGATGTCTCCGAAAACTCCGGCCATCACTGCCGACAGGAGCGACGAAACGCCGATGACAAGCCAAGCCGACGGTCCCTGGTGCCAGAAACGCATCCAGATCAACGTGCCCATACCGGCCCCGGCCAGAGCCCCGCAGATAAAATGTATCCAGAATCTTTCCCAATCATAGGGCTCTTCGGCGGGTCTTCGAGGCCGTGGAGGACGGTATTTGCGAAATACCAATCCGCAGCTGCGGCAAATTTCTCCATCCGGCTGATTCTCGGAGCACTTCGGGCAGGTAATCATTGCTGAATCCCCCATACAGCCTGCAATTTCTCATCTGAAACCAGTGTTGCGGGGTCTGGCTTTGGCATCGTGATTCTCGCTATCTGCCCAGACACGACAGCACGGCATCGGGATTGTAGCCACGAATGACCGTGGAGCCAATCCGAACCACCGGGACCCCACCCCCGCCCAGCTCCTGGAAAGTTTTTGCGGCGGTACTGTCCTGTTCTATGTCGTAGGCAACATACGAAATGCCTTTTTCCTTCAGGAACCGCTCCATCTTTTTGCAGTAGCCGCACCAGGAAGTTTGGTACAACTCGACGGTATTTCCGCCGTACGAAATGCTCTTGCGCGGCAAAGGCTCTTGAGATTTACGAGTCGAGGGGGCCGGGCCGGCATCGACAATGGAAATGTCGCCTGAGGACCCGGTTTGCTGAAGCTGTTTGCGGTATTTAGCCGGCACCTTGGAGATGTCATCGACAAAATGCAATGACCCTTTACTGTCCGTGTAGCGGTAAATTTCACCTTGGGCCGTACCGGCGAAAAGAGGCAGGATAAAGGTTGCAAGTAGCAAGAAATATCTCATACATGACTCCCTCTGACATGACTATCGTTCAAGGAAGCAGTCGCTAACGGCACGTTCCCACATAATCACCGTGGCCCAGATGGGCATCGACTGCCGCTTCATCCACATAGATGGTTTTCTTCCCCTTGTGACAGACAGGCACCTTGCCGCCCGCCTGAGTCGGGGGTCCCACGGAAACCACTGCGCACCCCGCACAGCAAAACATCGCACCGGAAATGATTGTCGCTCTGATCAAATTCATGCCTGCCTCCTCGTGTGTAGATGCTCCGGCTACTCTACTTCGTCAAACAATTTTATGCAACATACGGTTCTCACTTCAGAGAGGCCTCGAAAGTCAAAAGGTCAAACCCGACCCTATCCCCCCCTATGCCCTGATTTGCATTGTCCCTGAAGCAGCGCTAGAATTTAAGACTCAAGCAAAAGGAGGAATGTATGAACCTTGAATCCATTACTGTCCAGGAGGCGGTTCGAAGCTCACTGCAAACCGAAAAGAATGCCATGGATTTTTATCGGCTGGGCGCCCTGAAAATGAAAGACCCCGAGTCCAGAAGGGTTTTTAAGATCCTTGAGAGGGAAGAGCGTGAGCATGCCGGCTTCTTCTATGCTATTTACTCGGGCACCGATATACCGTCTCTGGATGCGTTTCTCGACCAGCCGCCACATCACGAATCCGATTGGCTCTCAGAACTGAATCGGATTATCGACACCGGTTTCAACGAGCAGAAAGCGCTTGAACTGGCCATGCACAAAGAAAAGCAGCTAGAGGAAGTTCTGTCCAGGATGGCCGAAAGGATACCCGATCCGGCAGTTAAGGCGGTGTTCGAGTTGAATATCAGGGGAACACATAACCACTATCTGATGATCGAGTCCGAATACTCCAGGTTGATGGGGATGGTTGACGAATCGGATATGGATATCTATGTGCGTGAATAAGGAGTGGCAGCAATCCACCAGAACTCACGTCAATTGGGGTACTTTCATAGCGGCATGAACTTCGACTTCTTCGACAACCGTAAAACTGGGGCATCATGAAGTTGGGGCACGACCCTATTTCTTGAGTCGGAAAAGAGGAGTTCCCCTATTGTCTAGCTAAGTTTGCAAGATTGCAATCCTGACCCAAAACTCGCCCAACCATATTTCTCAGCTAGGCACTTCAAATATAAAAATCTAAAGGGCGTCCCCAAAACCCCCTGAATATCAAATAATGCAAGCCTGACCCCATTGCCTGAGGGCATTATTTGTAGTAAATTCGATAAGATTCATAGCTGTATTTCTCTATCTACCCATTTTAGTCGTTAATGTTTTCTATGAGTTCTTGTTTAATAATGAAACAATCGGCAGCATTTCCCGTGCACCTGCCACGACAGCATCAAGAGGGTTGGATGCAACTTTTACGGAAATATGAGTCGTTTCTTCCAACCTTTTTCTCATGCCCTTAAGAAGCGCTCCTCCACCACTCAGGTAGATGCCATTTTCAATTATTTCACAACCAATATTAGGAGAAAGATCGTGTAGCATTTTCTGCGCGACATCGAGAATTTCAACTGTAATCGGCTCAAGACATTCATGAATTTCTTTTCGAGTGACATTCGAATCACTTGTCGACAAATTCTGTACATTGCGTACGTTAATATTCTTGCTGTTTGGCGTAATGTTTCGTTCTACTCCAATTTCGCGAATGATTCGTTCCGCCTCGATGTCGGAAATACGAATTTTCATTTTTGTTTCCATAATGTTGACTACACGATGTCGGAAATTGAAGCACCCCACCCTCACAGCTCGCTTGCTTATGATCCTACCGGACCGAATGACTGCACAGTCCGTAATTCCTTCGCCAATATCTAAGACCATTCCAGCATAAGGCGAAGCTACTTCCATCCCAGCACCAATTGCGGCGGCAAGAGGCTCCAAAACGATACAAACCGTTGAAGCCCCTGCTTTGGCAATACACGCTTTCAGCATATCAAGTTCTTCAAAGGTGATATCTGATGGGACGCAGGTCACAGCATTAGGACGAAAGATGCCGAATTTCCGTACGCGGAATAGCAGGGGCTCAAGTAGTTCCACTGCTGAACTAAAATCTTTGATGACTCCCGAATTAAGCACATATTGTCCTCTAACCATTGATGGAACCTTTAACAAATTTCTTGTGCCGGATGATATACGAGTCATTGCCGTTCCAAGATCTATTGCAATATCTGGTTTCCATAACGAACTGCGGAGACGCATTCCCATCATTGATACCTCACATTTGGGCTATAGATGAAAATCACCAGCCTTCTCAGGCTGATAGAGGATTTTTACTACCTTCATGCGTCTTTCCCCGGTTGGGGTTCTGAATTCTAAAACATGGCCAACTCGGCATCCAATCATTGCAGTTCCTAGTGGAGAAAGAACCGACACCCTATTTTGCTCAATATTTGCTTCCCTTGGGAATACTATCGTATATGCCATATGCTCGCTTCTCTCGAGGTCGTTAAGGAGCACCATGGAATTCATGGTAATAACATTTGAAGGAATGTCGTCAGATTCCACAACTTCGGCTGACAATAATTCTTCAGATAATTCTTCGAGATGTTTTTGGTCTCTAGAGATGCTTTCTCCTGTTACTGAAAGCAATTCTTCCAATCGAGCCATGTCTTTTTCAGTTATATATATGGATTTTATTCCTTTATTTTTTTTCATCCTATTATCTCCAAGTAAATAGCTGATTTTATATAAAAAGCCAGCTGGTCATCTTGACTCCTTGGAATTCGGACGCAGGAATACCTTTAGTCCTGTGTTCAAACTCGTTTTGTGCAGGATGTAAAGATGCACCAGTAGCGCTAAAAGGTCGAAGAGCAGTCTAGAAGACGCAAAAGACCACGACCATTACCGCTTATGGTTGGCAAGAAAGAGTGTTATTCAGGATATCAGGAAAGATACAAGGGGGGTGCCCTGGCAGGGGCTGCCGAATGACATAAAGCGAAGATAAATCGACACGCAAGTCGATCAATTGAAGTTAACTTGGAAGAGGGTTCTACGAAAGGAGTCCCTCTCAATAGCGCAACGACTTTGAAGGATTTCTTTACCTGTGGATTGGATTTATTCCCTTTTTCCTTAAAGATGTTTGTTTGTGACTTGGTTTCAGGAAGAATTGAAGAAAAGGATACAAGTATCCCTTGAGCGATGAAAAACGCAAAAACAGTAAGGATCGCAAGTTTAAGAAATAACTTGTTCTTGATAAACTTTCCGACGGGGTTCATGGCTCAACCATATCCCAAATCCCCGGAAGTATCAAGCCATGTTCTTGTTAATGATATCTTCACCAATATCATTGGTAGGCAAAAAGGAATACGCATCCTAAATATACTGAAAAACAGGTCGTTATACTTATTATTGCGTCTCAACATTCTGGATATTGATTCTTTCTCGCTAACAGAATCATGGGGTCAGAATCGTGAGAATCGTGGGGTCAGGATTAAAGGTTATGGTGTCAGGTCTCCACCTGTGACAATGTCATGAGTGGACGGGCTGTTGCTCAAACGACAACATTCTGGCCCTAACTAGCTGATTATGCTATAATCCTGCCATCATTAGCTATTTGGAGAGTCGCCATGATGGGAGTCCAAGAACAACCTCAGAGCAGTCTGTTTCACTTTGGTGTGAACCTCGACAAGAGAATCAGAAGCAACCATCCTCTTCGGAAGGTAAACGAACTTGTCGATTTTTACTTTGTCTATGATGAAGTAAAAAGCTTCTACGGCCACAATGGCAATGAATCTGTTCCACCACCAGTTATCCTGAAGCTGATGCTCCTGCTGGTTTTCTACAATGTCCGCTCAGAACGGGAGCTGATGGAAACTCTCCCGGAACGCATGGACTGGTTGTGGTTCCTGGGTTATGACCTTGATTCGACGATTCCAAACCATAGCGTATTATCCAAAGCCAGAAAGAAATGGGGAGTTAGTGTATTTCAAAGCTTTTTCGAACGGATAGTCCTGCAGTGCGTCCAGGCCGGATTGGTTAACGGCAGCAAGATTTTTGTCGATTCAAGCCTGATCGATGCTAATGCATCAAACAATTCCGTCCTCGACACGAAAAACCTGAAACACCAGCTTCACAGGAACTACCAGAAACTTGAAGCCCGTCTGACAGAGGGCAACGAAAGCACAGATTCTTCACGGTACTACGAAAAGAAGAACAGTCGCTACATTTCCAGTACCGACCCGGATGCATCTATCGTAAACCGTGGCAAGCCGAAACTTTCTTACCAGGTGCACCGTGCAGTTGACGGAAAGAATGAAATCATCACGGCAACCGATGCAGCTTCTGGCGATGTCAACGAGGCTCACCTGATGCTGCCGCTTTTAGAGCAACATGAGACGACAACAGGAATTACGGCTGACACCATAGTGGCAGACAGCAAGTATGGCACCATCGACAACTTTCTAGCTTGCCACGACAGAGGGGTCAAGGCCCATATCCCTGACTTGCGGCAAGCAGCACTTAAACGGACGAAGAAACGTTCCATCTTTACCGATGATCAGTTTCTTTATGATCCGCAAATCGATATGTACCGCTGCCCAGCCGGGAAGCTGCTCAAGCGCAAGTCTCTACATAAGCACCGCGAAAGCAGTGATTATGGGGCTCCCAAGAAAGTCTGCGCGGCTTGCGAGCTGCGTGAGCAATGCACCAAGAACAAAACCGGGCGAACGGTCAAGCGTCACCTGCGCCAGGACGAACTGAATATCATGCGTGAACAAAGCCAATCTAACGAGGCCAAACGGGATATAAAAACAAGGCAACACCTCATGGAGCGCTCATTTGCCCGATCAACACGCTACGACTTCGACCAGGCCCGGTGGCGCGGACTTTGGAAGATGAAGATTCAGGAGTACCTCACCTGTGCGATCCAGAATATCCAGACGTTAATCAAGTATGGATCAAAACCTCAAAAGGCAGTGGCGGCAAGGGCAAAAGCAGAGCAAATGGCAATAAAACCAGCTAAAACGGCGATTATGTCGCCAATAAAAGCTGCCTTATGGCCTTTCAATATGAACGAAGGAATATTTTTTCAAAGAACATGAATCTATGAAAATACGGTTTCATTCTACAGCTGACGTCTGATCTGAGCTAAAAAAGTTGTTTCGGCAACAGGTCGTGGAGACCTGACACCATTGTCATTTGGATTCGATGACCGAAGCGCTCGGTTCCTTCCTGAAGCAACAGATAAAACCGGTACCGGTCGGTATCGTCGAAAAAAATGTCCTGGCGGGCATTCCCGCGCAAGATCACATGATAGTATGCGCCTGGATAATGGATACGGGGTTTTCTTGCCATGGGAAGATTGTAGTTTAAATATCAAATAATGCAAGCCTGACCCTATTGCCTTCTTGACGTTCGGAGCGGTTTTGAATTCAAAGCCGGACACATCCCCGGAGCGATCCATGCCCCAACATGGAAAATACTCCTGCTATTAGCACGCCTCCCTTCCGACAAAAATGCCGAACTGGTCGTAACATGCGAACATGGACCGCGTGCCCAAGTAGCCAAAGGACTATTGGAAGTCCGTGGCTATCGGAATGTTAAACTTTTATCTGGACACATGTTCGCTTGGCGAAATGCTGGCCATGCTGTGAATCGGATTTGAATTTCCTGGAATTCCGAGGAATTCCAGGGACAGTATATTTAACTTCGAAAAATTGCGTGTAGTATCCCCCGAAAGAGTGTTTGTACTCCCCCCCTTTTCGAACAGAAACCTTAAAAGGCCGATTTTGCCCCCGAAAATGGACGTTTAAGCCGTTTTTGGGGGTATATTTTCAGGGTTTTTCTTTAACTTTCGACTGGTTAGATTGGTCCGACCCCAGACACAGCCTGGGTACCAATACCAATTGACATCCTGCAAACACCATACATAATTTAAGGGCTGAAATAAATAATATCCCCCGAACTATGCCAACTAGGGCTGATAATAACCGGCAGAAAGTGTCCGCGACAAGGCCACGTTTCCGTGACCCTTTACTCGATGGAAGAATGAACTTAGGAGAACAATATGGAAGATGGAAAAGATATTTCTCATCCTACCGATAATGAATTGCTAGTTGAGTACCAAGCTGCCCAAGATTCTGCTCAGCATCATGATACCCTTATATGGTTAATAAACAGTGTTATATGGAGTGCTTCACTGATACTGTTGGGCTTACTATTAAAATCTTCTCCGGATAGAAGTATGATTCTGATTGTATCTATAGTTAGTCTATTGGGCATTTTTCTTGTTATTAAAGTCTGGATTTATACGTTTCAGTTGGCTGAACTAAAGCGAAAGAAGTATGAAAGATGTAAGGAAATTGAGAAAAGGCTTGGTTTTACACAGCATACATCGGTAGTTTGGAAAAGCGGAATGCAAAGGGTTTTATATTCTATAGTGATGATACTTTTTATTGTAATATGGTTAATTGTTGCATGGACGTATTTAAAGCCTTGTATTTGCCAATGATGGGGGAATCTCTGGGATCATGCAGTGGCCGGGGTCAGATACTTTCTTGATTACTACTTGTCAAGATGAATCTTTGGGGTCAGTTTAGATTTTTGACTTTTGTGTGACAAATATCAAAAAATCAAACCCTACCCCATAAGGCTCCTCAATCTGCATTGTCATCTTCGTTAAATTTATTGAACCAGTCTGAAAGCTGGAAAACTGCCATAACAGCAGCTAATGCAGATGATACTGAGTAGAGGAAAACCAAAAAACCTAGCCAAGCAAGCGGACCAAAAATAACACCCCATGCCTTGAATACTATTGCCAATAGCAATGCTATAATTTGTAAGATCAAAAAATTTGTAAAAGCAGCAATTATTGTTATAAATGGAGATGATCCATCATGATCATCCCCTGAAATAGCTTTTTGAAACGCCTCGTTTCCAAAAGCCAGAAGGATCGCATACCCTCCAAGAGTAAAACCAAGCATACTCGGGGTGATAGCAAGAACAAAATCGAACCAAGCTCCATCTTTTTCAAAGTCCCAGAATGGCCACGTGAGAAGGAACAGCAAGATAGATAAGTGAAGATATGGTGAATAAACAAGTGATTTAAAGCCACCATACACTCGCCAATAGCGTCTAAAGATTTTATAAATTGCCTTGTACGGTTTCTGCCATTCTTGGTGCATGCCTTCAATTCCTTGTCAGACTAGCATACATACGTGAAGCCATATTTTTAAAAAACGAAAGTTCTGTCTGGGTATCTGGATTGAATCGGTCTTTCATGATTCTAGGGTGACTCTGCGTAGACTCAGTAATTTTTTGTTCATTTGCACCTAAACCTTCAGCAGTTATCAACCCATTTGAGCTAGCAACGCGCATAAGCATTTTTATATCTTCATCTGGCTCCAGCCCTTGTCCTTTATGACTATCCCATTTTTCGGACAACTTCCTAGCCTTTACCCTGTCAAATCTTTTAAAAACTTTTGCCTCATCATCTTCGTCCAAAACATCTCCGGGATTAGGCTTGGAAATTTTAATTTCAAGCTTGTTTAATATCGGGATGGCTAGAATTTTTTCAACAGCTTCTATTGACGTCTCAATTTCTACATCAACGTTACCATATTTGTTCACTATGCTTTTCTGCCGAAAAAGTGATTCCATAAGATGCATCGCCATTTTAGGAGGTAACAAGTCAGACTCAAAAAACATTCGATGATGTTTTGGGTAGAATATATAAAAAATCTCCTTCAAATTCGGCTTCAAATTTTCAGCAATAGGCTGTACTATTCGTCCTTCTTTATCCTTTACGGGCATTTTTGTTAAAGTGTTTAGCCAAGGATCTTTTGGATCAATATTCAAAAATTTATAAATAGTTCCGAAATGAACTATCTTGTCATTATCTTTATCACTCTGGAAGGTACCCAGCATTCCCCAACTTGACCCTCTGATTTTTACACTTTTTCCTATGGTAAATACATCAGTTAAGAGACTTGAATAACCGGATTCAGAGTGTGGGTGTGTTTTTATGTTTAGTGCCCCAACCCGAAGTACACGAGATCTAGCCATACTTTGCGCTCCTTACAAGTGGAAGAATTTCAGTCACCCGGTGACCAGAATGGGTTTATTAGCAATTAAATGGAAATGTTGCCTTAAAAACAAACAATTGCCAACTTATTGTGTATGAGTTTGCGGAACTTTTAGGGTCTGGTTTGACTTTTTGACTTTTATGTGAAGAATGCCAGAAAGCTAAACCCACCGCATAAGTCCCTATGCCCCATGCGGATATATGTATGTCAAATCACATGTAATCCAATTTCTTTCAAATACTCGAAAGTCACATCATAAAACACTGGGTTTCGCGTATGGTCCCCCTCATCACCTTGAGGAATAACAATCACCATACCCTGACGTGCACGGGTCAAAAGAACACGATAAGCGTTTTTGAGATACTGCTTACGCTGCTCTTTCTTGATATTGTTCCACCGATCTCCACAAAATGAATAATGCCCCCATCCATTTTTTGAATATCTGAAATCGGCGTCCCATGTAACACACGCCCAGTCGAGTTCCAAACCTTGGACATGGAACTCAGTCGCCACTTCCTCAAGATAATACGACGACCGCACATCATACTTCCCGTCCAAAAACCAATGAATAGGATCCATAGGCGACTTCACATCAATGGCGTGTGGCTTCAAACGTTCCGCCTGTGATGAAACAACAATGCCATATCGTTCAGATCCCCGAGCTTGATTTTTCAACCATTGCTTGGCCTTGCCTAAATCACGAGTGAGAACAATCGGATATTTATCTTTCACGTTTTCGAACGTCTGACGTGCGGCATCAACTTCAAGGTCAAGGATCTGTTTTACGAGCAGGGAAACATTCTCCGCTCTGAAGGAACGCATCGATACTGCAAGATGAAGTTCATCTCTTTTCACAACGTGTTGACGCGATTTCAGCTCATTGAGCAACTTCTCAACGTTGTATTCACTGTCGGCAAGACGTGATGAGATGTAAATACGCCAATCTGGGAAAGATCGATTTAACGACTCAATCCACTCTCCTATCCCGGCCTCACCAGTATTGATTTCTTGGCCACCCCCAACAAGACAGACAATGACAGCCCAATCTGTATGGCGATTGAGGCAGGAGATGAGAAATTCGGGTTCGGAGTGATTGAAGTCAGGCGTATTTTTCGTTCGCCGCATAAACGCAGAAGTTTGCTCCAAGTTCCAAGCACGCTGTGCCTCATCAAATATGGCTACGTGCTCAATAGGCGGGCGATCATGATGAATAAGGCATTCATCTCTGAAATGGTGGACATTCTGGATGAAAGGCTTTACATCGCTTCTCGCTTTGCCGATCCTCAATTTTTCCCCATCATCCTCACTACGCCGAACCCTGTCACGTGCAAGCGCCTCACAAAGAATTTTTACAAGTGGACCATTACCAGACAGATACACACTATAAAGATCATCAGTTTTGTCGATGTGTTTTGTAGCAACATTGAGGCCGACAAGCGTTTTCCCAGCGCCAGGGACACCAGTTACAAAACAGATGGATTTTTGCGAGCGATCTCTCGACGAACGGATAATGTCGCTAATCACCTCGGATGTCTGACTAAGGTTAATTGCGCTTGCATCACTTCTGGATATCTCAGCAACTGAATGATTATTGTAGAGTGCCATAGCTGCTTCGATGATGGTTGGCGTCGGGCAATAGCGGCCACGTTCCCATTGGGTACGTTCTATGTCCTTCCCGTCAGAAAAGTTAAGCACATTTGCAATTACGCTACTAAGCAGTTTTGAGTCAGTCTTAATTGGCAATAGCAATTTGTCATTTTGAGGCGTTATAGCGATAACAGGATCGGCACCTTTAGCATTGGTGGCGATTAGGATTGGAGCTATATATTGTTCATGACTAGATTCGTGGAAGTTTTTCAAGTCCAAAGCGTAATCCCAGACTTGATCTATGGCGTAAGTAGTGAATTCTTGCTCGCCAACCTTAAACTCAAGAACAAAGATGACAGGCCCAATCAGCAGCACAACATCAATGCGCCGTCCCATGCGAGGTATGGAGTACTCAAAGTAGATTGAACCACGATACGGCTCAAGGACTTTCCGGAGGATGTGAATTTGTGCTACCCAAGCATCACTTTGCGTTTGGATTAACGCAAAATCATTGTTGAGCGAAAGTTTGCCCAGAATTTCCTCAGTTGAAGAGTGTAGGAAACTGGCGATGGAATCAGAATAATACTCTCGCTGCATGCGATGTCCTTATTAAGATCTCTGTCCTGACACTTTGCGGGACATATGGAATCTTCCCCCAGTCATTAAACTTCCATGACTGAACGTGGAATCGTCCATCGAAGGGAAAATCTATTAGAAAACAGTTTCTATTCTCAATTCTCCAAGGCTCGCGTGCCGTGACATTTTGGGTAATTTGACCATCCCCAAAACTCCTTACCTGCATTTGCCCCTTTTCGCGCAATCCGCTTTATCATACTGGCTCCGCAATCAGGACATTCTCGTTCTCTTTCAAGGCCAGCCTGAGCAATTGGATGATTAAAAGTACTCAGATTTGATTGTCGAACTTCCTTAATCATGTTTGTCAGCTTCTGCCCATCAATTAGTTGGATGTTTTTCCCTTCAGCAAATTTGCGAGCTTCACTGGTATATTCTCCAGACGTTACGAAATATCCACCGGTTGCACCTTCAGCTGCAATAACACCATATAACTCTCGGACCTGAGGCACTCCGACTTTGTAAGCTTTCCACTGTTTACATTGGACGAGATACTTTTCACTTCCCTTTTTCAAAACAATGTCAACACCCCCGTCAGCACCATCCCCAGTTAGTGATGCATTAAACCCGCGACGGCGGAAAAACTCGCTGATAATCATCTCAAACTCTTTCCAATCCATGTCACCCAAAGCATTTATTTTTTGAGATGTTGCAACATTCTCGTATAGATTTTTCCGTTTACGAGTATTGAGAAAAGAAATTATCGCACCTAAGAGAAAAACAAACGGAAGAATGAATTGGCCGAACGTCGCTAATGTTCTAGTGACACTCTTGACAACTATAGTTCCCATTTGGCCTGGACCAGTAAGAGTACCAACAGGGCTTGCAGAATATATGTGTAAAGCTACATATGATACGAGCGCCAAGAGGACATCCGCCCACCAAGGCAACTTACTCGCGATTTCAAAAAGGTCTTCAATTAAACTGTTCTTGTTCCTTGCCATGCAAACCTCATTATCATTTTTTGTCTTCAGAAATGCCAAATTGTTATGGGCTACAACCGCCACTTACTCCTATGCCACTTCAAATGCTTTTGCTCCGGCCACAATTTCCTGTCAGTTGGAGGGATAATCCCTCTCCCGGCAAGCATCAGCAAAAATCCCGGCACATTCGGATCAGCCGCAATCTGCCGAGAGGTAATGACGTTGTATTCCTCAGACACCCCCATCATCCCCTCGTCAAACGCCCAGTGACAAAGCTTACACAGAGCCATGCCATTACGGATGTCGTCGTTTTTGCTGACGCTCCAAGGCACGATGTGAGCGGCATCGACCACGGTATGACATTCCGACGTAACGATCCGAACTCCACACATGGCACACCGATGATCATAGGTGGTAACCACCGCCCGTCGAAATCCCTGGTTCCGCACGGCAGGCTTGTACTTCTCCGAATCGAGAATCTCCTTCACTCGTGGCTGGTGGGCAACCTTCAACAGTTCCAGGTTGTAGGTGAACGCCTCGGAATTCACCTGTGCCTGTTCCAGAAGTGCCTTTTGCGCCTCTTCGGAGAAACTTGACTGTAAAAGGACCAATCGCAGAGAGTTACGGTTATCCCGCTGCTGGAGGAGCAGGAACAGATCTTCATCCATCCGTGCACCAAGTGCAACTGTCCGGAGCTGATTCAGCGACGTGATATTGTTGATTGCCTCGCGAGTTATCTCTCGACCGGATACCGGAACTAGCTCCCAGAATGGTTCGTTATGAAGTCGGGAAAAAGGAAAAGCAATGCTGCTTTTTTGAGAGATCGGGACAACTTTGCGCCAATAGCCGGCAAAGAGATCGTTCAGTTCAACCAGGTCATCATCCAGGGAAATGAAGCTCGAGCTGATTACTCTCCGCTCGATCAGATCCATCAACGCCAGAAGAAGCAGCGGCTTGTGCGGAGCACGGTTTCGCGTTGCCTCGCTCCAAGATTGACCCGGTGCACGACGTAGCTTGGCGAACTGCTGTATATATTTCTCAATTTCGCTCATGCCTTTTTCCAGTGCGACTCGCTGGGGGTCAAGTCTTGAAAAATCAGTTTCTATAGTATTAGTAAACCTTCTACAGACTAAACTCCTACACCCCACTACATTATTGTAAATTCTCCCTCTTTCGACTTATCGGGATATAAACGGGTCAAAGATTCCCTTTGTGATTTTTCCTGCGGATTTACCCATGACTTTTTCTGACCAGTGCCGATTAATCGATATAGTATCATTCCTAAAAGCGGCAGAAAAAGTACCAAGAAA
>JAQUEZ010000421.1 GCA_028684915.1 Desulfobulbus sp.
GAGAGGCCGATGGTGCTCGCCTGCTAAGCGAGTGTGGGGGTTATACTCCACCGAGGGTTCGAATCCCTCTCTCTCCGCCATAGCGATAAAGGCTGGTTGGATTTCCAACCAGCCTTTTTTATTCATCAATCAAGAAGTGGGAAAAACAGTCGCTTCGCTCCCCGCCACTCCATGAGTGACAATGGTTTCAGCTCGGCAAGAACGGTCTGACCGTTCACGAACGGCCCTCCACCAGGCCGTTCGATTTGACAAGTTTGTACCATAGTCCCCTCAAATTTGCCACGCCTATATACGCAAAATGTAAGAGCGAGGTCGCCAATTTTGTCATTCTCGTAAAAAAATCTAAGAACGACACCTTCTCCCTCCTGTGTAACGTGCGGTGATACCCCGCAGTGTTCGTTTTTTTGCCTAAGGACCTGTCCCCCTTAATCGTGATGGCACCGATAAAAACACTACTCCTTGTATATCTGTGTTTTTACTTAACCATTTCTTAGCGTGTGATGGACTTTTTACGAGTCCATCAATCTTGAGAGACTCGTATGAAGTCAAAAACCGAGCATTTGGCCATTGTGAAATCAATATGTTACGAAGCTCGAAACGTCGTTTTCGTGGCTTTTTACGAAACCGACAATCTTGATGGTCTCGTAAAAAGTCGAAAACTGAACGCCCATGCACTACATGTAGCCGTTGATCGTGCACAATGATCCTGTATATTGAGTGTAAATCTTCGCGCCGAGACTTTTTACGACTTCATCAATCTTGCCTTGCCGTAAAAAAGAGTCTGCGCACAGAGAGATGTGCTTAATTCCAAAAACCAAGCCCTACGCCTATACAAGCAGCCTGAGGATCAAGCGGCTAAGAGATCATGCCAATCCTCGATGAGAAAAAAGGGGAAATGGGGCCAGTTACAGACGACTCCGCAGCCTTTGCCCCAAGCGCGCATTTGATTACGACCGGAAAAGATTCGATCACGACTGGTGATGATTTTTCGGGAATAGATATCCGCGCCGGGTCCAAAGCAGGTATACGCATCCTGAAAGGCCGTCATTTCCTGACCAAGCGCGACTATCTCTCGTTGCGGCCGATGGGCGAGGAAGCGGGAGAGCTGCTCCTCTTCATCAAACATATTGCGGTAGAAGTCTTCCAGAATTTCCGAACTGAACTCGGCGAGCATAGACTGGTAATTCTCCGGGGGAATGCCTCGTTTTGCATCAATCGGCTGCAGGGTACCGCCGATAGCCGTCAGGGAGGCAAAGTGTTGCTGCTCCTCGGCCAGCAGATGAGCAGCAACCCAAACGCCCATGGACCAGCTGATCAGATGCGCCTGGTCGTAGGCAAAAAAAGGCGCTAAATCAAACGGCACCAGCTGCCGGTAGTCGTAGACCATACAGAGGTCGAACCCCTGTGCGGCAAGGGCGGTGAAGGGGTGGGGATCCATGCCCCAGCCCGCAAAAAAGAGGATACACTGCCGATTCCCTTCCTGTTTCAGCCACGTAGTCTGCATCGGCTTACCTGAGTGATGCCTGAATAATCGCTGGCAGCGGCGCCAGTTGCTCCCAGCTCATGGCCGCGTTGAGCGACAGTCGCAGACGTGAGGTGCCAGCTGGAACTGTGGGTGGTCGCACCGCCTTGACCCAATACCCCGCCTCGCAGATCCGTTCTGCTGCGGCCACGGCGCGGGCAGCATCCCCCACCATTACCGGGACGATATTGCTGCTGCCGTCGGTGCGCAGTCCCAAATCACGCAGGGCGGCACGAAATCGTGAACCAAGCCGATCCACCTTGGTCCGCTGCTCGCGCATCAGAGGAATCTGTCCCAAAACAAAACAGAGCCAGTGCATTGACACCGGCGGTAAACCGGTGGAAAAAATCTGCGACCGGGCGGTATTGAGCAGATAATCGATCAGTTGGCCTGAACCGACCACAAAGGCCCCCTGGCCGCCATAGGCCTTACCAAAGGTGCCGGTGAGGATATCGATCTGGCGGTGCACGCCCTGCTCTTCGGCCAACCCGCAGCCGTTGTCGCCACGGATGCCCACCCCGTGGGCTTCATCAACATAGAGTGCAGCCTGGTAGCGATCCTTGATCCGCACCAATTCGGCCAAATCCGCCGTATCACCATCCATGGAAAAGATCGACTCGGTCACGATAATCACCTGCCGATATTTGGGGCGATCTTTGACAAGAATCTGCTCTATGGCCTGATAATCGAGGTGCGGGTAGCGCACCACCTTGGCCCGCGACAGACGCATCCCATCGATGAGGCTTGCATGGCAAAGCTTATCGGCCAAGATGAGATCCTGCTTGCCGGTAAGCGCGGGAAGAATACCTATGTTGATATGATAGCCCGAGTTGAACACCAAAACCGCTTCAGCCTGGTAGAGCGCGCGCAGTTGTTGCTCCAAGCGGGCATAGGGCAGGGTGTTGCCGGTCATCAAGCGGGAGGCCGTACTCCCCAGGCCATAGCTTTCCAGGGAATTTTCTTCGTCCTGCCCACGGTAAAAGGCGGTCAGCAGGTCGCGATTGGTGGCCAAACCGAGGTAATCGTTGCCAGCCAGGTTGAGATAGCGACGACCGTTGATGTCGATCATGCCCTGATCGAGATGACTCACCGCCACCAGGGAGCGGTGCTGTCCCTGGCCTCTGATTTCCGCAAGCTGTTGCTGTAGATAAGAATCGAGTACAGACATTGTTGTTATCCTATAAAAGTACGGTACAGCCCTTCACCAAAACCAACCATAAACTGATCGCCGATTCTCAAGGTTGGGGCACGCAGGGTGCCGGTCCTTCCCAGCGCTGCTGCCAAAATGACCTCTTTAGCATCAACCCGGGGATTGAAGGTCTGCACCTTTTTACCCTTGGCCACGAGAATCTCGTTGGCCGTAGAAAGCAGTTGCCAGGCGGCCTCACCGGCCAGCGCCTCCTTACGGGCATCGACTCTCTGCTCCATGGGAATGTGTTGTTGCTCAAGCACAGCCTGTGCCTTGATGCACGAGGCTCAGCCCTTTCTTAAATAGGCCCAATCAATTTTCATAGATCCTCCAAAGGCTAGATTCACAAGCACTTCCGCGACTGCCGGGCATTATAGTCGTGTCGTCTCTTGACCACCACCCAAATAACCGCGGGGCACGCATTAAAAATCAGCAGGTCTGGAGGCAGGAATAAACAGGTTCTGGAGTTTCCCGGTTTGCGAACGGGCATAAATCCACTATATTTTGCAAATTATCTATTCTTGAAAATGTCGGGAGGAGGCAGCGCGATGACGACCGAAAACGAAGGCCCACAGGGAGAGTTACTTCTGAGAACCATGCCCATGCCAGCGGATACCAGCTTTAACGGCGACATCTTTGGTGGTTGGATCATGTCCCAGATGGATCTGGCCGGCTCCATGCTGGCCAAAGAGGTGACTCGAACCCGGACTGCTACCGTGGCGGTGGAATCCATGAAGTTCATCAAGCCGGTCCGAGTGGGAGATGTGGTCTGCTGCTACGGCCGAGTCCTGCGCTTGGGAACAACCTCGGTCAGTATCATGCTTGAAGTCTGGGTACGCCCAATCCTCCATGCCGGCAAGGACCAATTCACCACCTTCAAGGTCACTGAGGCAGCCATCACCTATGTGGCCCTGGGCGAGGACGGCAAAAAAATGACCATTGATAAGGACCGGTTGCTGGGAAAGTATCTGTAAAGATAATGGCGTGGTAGCGTTTTTTCCGACGCTCGATATACCTTGTGAGAGAAGCGGGCAAATCGCCTAATTCGATAACACGGCGGTATCTTCCAGGGCGATTTCCAGCTCGGCCAGGTCGATCTCGGTCAGGTTGAGAAGATCGGCTTCAAGGGTGGCGGGAAGGATCAGCGAGGGATCGGTGGTAAGGCCGATCCCAAGTTTGTGGCAGACCATATTTGACATGCGCACCAGAAGCATGAGGATATTCTTATCATCAATCTCCTGGGAGTGGTGCTCGCGGGCAATGATACAGAAGTATTCAGGCATGTTCCACTGTACCAGCAGCTTTCCCCCTTCACGCGGATGCAGCCGATCCATGGCCTCGAGCAGCAGGGCATCGGTTATCTTCAGGTTCGTATTGCGCCGTTTGATCTGTTCAATAATCACCAACACCAACAATTTGCCCACATCGTGAAAAAGTCCGGCAAAAAAAGCCTGACTCTGCTCAATCCCATACGTATGGCGGCGTGATAGCCAGACCGCACCGTAGGCGCAGCCTACCGCATGCTGCCACAGTTTTTTCATCACCAGGTTGATCGTCTTGTCCTTACTGGTGAAATGCTGTTTTGAGGTGGCCAACAGGACAACCTTTTCAATTT
>JAQUEZ010000115.1 GCA_028684915.1 Desulfobulbus sp.
CAAAGGTGATCACGAAGCGATCCTATGGATTTCGCACATACGACGGGCTAAAAATAGCTTTATATCATGGGCTTGGTGACCTGCCGACCCCGAGGGCTACCCACAGATTCTGCTGAGGAACCGGAATTCGAGACACAAGGTGCGAAAACGGATCATCTACCGTCTTCAATCTTTCTGAAAGTATGCCATCCTCAACTTCTGATCTGGTTATAAGTTCTGGGAAAGATTTATCAGAATCAATATTGATCCAGAAATAGCCAATATCTACGGTATCAAGGATACGGTAGCGTATATCTTCGAGCATCACGACATCATTGATTCGCAACATTTCGATTCCTCAATGAATGGATGTCTGGGGAAGCGTGTAATTCTCCTACAGCTAGATCAGTCCATGGTTTTCTGATATCAAACAAGAAAACCCCCACGCTAAGAGTGACCGTATTTTTTGTAAAGATTCTCCCGGTGTGAATGAATATGCATCATCTAGAGCCTTTCCTGCTTGAACAATTTTTTCTGCGGGATTATTCAAAAAGAAATTCAAGTAAAATTCTGCAACATCAAACGTATCTTCAAAGTTTCCTGATGAAATCTGTGCTGGATAAAGCCAATTAATGTTTTTCGTCACAACTTCAGGCATCTGCTTTTCGGTTAACAAATACCATGGAACACTTTGCATTTCCCAGTAACGCCGTTCTATTTCCAATTTCTCGATGGTTCTTGGATTAGTCAGATCAGATGAGGTTTTAACCTGAATAGCCATTCTTGGAAAATCAGACAGTCTGGTATCTAGGAAAAAGTCCGTATAGATGACTTTAAGATTGCCCCGAACCTTGGAATGACAGATACCGGCACAGGTTGCAATATCAAGAGTATCCTCAATTCTAAGAGGAAATTTTTCTCGTATATCAATGACGACTGGATTCCAGTCTAAGAGAAGAAAAGCAGACAGTTCTAAGTCTGAGAACAAATGATGCGTTCGTTGGGAATGGAAACCCCAGACACGATGCGACCTACCGGAGGAAGATAGGTCTCTAACAGTTAACCACGGTTGATATTCTTTTCCAGAGCCTTTACCGCGACCCTGTTTTATCCATTTTTGAGAACGGGAATCTAGCTGAATACTGGTCATGCTCCGTACCCCTTGCAAAGTTGTGCAGTATTGTACGGAGCATAGTTACCATCTTTATTTTCCAGTTACCAACTTTATTTTCAACCCACACCAGCTGTATGCTACAAATAAAGTTGGTAACTTATGACACCTCAACCTACTGATTTTACGTTACACGCCAAAAACAATGAAAAATAAAGTTGGTAACTTTGAAAAAACCATTATCTCAAGGGCACCAATTTCTTTTAAATAAAGTTGGTAACTTTAATGGGGCCAATAACCGGGCAACTTTGCTCAAAGAATGTATTGAAGGTTCCCTTCGTGATTTCAAAATACCGGCAAGGTTTTTTTGATTACAAAACTTCATTACCGACTGGAGGACTATTTACCCATGCTTCGTCGTCTTTAGAAAGCTTCATCTTTTCTGGATCGCACTGGCGAAGCAGGTCTTCAAGATTGTATTCCAATGGTTCTGTTGTTGCCAACAGGCCCCTCCCCTTTTTGGATCAACCTTTCGTATGGCATTGAGGACGCCCAGAATGCCATACATCAAATTTTAGCCCACCTCTCCAACTTAGCACATCTTCTCGCGCATTGAGCCACTCGATCACTTTCATCATCTTTCCATCAACATCACCAGAGAGGGAGCCGAGTTCAACTACTACGTCCAATATGTCTTCCTTGCCTCCGCCGCCACAAATACATCCGTTTGACTCCACGGCTTCCTCGACGAAGGCATCAAAGAAATCATCGAATCCGCCTTTTTGGGAGCGTATGACAACGAGTTGAACCCCCCATTCAGCAAACTCGCCAATATGTTTTTTCTTACGAAGTCGTTTTCTCATCTTTTAGAAAAGCTTCAAGCTGAAGCCTGCCATATGATTCTTCATCGTTTTTTGAAAACCATTCTGAAAGTGTACCTTCCAGAGCAAACGCAAAATCAATTGAAGTTGCCGCCTTGCGAACCGCAACCTTGTTGTTTTCGCTCATAACTTTTCGGCTATTTAGATTCATTTTCAAGACCGGCACCAGTCAACATAAACAGTAGTAGTGTTAACTTCTGATGATTCTGAGTAATTTCAGCCTTTGACGTGGCAATACTAACGTGAAGCTGCAGCACCAGCGTGAGTCAATTACCAATAGCCGGTTTTTGATAGATTTCCAGAACTTCGACTATGGGTTCCCTCAGCTAATTACCGGTCCACCTGAACCCCATTCATATTCTTTATTAATAATTTAATACAGTTAAATCATTTCCGTGTAAAATATTGTGTAAAACTTCATCTACTGAAATACCTAAATTTTGCAGCCTTATTCGAGGTGATAAGCTAGGCGCGGGCGCCCCCGATTGTTCGCACCGTCCCCCGAATTCTGGCCGATTAAACTTCTCGACTTGTTCGCTGCAATGCTTTCTTGGCTGAAATATCTTTAAAACCACCAGAAACATATTTGTGCAGCACGCTGGATACAAGCGACTGGTAGGGCAAACCCTCTTCCATCGCTCGACGTTGCAGTGCTTCCAGGTCACGACTCGAAATGCGGATATTGATACGTTTATCTTTTCTGATCGTTTCCTCTGCCAATTTAGCTAGTTGAACTCGTCGTTCGTTCTTTAAGTCAGATTCAAATTCTCCTGACTCAAACGCTTCCAGTAATTCTTGGTCTTCTCGATTCAATTTTTTCTTATTCATAAGGCCCCCTCAAATAATGCTTTGTCGCCTTTCGGCTGGGGATAACGCTTTTTAGAAAGATTTCGTCTTCATTCTCAACGTAAGGAACGAGCCAAGCGTACCCATCAACTTCGACGACAAAAATGCGCTGGTTCGGATACTTGTTATTATTTGGATGAACCAAGTCGTCGAGTAGCTTTCCAGATTGGAGTGCAAATAACACATCCTCGAAAGATATGCCTCGTTCGCTCATCAAATGCTGATTCTTTTCAGCATTCCAGTTGATTTGCTTCATGAGATAAAAATAACGCAATGTGTGCCTATTGTCATTATTTTTTACTTTCCCGTCCAGCGGCCCTAGGACACTAGTCGATAAGAATACTAACGCGGGCCAGATGGGTATTCCGATGAAAACGACAAGGTCGAACTGCCGCGAAAACGGTCACCGTTGTGCTGTGAAAACAGCCACTATTCCGGTGAAAACGGCCAGGGTGTGGTGAGAGCGAGTCACGAGTAAGTGTTTTTGCCCTTCAAGTTTCTGTTTTGGGTGCTGGAATTGTCAGGTCGTTCAAGTTTTGGCTGACTTCTGTTTGGCTGGCTGCAAGCACGGGTGCGTCTTGTGCGTTGAGCCTAGTATTGCCGCCGAGGTAGAGACGGCCCCCTGTCCAGAAGGTCAACAAAGCAGAGAAAAGACATTGACACACTAGACCGATCAGTCTAGTATATAAATTATGAAACGAATTCACAATAAAGAAGACATCATCCAGGTTGGGCTCGACATCGTATTGAGCAGAGGCTTCACTGCTACCGGTGTCGAGGCAATCTTGAAGCAGGCAAATGTGCCAAAGGGTTCATTTTACAACTTTTTCTCAAGCAAGGAAGAGTTTGCTCTTGCCATAATCGATAGGTTTGTTGCCGAGAGGCAAGAAGTTTTTTCCCCCATCTTCAGGAATGATTCCTTGCCACCGCTCAGACGTATCAGAGAAAGTTTCGAAACATTAATTACGATATTTGAAAGCGATGACTGCAGCAAGGGATGCCTGCTTGGCAACTTGGGCCAGGAAATGTCCGATCAATCCGAGAACCTTCGTCAGCGCCTTGAGCAATCTCTGCAAATGTGGGTCAGGGAGTTGGCTACTTTGCTAGTTGAAGCGCAGGAGGAAAAGACGATCCCTGCAGATATGGACGCAGAAATGCTAGCAGAAAACCTGATCTCATCCTTTCAGGGAGCACTGCTTCGTTCCAAGGTGAAGAAATCATCAGAACCATTGAATAATTTCATCTACTTGTACTTCGACAGGTTTCTTGCTCGAGAAGATGGGCGATAAGGCATTTTTTTGATATTTAATAGACAGACTGGTCTAATTAATAACCAGAAAGCCTCAGCAAAAGGTGTGTAATCCATGGGACTCAATAATCATCCGGCAGTAAAGCGTTATAACGAAAGAAAAGCATCGGCAACACTTCATTCGACTCCGCTGAAGCTGAGCGCCCGAGAGCTGCGCACGATGTGTCTTGAAGCAGGGGGTGATGACGTTGGTTTTGTGGAGATTACACGTCCGTCGCTTGCCGATCACAAGGCGGCCATTCTGAATGTATTCCCTTGGACCAGGACGATTGTCAGTCTTGCGGGACGGATTAACAGGGAAAACCTGCGAAGTCCCGCACGTTCCATTGCGAGCCTCGAATTGCACCAAGTGGAAGAACGGCTTATCCATGCCGCCAGGACACTGGCATCGGCTCTCGAACGCAAGGGAATTCGCGCATCGACCCCGGCGCCCGGATTTCCCATGGAAGCTGACCATTGGGGCAACGGTACGATGCACGTGGTATCGCACAAACCTATAGCGGTTGCGGCTGGGCTCGGAAAAATGGGTCTCCACCGCAGTGTCATTCACCCCGTGTTCGGGAGTTTCGTGTTGCTCAATACCGTGCTGATCGATGCCGAACTGGACGAATACAGCACACCCCTTGACTATAACCCTTGCCTTGACTGCAAGCTCTGCACGGCTGCCTGCCCAACGGGCGCCATTGGTCCTGACGGATTTTTTAATCCGGTAAATTGTCTCACCCACACCTATCGGGAACTTATAGGCGGCTTCACTGACTGGGTTGAAAATATCGCGGACAGCAAAAGCTCCAGCGATTACCGGACGAGAACCAGCGATGCCGAAACCGTATCCATGTGGCAGAGCCTGACGTGTGGACCGGGCTACAAGTCGGTGTATTGCATGGCAGTCTGCCCGGCGGGAGACGATGTGATCTCGCAGTTCATGGAGGACAGAAAGGCATTTGTCAAGGATGTGGTCAAACCACTCCAACAGAAGACGGAAACGGTATATGTCCTACCCGGTTCAGATGCCGAGAATCATGTTGCGCACACTTTCCCACACAAAAAGGTGAAACGTGTAGGGAACGGTATCAGGCCGCAGTCCGTGGCAGTTTTCCTCGCCTCCATGCCCATTGCTTTTCAGCGACACCAGTCCGAAGGGCTGAACGCGACCTATCATTTCACGTTCAGCGGCTGTGAAGAGGTCGAAGCAACGGTCGTCATCAAAGACAAAACGATTAAAATCGAGCAAGGACATGTGGGCGTTCCGGACGTTAGCGTACGTGCTGATGCTAAGACTTGGCTGCGCGTGCTTCACAAGGAAACCTCAATGCTCAAGCAAATCGTACTGCGGAGGATTCGTGTCAAAGGCCCGTTGAATCTGTTCAAGGCATTCGGGAAATGTTTTGCTTAAAGTGCCCTGAAATATCAAATGAAAAAGGAGTTAAACATGATCGTCGTAACAGGAGCTACTGGACAATTGGGTCGTTTGGTTATAGCAGCGCTGCTGAAAAAAGTGCCCGCCGCAAAAATCGTTGCTGCAGTGCGCAATCCGGAGAAAGCGAAAGACCTTGCAGAAACAGGCATTCAGGTGCGTTACGCAGACTACAGCCTGCCTGAGTCGTGGAATGAAGCACTCAAAGGAGCTGACAAGGTGCTGCTGATCTCTTCCAGCGAGATCGGGCAGCGTGCAATCCAGCACCGCAGCGTCATCGACGCGGCTAAACGCAGCGGAGTAAAGCTGCTGGCGTACACCAGCGTACTGCATGCCGGGACATCGCCGCTTGGACTTGCTGCCGAGCATAGAGAAACCGAAGCATTACTCAGCGCTTCCGGAGTTCCTTTCGTGTTGTTGCGCAATGGCTGGTATACCGAGAATTACACCGCCGGGGTACCTGCCGCACTGGTTCACGGTAGCGTGTATGGCTGTGCCGGCGATGGCCGCATCTCATCTGCTACCCGTGCCGACTACGCAGAAGCTGCGGCGGCGGTATTGACCTCGGACAACCAGGCTGGCCGTGTTTATGAGCTGGCTGGCGACACCTCCTACACATTGACGGAGCTGGCCGCAGAGATCTCACGCCAGTCCGGCAAGAACATAGGTTATGTGAACCTGCCGGAAGCCGAGTACAAAAGCGTTCTTATCAAGGTGGGGCTGCCGGAAGTTGTCGCCGAATTACTTGCCAATTCAGACACGGGAGCTTCCAAAAACGCTTTGTTTGATGATAGCCGTCAGCTCAACAAACTGATCGGTAGGCCCTCGACATCATTGTCAAAAGCAATTACGGCGATTCTGGAGAATGGAAACCAGAAATAATATCTCCATCGACTTACGAGAAGCGAAAGATGGGTAATTTGAAGTGGAAAGATGTCCCAACCCGCACAATCGACGTTGGCGGGCTGCGTTTCGCCTATCAGATGAAAATGAAAGGCCAAAGATGAAAAGTCAAGCTATGAAAGCACTCACCTTCAAACGTTATGGCAAGTCACCCGAGATCGGCCTAACCGACGTCCATGGGCATTCCAAGGGAAAAGTTGTCCTTGAGATGTGATGAATTTTGCCCTGTCTCCCAACTTCGAGCAAGGCAGGGCAAGTTACTTTCAGGACAACTACTTAAGAGTTTATGGGGCGCGAATCGTAGCCAATTCGGCAGTAACCCTACAGGTGAGGATTGTATATGAAAACAACCGTATTAAAGAAGTTAGGCAGCTTGTCACGCAGGTATCGCATAGCGCTCATCATGGGAGCATTGGCTGTCATTGCCATCGGCATTGTATTTGGAAAAGACAAGAAGCCGTTGCCTGCTGATGCGACCAATCCCCGCATGGTACGCACCTTTACGGTAGGATTCGCCGGGAGTGACTTAATGGAATACACCGGTGTAATTCACGCCCGTACGGAAAGTGATCTTGGCTTTCGTGTGCCCGGCAAAATAATAGAGAAACTGGTCAAAGACGGAGACCACGTCAAACGCGAACAGGCCTTGATGCGGCTTGATCCGACAGACCTGAAACTTGCCGCCACTGCCGCCAGGGCGGGCGTGGAAGCGGCCCGCGCTCAGAACAAACGCGCTCTGGCCGATGAACTGCGCCTGCGCAAACTGGTCGCTATGAAAGCTGTATCCGTGCAGGAATATGACCAGGCAAAATCAGCAGCAGACGCCACGACCGCACAGCTTAATTCCGCCGTTGCCTACTCGGTGCAACTGGAAAACCAGGTGGGGTATGCGGTTCTCAAGGCTGAAGCTGATGGCGTCATTATGGAAACACCTGCAGACGTCGGCCAGGTTGTAGGTGCGGGTACCGTGGTGATTCGTCTCGCCCATGACGGCCCACGGGAAGCGGTTATCAACCTTCCCGAGGGGGAGGAAATGATTGCAAAAAAATCCACGGCCGTCGCCAACCTTTATGCTGATCCTGGTCAAAACTTCCCGGCGCAACTGCGGGAATTATCGGCAATGGCCGACCCTCTTACCCGGTCCTATCAGGCACGTTACACCCTGAGTGGTGCAGGGGAAAACGCTCCTCTTGGCGCAACAGTGACGGTTCTTCTGGATGGAGAGAACACCAATGCGAAGCCACTCTACGAAATTCCCATCGGGGCGCTGTACGACGGTGGCGCAGGCCCCAGCGTGTGGGTGATCAATCCTGCCACCTCAATCTTATCGCGCCAACCAGTCGAAATCGCAAAGCTCGGCAGTGAGACCGCCCTGATCAGCAAAGGCCTCAAGTCGGGAGAACAAGTTGTGGCGTTGGGGGCTCACCTTGTCAAGGAAGGGGAACACGTAAAGATCCTTCCCGATCCAGCGCAGGAGCGGAAATCATGAGCCGTTTCAACTTTTCAGCTTTTGCGGTACGTGAACGCGCTATCACCCTGTTTACGATTATTGCGATCATGGTTGCCGGGGGATTTGCCTTCCTGCATCTGGGAAGAGCAGAAGACCCTGCATTTACCGTTAAAATCTTGACCGTGTCGGCTGTATGGCCGGGTGCAACCGCAAAGGAAATGCAGGATCAGGTGGGCGACCGACTGGAAAAACGTCTCCAGGAACTTGCATTTTACGACCGGGCAGAAACATCCGCATACCCCGGAATGCTGACGATGAAGCTTTATCTGAAAGATTCCACGCCACCTAAAGACGTGCCGGAGGAATTCTACCAGGCGAGAAAAAAACTCTCGGATGAAAAAATACACCTGCCGCAAGGGGTGATCGGTCCGATCGTCAATGACGAGTATTCCGATGTCTATTTCGCTATGTATGCCTTGTCAGCAATAGGTCTTCCCCACCGTCAGCTGGTACTGGAAGCGGAAGCGCTTCGTCAGCGGCTTTCCCGGATAGCCGGCGTGGAGAAAGTCACTCTTCTCGGCGAACAGGACCCCAAAATCTATGTAGAGATTTCCTACAAACGGTTGGCAACTCTTGGCGTTAAAGCGACCGACTTGTTCCAAGCACTGGGAACCCAAAACGATATGACCCCCTCGGGTTTTGTGGATACAGCCGGGCCGCGTGTCTATCTGCGGCTGGACGGAGCCATTAACGGCGTTGAAGCAGTCAAGGCGATCCCTGTGGCAAGCGGAGAGAAATTACTGAAAATAGGTGATGTGGCCGAGGTCACCCGCGGCTACGAGGATCCGGCTACCAAGAAGATATGTCACCAGGGAGAGCCTTCGATTGTTCTCGCCCTCGTCATGAAAAAAGGCTTCAACGGCCTGACCCTGGGCACCTTGCTGAAGGCCGAAGAGGCGGCGATGTATCAGGAACTTCCTCTTGGCCTTACGTTGTCCAAGGTGTCGGATCAGTCCCAGGTCATTGCCGAGGCAATTGATGAATTCATGATCAAATTCGTAGTCGCGCTTGCTGTTGTCATCGTGGTGAGTCTTGCTACGCTGGGTTTTCGTGTCGGGATTGTTGTGGCTGCGGCTGTCCCGCTTACTCTTGCCGCCGTGTTCGTCATCATGCTGTTTACCGGAAGGGATTTCGACCGGATCACTCTCGGGGCGCTGATTCTTTCCTTGGGGCTGCTGGTCGACGATGCGATCATCGCCATCGAGATGATGGTGGTCAAAATGGAAGAGGGCCTGGATCGAATCCAGGCGGCTACCTTTGCCTGGACATCCACGGCCAGCCCCATGCTTTTCGGCACGCTGGTTACCATCGCCGGTTTTTTGCCGGTCGGTTTTGCCAGGTCAACGGCGGGTGAATATGCCGGAAACATATTCTGGGTCGTGGCATTCTCACTCATCACCTCGTGGTTTGTCGCGGTGCTCTTTACCCCCTACCTGGGAGTCAAGCTCCTGCCCGACATCAAACCGATCGCCGGAGGGCACGATGCCATCTATGCAACGCCAAATTATCAACGGTTTCGCGGCATGGTGCGGAGAGTCGTCGATCATAAATGGATTGCAGCCGGTGTGACGATTGCTCTTTTTATCTTGTCTGTTGTCGGCATGGGATCGGTGGAAAAACAGTTTTTTCCCAACTCGGATCGCGCCGAATTAACAATAGAGGTGAACCTTCCCCCCGGCAGTTCGTTTGCAGCGACCGAGAGATCAGTCAAAAACATTGAAAAAACCATTAGGGCCGAACCGGAGACTGGGGCCGTCACCAGCTATATCGGCCAAGGCATGCCCCGCTTCATCTTGTCGCTCAATACCGAACTTCCCAACCCGGCCTATGCCCAAATCGTCGTGGTAACTGATGGCCCGGCAGCACGAGATGCGCTCAAGAAAAAACTGCGCAATATCATTGCCCAAGGGGCGTTCCCGGAAGCACGTGTCCGGGTGAAACAGTTTGTCTTCGGCCCGCCTGTAACCTATCCGGTGCTCTTCCGGGTCATGGGACCGGACGAAAACGAGTTGCGCCAGATCGCCGATAAAACCCGAGCCATCATGGCTGGGAACCCGAATCTGCGTGATGTGCATCTGGATTGGGGCGAACGGACGCCAAGCCAGCGCCTGATCGTAGATCAGGATCGTCTTCGCCTGCTCGGCCTCACTCCGCAAGAAACCGGGCTGCAGTTACAGGCGATTTTGAATGGTGTTTCCACAACGCAGATGCGCGAGGGCATCCGTTCGGTCGACGTGGTGGTTCGTGCTCCAGGTTCCGAGCGCCACAGTCTGGAAGACATCGAAAATATTGCCTTGACCACCAGGGAGGGGCGCTCGATCCCGCTGTCGCAGCTCGCCCATCTCGAATCCCGCATGGAAAATGCGCTGCTGAAACGCTACAACCGTGAATCGTATATTGCCGTTCAGGGGGATGTTGTCGATGGGGTCCAGCCTCCGGATGTAACGGCACAGATTCTCCCTAAACTGGCAAGTCTCAAGGCCACCCTTCCCACAGGATATCGTATAGAGACGGGCGGTTCCGTGGAAGAGAGCAGGAAAGCCAATACGGCGCTGGGGAAACTTTTTCCGCCGATGGCGCTCTTGATGCTCATCTTCATTATGCTGCAGGTCCGCTCATTCGCCACGATGTTCATGGTGTTTGCCACGGCGCCTCTTGGTTTGGTCGGAGCCGTGCCCACCCTGCTCCTCTTCCACCAACCGTTCGGCTTCAACGCCATTCTCGGATTGATAGGATTAGCAGGGATCATCATGCGCAACACCCTGATTCTCGTCGATCAGATTCGCCACGATCAGGCAGCGGGACTCAGTGACTACGAGGCCATCGTGGAATCCACCGTCCGTCGAGCACGCCCGGTAGTCCTGACCGCTGTGGCTGCGATGCTGGCCTTTATTCCCCTGACTTTTTCCAGTTTTTGGGGCTCACTGGCCTATGTTCTGATCGGCGGAGTTGGGGTCGGAACGATTCTGACGTTGCTCTTTTTGCCAGCCCTCTATGCGATCTGGTTCAAAGTGAAGTATCCCACTGAAGAAGGAGCCTGGACATGTTCCACAGAATTGCAATCCTGAGTATCGCCATTAGTTGCCTGATTTTTGTGGCCGCCTGCAGTATGGCACCCCACTATAGCCAGCCTGACGCGCCGGTTTCCGCGACCTGGCCCACCGGCCCGGCTTACAGGGATGTAATGGATAAACCTGCTGATAAGGCAGTTGCAGATACGCCATGGCAGGAGTTTTTTGTTAACCCGCAACTGCAAAAGCTGATCAACCTCGCTTTGGCCAACAATCGCGATCTGCGGGTGGCGGCGTTGAACATCGAGAGGTCTCGGGCGCAGTACCGGATACAGCGCTCGGATCTTTTTCCGAAGATCGATGCCAACACCTCGGCCAACTATCAGCGCCAGGCTAAAGACTTTTCGGAAACGGGACATCCGGTGGATCTCCGTCAGTACACGATCGGTCTCGGCGTCAGCTCGTATGAGCTCGACCTGTTCGGTCGGGTGCAGAGCCTGAAGGACCAAGCCCTGCAGCGTTTTTTTGCGACCGGAGAGGCCCGGAGGAGCGTACAGATCAGTCTGGTTGCCGAGGTTGCGGCAAACTATTTAAGGTTGGCAGCCGACCGCGAACTGCTCAACCTAGCCAAGGACACCCAGGCGAGCCAGCAGGCATCCTATCAGCTCATCAGCAGACGCTGCGAGTCGGGGATGTCGTCCGCTCTTGATCTCCACCAAGCCCAGATCAGCGTAGACATAGCGCGGGTGGACGTAAGCCGCTTCACCACTTTTGTTGCCCAGGATGAAAACGCTCTAAACCTGTTGGTCGGGTCCACTGTGCCGTCCGACCTTCTGCCCAACGCGCTTTCCGAAACACTCACTGCCGTAAAGGACCTGCAGCCCGGTCTGCCGTCCGATGTCCTGCTGAGCCGTCCCGACATTGGCGAGGCCGAGGCGCTCCTCAAGGCGGCTAACGCCAACATCGGCGCTGCGAGGGCAGCATTTTTCCCTCGCATTACCCTGGTATCGTCGGTCGGTTTCGGCAGCGACGACCTGAGCGGGCTCTTCGCAGATGGCTCCTCTGTCTGGCAATTTGCTCCGCGGATTTCCCTCCCCATCTTTAACGCCGGCAGCAACCAGGCCAATCTGAAGGTGGCTGAGGTGAACCGGGACATAGCGGTGGCCCAATACGACAAGGCCATCCAGACAGCCTTCAGTGAAGTGGCCGATGCCCTTGCCCTGCGAGGTACTATCGAAGACCAGGTGGCGGCGCAGCAGTCACTTTCCAGCGCGGCCGGCGAACGCTACCGTCTGTCTCAGGCACGCTACGAAGAAGGGAACGACAGTTACCTGAATGTTCTCGACTCCCAGCGTTCCCTTTACGGCTCCGAACAAAATTTGATCAGCGTCCGCCTTGCCCGCCTCACCAATATGGTAACGCTCTACAAGGTTCTGGGCGGAGGGAGTGCGTAACAAGAAGGATATGTATATACATTTAAAATGGATCAATCTATGGCTGACGTATCCCGTCTGAAGGCCTCAACGGCCTCATCACCCGTGCGTAAAGTACTGCCCGGCATCCTCGCTGGCCCAATCACACCGGTCATGCTTAGCCTTGCATTGCCAACGATTGTTGTGCTCGTTATCCAAACGCTTGTTGGAGTAGCTGAGACCTATTTTGTCAGTTTTCTTGGAACGGACGCGCTCGCCGGAGTCGCTCTGGTCTTCCCGGTTCTCATGCTCATGCAGATGATGTCGAACGGTGGCATCGGTGGAGGTGTCTCCTCGGCTGTTGCACGTGCTTTAGGGGCCAATCGCCGCGCCGATGCCGACGCCCTGATCTGGCATGCGATTATCCTCGCCTGTGCATTCGGCTTCATCTTCATGGCAGCGGCTCTTCTAGGTGGACCAACACTCTATCGAGCAATGGGCGGAACGGGGCCAACGTTGACGGCAGCACTCACCTATTCAGACGTCGTGTTCCTGGGTTCCGTTCCGATTTGGATCACCGCTTTGTTGTCATCAGCCCTTCGCGGCGCCGGGAATGCAAAGGTGCCGGCACTCGTAATCTTTTCCGGCACCGTTATCCTTGTCCCCTTATCGCCGGCCTTGATCTTTGGCTGGGGCCCCTTTCCCCGGCTCGGCGTTGCCGGCGGCGGGATGGCAGTGGTCATCTACTACGTGTTCGCCGGGCTCGCGCTGATGTTATATCTACGGTCGCCACGGAGCCTCCTGAAGCTCAGGACCGTCCCTCTGCATGGTCGCCTATTCAAAGACATCATGAGCGTCGGCCTCCTGTCCGCGATCGGCACGGTCCAAGTCAATCTCACGGTCACCTTCGTCACTGCCGCAGTCGGCCGATTCGGTGTTGATGCGATTGCCGGGTACGGCATCGCGTCGCGTCTCGACTACATCCAGATTCCACTGCTCTTCGGTCTCGGAACCGCTGTGGTTACCATGGTTGGCATCAATATCGGGGCCGGTCAGATGGCGCGAGCGCGCCGCGTTGCCTGGATCGGCGCCGCCCTTGCCTTTGGAATGACTGAGTTCATCGGCCTTGCCGCCGCGATCTTTCCGCATGCCTGGCTTGGTCTTTTCAGCGATGAGCCTCAAGTCCTGGCACTGGGCACGCTCTATTTGCGGAACGTCGCACCAGTCTACGGGGCGGTCGGATTAGCCATGGCGCTCTACTTTGCAAGCCAAGGGGCGAAGCGCGTCCTGTTGCCCGTCCTAGCCGGCACCGTACGCATGATCATTGCAGCCTTCATCGGCTGGTCGGTGGTCATTTGGTTCGGCGCCAGCCTTACGACCCTGTTCCAAATCGTCGCGTTGGCGGCAATCTCTTATGGCCTTCTAACGATAGCAGCCGTGTTCGATGGCGCCTGGAGCCGGAGCCCCGCAGACCAGTCATCCGCCCAAATCGGCCACGCGCCAACTTTATCAGCAACCAGAAAGACGGAAAAATGAGGGCAGTTGCAACCTTCGTATTAATCAGTTCATAAATTGGCGTACACTCGAAAACAGTAAAACGTATTCAATAATAGCAAGTTACATATTGGATTTATGTTCGGCGATCAATGAACTGATTAATAAATAGGGGAAACAATATAGCATGAACGATCATCGCTGGCGGACGAGGGGGTGATTGCCGATGAGAAGTGCCCCCGGTTTACCGGACAAAATTGAGGAACAATTAATATAAACACTTGTAGTTTCATTCTTTACGTAGGCACGGTTTAAGGTTAATCTGATTAGAACAGGTGAGCTCGAAAAATAAAAGTTCGTTTTCTTTACCGTGATCAGCCAAGTTCTCAAAAGCTGGCTTTTCTTTCTGTTTTTCGGTCAATAATCTCGTCAATAAATCAAAGTAACGATTCAACGCCCTGAAATGAGTTTATTTACTCAGCCAATACAGATTCAATGAAGATTTGAGCCGGATCTTCTTAAATGATCTATCCTTGTGGGCTGGACAGGAGAGTGGGGATTTTTCTGGATCGAATCAGGGAATGATGAAGGTGGATACTGGTAGTCTCAATCTGCCTTACGCTGGCAGCGTTTGAGGTTATTCCTGATTATCTCTGGCTTATCGGGTAAACATACTTCAGATATATGTTGATTCATAACGCCGTGCTCTGCGGAAAATTTGGAGCGTAGCGTAAAATTCGCCCGACAGCAGCGCCTTGTTAGACGCCCCCCTCACGATGTTTTTTATTCCGCAAACACTTTGCTCCAATTAAGTGCAGGTCCGGTTCAGTTTGCATTCCTTAATCTAACCCCTGTGGCCGGCCATCCATTGTTGAGGGCGCACTGACCACAACACAGCCGTTGATCCCGTCGATCTTCAGGACGCCTTCCTTAAATTTTGCGTGTTCCTGTGTCCCACGCGTGCAGTCCCATAGGAAGTTGACGATCAGCGCATCCTTGTATTTCGCGTCGACACGATAGAGAGACGCATCTTCGGCTATCTCACCAATGAGTGCCGGGAAGGACTTCTTCACGTCTTTGCGGTACTTGACCTCGATGATCGTATGCAGCGAGGGCAGGTAGAGATCAATGCGTGGATTTTTCTGCCCTACGGGCTGGAGATTCACTTCGTCCGCGATGTCGTTGAAGATCGGGGCGAGTAGGACATATAGAAGGTTCTGGACATGGTATTCGTTCTTCACGGGCCACTTGACGGGTTTCGCGCCTCTCGTGCGACCAGCTTCCTCCCATGTCCACCGCTTGAGGCCGACGGGGATATGCTCAAGGAATCCCAGGAGATCGTCGAGGCTCCAGCCTTTGGGCGGCACCACGGCCAAATCCTAATTGACCTGGTCGAAGACGTAGACCATCAGGCTCAGGAGTGCTGTCGAAACATCTCTTTGCGCCTGAGACTGGAACTCGCCCATGAAACGGCCGATTAGGGAAAGGCGCATTTGATGATCGTCAGTCCGCCGTATCTGCAGGTAATGAAGGAAGAGCGGCACGCACGCGCTCGCATAAATAGCGGATTCGCCGCTGCGGACATACGCCGCGATATCCTTTTCGAAGAGATTGAGATGGTCGCCGCCCACCTGCTGCGCAAGGAAACCTGATATCCAGTTCTCGAACTCGCGGGCGATGCGCGCTTCGGTCATTTTTTCAGCGAGCCATTTTACGGCCATGACCCCGAATATATCGGAGACCCACGGGAGCGGCGTGGAGTCGATCTTGGCGGCTTGCCCGAGCAGGCGTGAAACATCCTGGCTTGAAACGATTTCATCCAGAACACCGAGGCCCGCAATCGCGCATCGCTGATACAAGGATAGCGCCGCAAAGTCGAATGACGGGACGCCGCCCATCGACAATCCCAGGAAATGCAGAAAGCAATACTTGAAAGGGTCGGCCTTCGCGCCTTCGATCACCTTGTCGTGAAGGTGTTCGCGCAGTTGGTAGGCGTTCTCTTTCTCTACAGGAACCATTGGGACTGCCCGATCTTTCCGATCATCACAGAGTCGTTCCAGCCCGGAAGCTGGTTCAGCCAACCGAGATTCCGCGCGATCAGGTCGGAATAGCTGATCGTCACAGGAAGAGGATTGGGGAAGTAACTGCGCCAGGAATGCGAGGCGAAGTTATGAAGCTGCGCGCTCAGATATTTGATGTCCTTGAACGTCGAATCCTTATGAACATCGAGAATTAGGCCGCGCGGGTGACCGTCGGTGTCGTTACGCAACTCTCGCTGGCCGATAAGATAGACGAGCATTTCATGTTTGGAGAACTTGAACGTCTTTCCTCGCTGCGGCGCGAGTTTTCCCTTCTGCGCGCCGGCCGTCGCGGAGTCGAACATATGCAGACCGTGATCTTCCGAGATTTTCAGGAACGCATACTCAATCTGATACTCGCGGTACTTATCTATAACGGCCCGGACGGCTGCAATCTCTTCCTTGTTGAACTTCTTGACCTGCGCGTGGAAGATCAGGCGGATCGTGTCGCCTTTCTGCCAGTTCATCCGCTTCTGAATTTTCTGGATGGTTTCACCGAGAACCGAAGTCAAAGCCTCGCAGTAGGCTTCCAGCACAACCGCCTTCGAAGTATTCGAGACGATATAGCTGCCATCCCCGGAGAAAACGGTGGTGATGCCCATGATCCGTTGATTGTCAGCACCGCGTTCCTGTCCGATATTCGCGCTGCCGATCCCGATCACAAGTTCATGGGAAAGGGTCGGAGAGGATTTGAGAAGCCACGGTACGCCGCCCATCTTCGCGTAGCAAGCCAGCGCCATATTGTTAAGCGAGTATCCGAGCGCGTAATCGGATTGCCCCAGAAGCTCTATCGTGAAATCCTGTACCGGCACCTGATGCAGGAAGAAGAGGCTTTTGCCAAGATAGTAAGGATTCTCCGTGACCTTGAGCTTCTTGAAGGACTGCCGGACCTGAACGAGCGCCAGGTCCCAACACCCGCCGTCATCGGCTTTCTTTCGGATCGCGGCCTCGATGGCGTTCTTGTATGCGTCCAAACTGTCGGTGGTGGTCGTGAATACTTCAACGCGGCTGGTTCCGAGCGCGAACTTTCCTTCAAGACCGCTGCTGAAATACTTGCTGTTGGAAATGCCTTTCAGGAGCTTTCGGACGAACTGCTCGACGCGCCCCTTGTCATGCTGGGCGCAGATCACGCAGATCGACGGGTCGTTCCTATCGAAGGTGCGTTTCGTATAGGGGCCGTACTTCGTTAGGCCCTTCTCAGCCCAATCGGCCTCGCCGTTGTCGTTGAAGACGAACACCGACTTTTGCATCTGCCCGCACTCGCACTGAATGTCCGGTGAGTCCTCGATCTCAATGCGCGTTCCGTTGATCAGCGCAATGGTCCTCGACTGAATGTAATTCTTAAGCATGTCGATGCGGGCCTTCTTGTTCTCGCCGCCATTGAATGTGGAGACAGCTTGTCGGATGCGCTCGACGATGGCGTCTTTTTTCCCACCATGCGTATGCAGGATGTAATCGTCGAAGTTTGCCCGGTTGGCTTCAAGGTACACGTCTTTCGCGTCGACCTGCACGATCTGCCCGTCAGGTCGCGTGACATTGAGCGTTTCGTCGTTACATGCGCTCACTGATCCCAGGAGTTTGCGGTATCCGTCGTCCTGCTCAGTGACAACGTAGCGTCCCATGAGATCGAATCCAGCGTTCAGAAAGTGTAGGCCGTTCTCCTTGAGCACCCGGCGCGTTGTGCAATCAATGACGAGGCACGGATGGCCTTGAACGGTGCGCGTGTCGATTGTGTATTTGGCACAGACCTTAAACGGGTAAGCATCGCCGAGAATCGGAACCAGAAGATTATCTTCCGGCTTTGCGCTCACCAGTTGGATGGGCGTGAAGCCGGAGGGATTGCGGCCCAGTCCGGAGAAATGCCTTGTCAGACCGTCCTTCACCAGTGAGCAAAAGATGCCAAAATTATCCTTGAACGAGATGCTCTGCGGCGTGCCGGATATGGGGAACGTGCCATCCCCCGAAAAGATCAGGATGTTGTCGCCTTGACGACGAAAGGAATGCGTTGATCCGTATTGTGCGCGAAGGCTATCCAGCGTCTCCTTTTCATAGGGGTTTTGGAGAGCCTTAAGCTCCACATCGGGGATTTTCAGCGGAAATGCGTTCAAGAAGATTGACAAAACTCGATCCTTTTTGGGGTCAATGCTCGCGCTTCCCTGAGCGTCTATCGATAAAAATAACCGGCCGGCGCGATAACTGCCCTTGAAAAACCGCCTCGTCCGCAGAATCTGTGGGTAGCTCTTTGAAAATGAGCCCCAGAACCTGAGCCCCGCCGGAGGTGAAGGTGTGGGGCGCCTGCCGCCCCGTCACCCTTGCCACCTTCAGGTGGAGCAGGGA
>JAQUEZ010000422.1 GCA_028684915.1 Desulfobulbus sp.
GAGGTTGCAATACAGTATACTTGGAAAAAAGCAGTTTGATCACGGAAAAATTATCCGCCCCCACTCCAAGGACCTATTAACAAAAAACTTGCACATCTTGCATCTCATCTTCGGACCATCTTTGGCTACGGCTCAAACGCAAAATCCTCGACGGAGCGCTGCTACGCCTGCGGTTTTGCGCTGGTCGCCACAACCAAACATGACCCAAATCTGAGCGCAATTTTGTCCAAGTTATTTGCGAACAGGTCCTAAGCTGAACGTCGACGTATGTCGGCCCTTCTTTGGTTAGAAAAAAAGCCTCTAGAAAGGGGAGGAGCCTCGAAGTAATTCAAATCTCGAATAAGACGGGGTGGACATAAGGAACCGGAGGAGAGGGGAGGTTCACGTCCGGAGCTGAGAGGCAACCGGGCGGGCTGTTGTTTGGTTTGTCATGCCCCAACCTCTTTTTTTAGGTTGGAGACATCCTGATTTGTTTTCGTTTGTCGGTTGGCATGAGCAAACACCTTCCAGCCTCCGCCGAGAGCTTTGTTGAGCCTGATAAACGAAGTCAAGACCTCGGCGTTGGTTGCACTCAAGCTGTTTTGCGCAGTGTACAGGGAGCGCTGCGCGTCAAGGACATTGAGGAAACTGATCAGCCCCTTGCGGTACTGTTCTTCGGCAAGCTTCAGGGTTTCCTTGTAGGCCTGAACCGATTTGATCAGCGTCTGCCGCTTCGTCTGCGCGGAGGCATAGTTGACCAACGCGTTTTCAACGTCCTCCAGCGCTTTGAGAAAGGTTGAATGGTACGCCGCGAGAGCTTCCTCATAAACAGCTACATTTTTCTCTACCCCCGCCTTGGTTTTTCCGCCGTCAAAAAGGAGCGCCGAAACTTGGGGAACCAGGGACCAGTACCCGCTGGAGAGTGAACTCAATCGAGAAATGGTATCACTGTTGAGTCCCAAGCCTAGCGTCAGATCAAATTTGGGATACAATTCCGCTGTGGCCACACCGATATCGGCCGAGGCTGCAGCAAGCGTTCGTTCCGCCTCGCGCAAATCAGGCCTGCGGACCAGTAGTTCCGAGGGTAACCCGGTGGCGTTGACCACTCCGCAATCAGGCAGCAAATGCTTGGCTCCGAGTTGTTTCTTTAGAAAATTTGGCGGCTGACCAATGAGAATGCTCAGGCGGTGGATAGATTGTTTGATAGTCTTAACATATTCAGGAATGTCCGCAGCGGTGGTGGTTTTCTCCGCTTCGGCCTGGCTCACGTCGAGATAGCTTGTCAGGCCGTTTTGATAACGCACCCGGGTGACATCGGCGGTTTCGGATTGAGATTTCAACGTGCGTTCGGTGATCGCCAGTTGCTCCTGCGCGGCACGAAGTTCCACATAGGCGTTGGCCACGTCGCCCAACAAGGTCAACTGCGTGGCGTGCAGATCCTCGATTTTGACCCCGACACGGGCCTCGGCTGCCTCAACGCTTCGGCGGACTGAACCGAACACATCCGCCTCCCAGGTGGCGTCGAAACCGGGAGTGTACAAAGTGGTTGTCTCACCATTGGCGTTACTGACGTTTTTGCTGTCCTTACTTTGGGTGACGGAACCCGTGCCGTTGACGGTCGGTTTACTGCCCGCTGCAACGGCCTTGAATTCGGCCCGCGCCTGTCGTATCCTGGCTCGCGCCTGATCGACATCGAGATTGCCTTCCATGGCGGCATTCATGAGATGATCGAGCTCGGGATCATTCAAGGCCTTCCACCAGGCGACCTCCTCAAGTCCCGGGGCCGGTTTGGCATCTTTGGCGTCTTCGCTCCATTGGGGAGGCGCGTTCAAATTCGGCGTGGTGTAATTCGGACCAACCGGGGCGCAACCGTAGAGAAATAGGGCGAGACAGACGGTCGTCAACGCTTCAGTTTTCATGGTTTTTCTCCGTTGACCGCAGCCAATGATTCGATTTTCACTTTTTCATGGCTGATGCCTTCTTCCGGCGTTTCAATGAACACATCCATCTGCTGCCCGATATAGGCAGGGAGAGCGTTGCGGTCAAATCCGTAAATCACCTGCAGTACCCGGGTGTCGATTCGTTCTGTGCTGCCACCGGTCAATGACTGTTTAGGGGTGATATAGGGTTCAGTGCGAACGAACTTGATCGAGCAATTCAGCTTGCTGTTGCCGCGCATGAACGCCATGGCCTGAGAACCTGGTTTGAACCGCCAGGCATCGTTTTCGTCGATGTCTACCCGTATATGCAACAGGTTGTTGTCGCCTATCAGCATCAACGGATCGTCGAGAACTCCGGTTTGGGCGTATTCACCTGGCCGTATATTCACTTGCAGCACCATGCAATCGACAGGCGCCCGCACCAGAAGGCGGTCCAGATCGGTTCGCGCCGCTTGCAGCGCGGCCTGAGCAGCAAGTACTTCCGCCTTGGCACTCACCAATTTAGCCTTGTACAAGAGGACAGCGTTTTTCCGCTGTTCGAAGTCGTCCACGCTTAGGGCCCTGCGATCGGTGACGTTTTGCACCAGCTTGAACCGGGTCTCGTAATCCTGCAGAGAGGCTTTTGCTTCTTCAAGCGCTCCCTCGGCCTGGACCACACTCACCTCCTTGATCTGCAGATTGGCCTTGAGTTCGCGGTCGTCGATCAAAAACAACTTGTCTCCCTGCCGCACAGTGTCGCCGACCTTGACGAACACGGTTTTGACGATGCCAGCGATCGATGTGCCGAGTTGAATGTTTTCCGTGCTCGCCTCAACGATGCCTGCTCCACCGATATACGATGCATACGGCGCTTGAGCGGGTTGCGCCACTGGTTCGGCTGGAGGATTTTTTTTCTGTGATCGTACGGCAACCCCGATAGCGACGATCAGGCCGATGACGGCCAAGATGGGGAGTATTTTATTTTTCAGGCTCATGGCAGCTTTCCTTGCAATTTCAGCGTTTGTTTTCGATGCGTTCAATGGCGCCGTCGTTCATGTGGGCGATACGGTCGGCGAACGAAAAAATCCGGGCGTCGTGGGTGACGATCACCAAGGCACGACCACTGTTGACGGCAAGTTTCTTCAACCCTTCCATAACCCGTATACCGGTGGCCTGATCAAGCGCACTGGTCGGTTCGTCGCAGACCACCAATCGAGGCGAGTGCACCAGAGCCCGAGCCACAGCCACCCGCTGTTGTTGGCCGCCAGAGAGCGCTGAAGGCAGAGCATGTTCACGCCCTTCAAGGCCGACGCTGGCCAGTAAAAGAGCGGCTTTTTGAACCGCCTCTTCCATGGGTATGCCGTTGATCAGGAGCGGGATTGCCGCATTTTCCGCAGCCGTGAGCGAGGGGATGAGATTGAAGGCCTGAAAGACGAAGCCGATATGCTCCCCCCCGGTAGCGGACCCGTTCATGCTTGGGCAATCGGGACAGGTCTTGACCAAAGAGCAGGCATTCACCGTCGTCCTGGTCAAGGATGCCGGCAACCACGGAAATAAGCGTGGTCTTGCCGCAACCCGAAGGACCAACCAGCATGAGGAGTTCACCTTGTCGCACTTCCAAATCGACTCCACGCAATGCTTTCACCTGGGTTTCGCCGCTGCCATAGGACTTGGTAATGCCGCGACAGAATACCGCTGCATCTTTGGGGTTTCCGGTCGTGCTAATAGGGCGCGCCCCGACCTCTTGTTGCTGTTCCATTTGTTTGTTCGCCTTTCCCGCTTATCCTTTGAAAACCACGGCTGCTTCCAGCTTCAACACTTTGCGGATACAAACCAGAGCTGACATCAAAACGATCACGAGGATGGCGCAACCGCTTGTCAGCAGGAGTTGCCAGCTCAGGTTGATCGAAGGACCGTTGCTGTTGCCCATCATCATTGCGAATGACGCTATGGCACCTGCACCAAGACCATAGCCGACAAATCCGACTAACAATGCCTGGAGCAAGATCATCCTGCGTAGGGTTTGGTCTGTTGTCCCCATAGCCTTGAACACCGCAAAGTAGCGGAGATTATCGAGAGTGAAGTTGTAGAACATCTGACCGGTCACTGCAGCGCCAATAATGAAACCGACCAGGACAACAAAACCGAAATTGATGATGATACTGGTGTTGTAAATCATATAATTAAGCGATTTTTTTTTTAAATTCTTCAGCGGTCCAGGCAGCGAGTTTAGTATTTTCGGTAATACGCCGCGCGATGGTTTCCTGAGGTTCGTTGTCCTTGGCCTTGACCAGGATGTAGGTGAGCATTTTTCGTTCGCTGTTGGCGTAGACCTTGGCGCGGGTGTAGGTGGTGTAAATGATGGGTTGCGACTGGAACGTCTTCTGTGCCCGGGCGATGCCCACCACCAGCGCCCGTTTTTCAT
>JAQUEZ010000116.1 GCA_028684915.1 Desulfobulbus sp.
ACTTGGCCATGACGGTAAGAAGCTAGTGTGTCCAATGAATCCAAAGGGAATCATGACAAAGTATGGCGCGACCTGCTTTCGTAACATGTTGATATTACGAGGCCCAACTGAATTTTGTGGCCATAGGAAATTACATTTTACGATTAGATCCATTTTTTAGCCAAAAACTTTTCTCGCCAAAGGCTTTAAACAATTTCTAGTCCCACAATGTATCACTTAAAGAAATATTATAGTTTATATATACAATATCATGCTACTTTTGACGATGGGAATTCATCTCCAGCTTCAGCCCCTTTTTCCCTTCTTTTCTTCCACTCCGTGAACATCGGGTAAAAGGATTCAATTTGGTTACGCAGCCATTGGATATCTTCTGAACGTCCTGTTTCCCTCGCCCATGCCTCCAACTCTTCATAAAAGGTGAAATCACCTTTTATGTCTTCAAGCCTTTTTGGCCCCTCTCCGGTCATTATCCATTCGGTCAGCAATCCATATTCATTCCCAACCGCATAAGCCCAGCTTGCTGAAAACTCATTACGTCCTTTCGCTTTAGACAATCCGCTCTGTGTAATCCCTGTTAATTCAGCAAGTTCGGACATCGTTTTAATCGGCGTTTCTTGCTTGATGCGTGACCAAATTTCTTCAAATTTATTTTTTATGATCTCAGTCATTATTTACTCTTGATTTATGACTTTAGTCATTCTAACGAGTGATTATACGGAATTTATGATTTGAGTCATACGGCACTATACCACACCAAGCCCAAACCAAAGGCAACGACCATGACCAAAGCCGCCCAACTCCCAACCGAACCGCAGATTGTTTCATCCCCTCAATACACCGGCTACCCCTCCTGCGGTGGCCTCCTTACCGGTGGTGGTGTCGAAACCCAACCAACCCGTTACGGCAACAACACGGTCTACACCTTCTTTGATTGTCACTCCAGATTCGCCATGGTCCCGACAGTCTCCTTCGTGCTCTTCGATATCACCAATGATCAATGAACACCACCACCGCCCCAGATCCCCAGGACCAGACCTGCCCCAAATGCGGCCGACTGTTCGAGGTCTCCACCATCTTAACCGCAGACGGCAACTATCAGCGGGTTCTGCAATGCTGGTGCTGCTTCACCAGCACACCGGGGCGGAAGATCATGCGTATTCCCATGTATGCCCATCAGCAACAGGCAACTGCAACAATAGACAACCTCCAACTTCACCAGGTGTCACCATGATAGTGCTTTATGAAGGCTTCCCCGGCAAAGGCAAATCCCATGAAGCTGTTCAAAAGATCGCCGAGGAACTCTTTAAGGAGCCGCCTTCTTCATCCAGTACCACAACCGAAGATATAGCCCAACAATCAACTAAAAATCAAAACAAAATCCAGGAGTAAAAAACCATGCCAGCCCAGAACGAAACCGCAAACAACAACGCCATCCCCCATTTCATCATCTCCGGCCGTATCGAGTCCTCCGACCAGGTCGCCATGAGCCGGGAAAACGTCCCCATCTTCAATACCGTGGTGAAGGGCAAGGCACCGGATGAGTACACCAACCCGCCCCAATGGTGCATCACCTCCAATATCCGTTTTGGCAAACAGGGCGACATCGTCAAAGACATCAAAACCGAAGTCCGTTGCCGCTCCTACCTGGCGGAACTCACCGATGAGCGGACCGGCGTTGTTTCCAAGATCCGGAGATTCACCCACGATCTCTGGTTGATGCAATAAGCCGTATCCTAACCTAAAGGCACCTGGGACCACAGGACCAGGCCGGACCAGGGAGGAGGACTGCACGATAGCGGGCAGCGAATCGGCGGACCGCACGCCCGGGCTGGCCTGGGCGTGCGGTCCCCAGTACCTACAACAAGAGGCTGACAATGTGTAAGCAACCATTTCTCGTTTTGTTCGTGCTCCTCGGCTCCATCTCTCCGGCCTTCGCCGAAGGAGTGATCGGCAGTGACCAGGTTCTCACGGTGAACACCGTTCAGTTCCTCGCCGCTACCACGGAGAATGCCGCATACGTGCAGGCGTTCAACTACTTTTTCACCATTGAACTGCTAACCGGGGTCCTTGGCGCTTTTATCTACCAAGTGATCAAGGTTTTCAGAATGTAAGGGGGAGGCAATGACTCCGGATACCTTGTTTCTTCTTTACGGTCTTGCCGGGATCATATCCGGCGCAATCATAGGGTTCGCCCTTACTCGCTTTTAACTTTTTCTGGTTCCTCCGCAGAATGTGTGGGTTGGTCGGCAACATTCTGAACCGCAAAGCATTGTTTCAGTGTGTTTTTCTCTGTCAAATCCGAGCAGATGCATTGGGATCGGTCGTTGGCTAAACCCTATGCACCGTTTTTTAGTACGGTGCGTTCGGTAGCATGGAGCCCCAACTCTATCAAGGCCAAGCCCTGCGGGTGTGCGCTGTGCGCACAGCCTTGACAGAGCCGAGCCTCCACGCTCCACCTGAAGGTGGCAAGGGTGACGGGGCGGCGGGCGCCCCCACACCTTTACCTCCGGCGGGGCTCAGGTTCTGGGGCTAAATATCAAAAATCTACCCACAGATTCTGCGGACGAGGCCTTTTTCTTTTGGAGGTTTTACCATGGACTTTTCAACAATTTCTCTGGACACCGCATCTGTCCTCGCTGCTGCTCTGCTCGTTATCGGTGGTTATGGCGCTATCTGGGCCGTTTCCAAGGTAATTGGCGTTTTCCGCAAATAGGTGACGCTATGAATAGGGTCGGAATCCTTTTGTTTGGGCTTCTGGCCCTATTTTTTTCTGTGACTGATGGTCAGGCTACAGGTTTTTGTAAAGATTGCACTGTTAACGGAATAACCTCGAAATGTATCTATACATATGTTGTCTGGGGTGATGCTACTAGCAGAACATTAACGACAACAGATAGTCTGGTTATGGACAGTTACGAAAAATCCGGTGGTTGGGACGATAAATATGACACTGGAACTTCGTATTATCTTCAACCATTATACCGTACCTATACATATTGGTTTGATTCTCAACAAAAATGGGTCACAAGTTCCTTATCTTATTATAATGCTCGGACAAAGAGTGTAAAAACATCTGAATTGAGCCTTTCTGAAGCCTTTCCTAGTATGGATGCTGATACATGCTCAGAAGGTGCTTGTGATAATTCAGACGATGACAGCGACGGTGTGTGCAACTCCTGTGATACCAATCCAGGAACACCTGATCCAAAACATTGTGTTTACACACAATCTGTCACTGCTTCCGGCCAAGTCGTTTCAATGGGGATTGACCAGAGTGGGAATTGTGATGGATCTCAAATCCAACTTTATACAAATTCTTCTCTTCTTGGCCAAAAAACATTTTGGGATATTGGATCGAACAGCCAGGAAATAACGGCTCCATCATGTCAAGGTGATGACGGAACTGGAAACTGCAAGTGTAGCTATCCTACATCAAACAGTATTTTCACTAATTTTTCAGAAGATACTGGCACTTCTATGACACCTGGATTGCTTGACCAGATAAAAAATGAAAAAGAAAAAAAAGATGATCCAAACTATGACGATTGCTCAAATATAAAATCACGTTGTGAAACAGCATGTCTTTCACGTGGCGGCGTTCTTACCAACAGTTGTACCGTGAGCGGTGACACCACCTATGTTGAATGCAAATGTCAAAATGAATTCGCTTACGATATAGTCACACCTACAGAAGAACGAGCAGACGATTCTACCAATGGTGATCCCACTCAAACAGGGGGCACCGATTCAAATTCTGATGGCAAAGACGACACCTATGCTGCAGTCAAGGACGCCATCAACGATTCAACCCTCAGTTCCAAGATCGACTCCACCAACAATCAACTGAACACCATCAGCAACAAGATCGACACCGTCGGCTCTGCCATCAACGGCGTTGGCTCGGCAATCAATGGCGTCGGTGAAGCGATTAATGGTGTTGGTCAAGGTGTAAATGGCCTTGGAACAAAGCTTGATAGTATTGGAAACAAACTTGATGATTTACGACAAGACGGCAATCAAGATATCACTGCTACAGGTGATGCCTCATTGCCTGGTTCTAATTTTTATAATTCGACGGTTGATGTTGTTGAAGAATTTAAACTTGGCGACTCCATCGGTAACTTTATTTCAAGTGGAATTCCCATAATAAGCTATTTAAAGGGTACATATATCGATGTTGGCTCGGCTCAACCTTCCATGTCGACTGAAATCATGGGGAAAACAATAACCATTGATTTCAGTCAAGTTGAAGGAATTCTGAATAACATGGGGCTCGTTCTTGTTGCTCTAAGCACAATTCTGGCCTTCATGATCATCGTTCATAAGGGTTAAGCTATGGATTTACATTTTTCTGCTATTCTTGGCTGGTTTTCTTCCCTCGCTGGTCGGTTCCTGGGGGATACAGCGATTAAGTTTGTGGCGTATAAAACGCTCATTTTTACGTTCTTGACAGTCACCTTGCCAGTTATCGCCAAGAATTTCATGACCTGGCTGTTTGAAGAACTGGTCGCGACCGCCAGTTCCAACATGAACACAGATGGTCTTGACGCAACCGTGCTTCATTTCTCAGGAATTGCCGGGTATCTGGCCTCTCACTTGATGCTTGCCGATTGCCTTTCCATCATCATCACCGCAATCGTGATCCGCTTCACCCTCAACTTCATTCCGTTCGTGGGCTGACATGGCAATTCGGATCATCCAGGGCGTTCCGGGCTCGGGCAAGACCTACTATGCCGTCCGCCACTTGGCCAAGAACTACTGTGAACAATCGGAAGACGGCGTGTACTACCTCAAGGACGATGTCACCGTCATTACCAACATCGATTCATTCAAGCCTGATCACCACGATCTGCGCGAATCGATCCGGCAAATCAAACGTGAGGACGGCAAGCCCGCCGGTGCTGATGACTTCTTCAATCTGCCCTTTCAACAGGCCCTCACCGACGAGATAGGCGGCCAGATCGTCTATATCATCGACGAGGCCCAACGCTTTTGGAGAAAAGGCGACCGGGGCCACCATGAAGTCTATGAATACTTCGAGCTTCACCGCCACCTGGGACACGATATCTATTTTGTGACCCAGAACGCCCGCAAACTGCCCGGCGACCTCGTTTGCCTGGCCGAATACATTATCGATGCCGCACCCCGCACCCGCTCCCTCGTCGGTGAGATGAAGTACAAGTGGCTCTCCGACGGGGAAGTCATCAAACGGGAAGCCTGGAAGCCGGAACAGGCAATTTTCGATCTCTACAAGTCCATGGACATGGGGGAAGCGGAAAAGATCAAAAATCCGGTGGTGCGGACCATCGCCACTGTTTCACTCTTTATCGTCCTGATTGCTGTCGGTGGCGTCTGGTATTTCAAATCGCATTGGGCAAGATCCAAGCAACACTCCAATTCAACGCCCACGGTTGCCCAGCAGCAAAAGGCCCCTCCTTCGGGATCCGTGCCGGGAACGCCGATACCGCAAACCCCCAAAACAATCACCGTTCCCATTTCTTCCTTTTCAGAAACATCTGAAAAAGGGGGCCTGCTCCGCACCACCCTGTACATCGTTTTCCAGGATGTCATCTATTACAAGAATTCCTTCCCGTACCCTTGCCGGAAAATCGCTGGTCAGTGGTGGGCGGATGTGCCTGTGGAAATAATCAAAGATAAGCCTAAGGAAGAAGTTCGGAGGGATTCCGAGGCCAAACCCGTGGTGGTGTCGGTGGATTCCGTTGAAGCTTCGCATGGTGCCTTATCGGCCATAAATTGAAAGTCGCTGAAGAGCACAGCGGACCAGCTGACCGCCGCCAAACCGGCAGCCAAGGCCCCGATGTAAGAACACGGTCGCGACGCGGCGACCGGAATACCGCGCCGCTGTTGTCTGTCGTTCTGCGCGATTGGCGCAGGTAATCACGGGGATTTCCCAAACGGAAAACGGGGTAAGCAGCCCTCAAAAGCAGCGTCCCGTTTTTCGTCCCACAGAAGGCAACCAAGGGTAGGACCAAATCGGGTGCATCACCAGCCCCAGGACAGGACGAAGATGAGCCAAGCATTGAACAGCTTCCCACCGTTACCAACGCCAGAGGCGCAATCCTCTTGGCGTGAAAGGAATATACAAGAGGTTGAACGGTTGCTTGCGGCGGATCGGGAGACGGTCTTCAAAAATCCCGAGAGTTTCAGCGCAAAACTGAGCCTGCAAAGTACCGAGAATCGACTTCTCGAACTTCGGAATTCTTCTCAGATCTACCTCTGCGCTGATTGCGGCAGGGAAACAACAGGGTCAACTGATGATCCGGGATTCGGCCTCTGTGGCAGGTGTGAAAGCAGGCTGAACAGCCATGGGACTATTTTGAAACAAGACACCCCCACTGTCATGGAGGGAGCGACAGTGGGGGCTTATGTGGAAGCTCTGGGGAGAGCTTGGATTATCCTATGAACCCCATAGGTCATTGTCAAATTGAAACATACAACTTTACATAATTTCTAAGGCCTTCACGGTCAGCAAGACCTCAACGAGATAAGCAGCCCTCAAAAGCAGCGTCCCGTTTTTCGTCCCACGGAAGGCAACCAAGAGTAGGAACAAACTCGATGCATCATCAACCCCAGGACATGACGAAGATGAACACAGCAACGAATTTTCCCCCTCTTATGCTTGATCTCTGTTGCGGCCTCAAAGGTGCCAGCCAGGCAATGTATTCTGCTGGTTGGTCGGTGATCACCGTGGATATCGACAAACGCTTTCATCCGGATATTGTCGCTGACCTTGTGACCTGGAGTTATGAAGGCCAACGACCTGATTTAATATGGGCCTCACCTCCCTGTACGGAATTCAGCCGTGAATCCATGCCCTGGTGCAGAACCGGCATATCCCCTGATTTAAGCATCGTTCTTGCCGCTCTCCGGATTATCCATGAAACCAAACCGAAATACTGGATCATTGAAAATGTTCGGGGTGCAATCCGTTGGTTCAAACCCTTCCTGGGAACCCCTCGGGCAAGTTTCGGACCATTCTTCCTTTGGGGGGTCTTTCCTTTCTCCGGATCTCATTCAATTCACTACCGACCCAAGGAAAGTTTTTCTTCTTCAGATTCTGCAGGCCGCGCAAGAATTCCTAATCAGATTAGCCGGACTGTAATGACCAGTATTAGCCGACACCCCATGCTTTTTGACTACAGCATGATTTCCGTATGAAATAACCAGGAGTCAAACCATGTACCATTCCCGCCGTTCCAAAGACCCGTTGTCTCAAAAAGTCCGTGCAGCCATGCAGGGGAAAGAAGTCGACCTCTCAAACGTGCCGACCTTCAAGCCGGTCTTCAATCCATTCCCCGACCATCTCAAAGACATCGCCCTGCAGGATTACCGCTTTGACCATGGATACCCGCTCTTCGTCCACCGTGATTCTGCCCCTATCCGTGTTCGCACCACCTCGGAGCAGCCCACCGCCTCCGAATCACAAGCCCGATTAACAAGTGCTTTGCCAGTAGCCACGGACTCGCCAGGGTTGAGGGTTTCAAGAGGTCTCGATTTTTTGAAAGTGTCGTTTCACGTCAAGTGGGATGGCCGGGAAAGTGATTTGCTCCCGGTGCTGGATCTCATGAAAAAACTGGTCCAGGAAACCGAGCAGGAATGCATCCCGGTTTTCAAGGAACACGGCTTTGATTGGAACCTGTACCGCTCCGGCACTCGCTATTACACCTACAGAATCACGTCCGGTGATATCACCTTACTCTTTAACCGTCGGTCCCATAATCAGAAAATCCCCAACTGCCGCCTCGAGATCGGTTCTCTGTCCTGTTGGTCTCCGGGATTCTACGCCATTTACAACCGGGTAAAAGCCTTTCTTGCCGTTCACGGCGGCGAGATTGTCAAGGAACGGGTCTCCGAGGTCCACTTGACCGCCGATTTTATCGGCACTGACATCAAAACCACCGATCTTGAACAGCGTGGCCACTGGATCGCCCTTGCCCGCAATGAAGGTGTGTATGACGGACTCCAGGTCCGGAAACGTTCAGTCCCCGGCCAGGAACCGGACCCGGAAGAACTCGACTTCAGCGAACACTATTGCAACCGCAAATTTTCCGGCCTGAACATCGGTGGCGGTGACCTGGCACTTCGGATTTATGACAAGGTCATGGAACTCAAGAAAACCCGTGCCACCCACAAACAACAGGTCTTTTCCGAGATCTGGGGCGTCAAGGCCTACGACGAACAACCCGTGACCAGGGTTGAATATCAGATCCGCCGGCCCAAGCTTCGAGAATTTGCCGACGCTGAAGGCAACCAAATCAACACCGTCTTTGACCTCGTCAATTGCCTTAAATCCCTCTGGGCCTACCTGACCACCGAATGGACCCGGCACGCCGAAAAACCGGTTGATCGCAACCACCACCAAACCCGCGCGAAGGTTTCCGAATTCTGGCAAAAGGTCCAGGCCGTGGTCTGGACCGGCCTTTTCGGCTACATCCGCACCCACCCCGTGAAACACAAGGATATTGTCATGCTCCGCAAGCAGGCCCGGGGACTGCTCATGTCGGTCTGCGCCTCCCTCGAGGTGGCTCCGGACGACATCGACAAAATCGTCTACCTCTGCAAGGAGATGATCGAGGAAGACCTGCATGCCTTCTTTGAGGATGAAAAGGCCTTTACGGACAAGATGACGGCCAAGCGCAATGAATTCCGGTGCACGCTCGCGGGATAGAAGCACCCTTTCCCAAAACCCCTCCGCGTCTCCTGCAGTTCTGCGCAGCAGGTAACCAGGGGGCGGAGCGCGCCGGTATTCATTCTATTCGTACCTTGGTGATCCCGTGGGCACTGAAAACCCCGCGTGAATCACCGGTTCATTAAGCGCGCTACAGGGGCACAGTGCCAAGGTCATGGTGAACCAACCAGCGGCCTGGATTGAATACCAATCAGGAAAGAATCGCTCGTTGGGGGCGCATGCGGAGCCCCCCAAAACGATGAACGAACAACCTGGATACTGTTTTTGACATGAAACGAGAATCGATCACTACCACGCCCCATCTCTACCTCGGCCGAAGAGTGTCAATCAATCGTTTACACTGTTCCCGAACAATCGAGACCTGCCATGGTTGAAACTGCCGAATGGCTCAAGATGTTATCGCGGATGATTCGCGCCGCCGGTCGCCGCGTCGGCGTGGCCGATGAACACGAACTGGCGGAACTGGTCCGGCTTCGGGATGAATTTGACCAGGCGATAAAAACAGCTGTCGACGGCCAACGGGCCTCCGGAAGATCCTGGGCGCATATCGGCCAAGCGCTCGGACTTTCCCGTCAAGGCGCTTTCCAACGTTACGGCAATAGCGAGTAAAAATGAAATCTCATATTTTCACCACACCCCGGCGCGGCCTGATGGGTTCGAAACCCCTCGGGGCTGAGTACATGCCGGAAGTCAAGGAACGTGCCCGGCGCATGAAAGCCGTGACCCGTGAAGAAACATCACCTATCGATAAACGGCAACAGCGTTTACCTGGATTCTGACAAACAACATATACGGCTATGGACTTCATAAATGCTGAACTTGGAAAAAAGCTCTTTGTAAAAGATGTGGCTGAATTTCTCGGTATTGACGCAAGGACAGTGAAGAAGTACTACCACGAACTTGGTGGTATCAAGCTTGGGGATCGCCGATTCATATTTTTTGAAAAGGAGGTCGTCAGTGCCATACAAAGACGTACGCAACAAGCTTCGTCCCTGGGTAGGTCAATTCAAGAGGGAAGGGAAGAAGTACCGAAAATCCTTTGCAACACGCAAAGAGGCTCTGGAATGGGAAAAGTTGAGCCAGCAAGAAGAGATTCAAATCGTCACGGTCTCTTTGGAACATTGGGCTAATTGCTACCTCGATTATGCAAAGCAGCAATTTGTGGAAAAAACCTATGAGGAAAAGGTTTTTGCCTTTCGCCAATTGTTTCAGCACCGGCGAATAAAACCTGAATTGGAAGTGGCCCTACTTACTCCTTTAATAGTGCTTGACCATATACAGCAGCAAGAAAAGGCGAGGTCGGGCAATGCCGCGAACAAGGATCGGAAAAATCTGCGAGCGGCTTGGTCCTGGGGTACACGCTTTTTGAATATGCCTCGGGAAAATCCTTTTTCTGCCGTCGAAAAATGCGGTGAAAGCAGGTTTCCTCGTGTGGTCCCGGGTATAGCTGATTTTTTGTCTGTCTATTCAGTGGCGACCACTGATCAGGATAAGTGTATGCTTCTTTGCTATTTGCATACAGGCGCGCGGCGTGAAGAGCTTTTCCGCCTCCGGTGGGTTGATGTTGATTTCATCAACCGGAAAATTCGCTTGTTCTGGCGAAAGAATAAGCTGGGTACTTGGAAAAATGTCTGGCTGAATATTTCAGACGATATGGTTTCGATGCTGAGGGAACAGCACGAGCGGACCGGAAAGGAAAAATTCGTTTTCCTCACGGAATACAGCAAGCCATATTTGAAGCGGCAACATTGGCTGAAAAACCTTTGCGAAAAGGCGGGGGTTAAGCAATTCGGCTTTCATGGCATTCGCCACTTAACGGCCTCCTTGCTTGCTGAACGAAATATTCCTCTGGTGGAAATACAGCACCACTTACGCCATGATCACCTTTCCACAACAGAAAGGTACATTCACCAGCTACAAAAAAACCGGGTAGCGATAGACGCGCTCCCGGGCTTGGAAGATGCTTCGGAAAAATAAGGCCCGTATGAGGCCCGTAAAAAAGAAACAGCCTGTTAACCTTGGTAGGCTAACAGGCTGTTTTTATGTGGCGTCCCCAACCGGATTTGAACCGGTGTTGCCGGCGTGAAAGGCCGGTGTCCTGGACCTGACTAGACGATGGGGACAGATCCGAATGTTCTATTGGTGGGTCGTGCGCGACTCGAACGCGCGACTCTCTGCTTAAAAGGCAGATACTCTACCGACTGAGTTAACGACCCTTGTTTTCGAGAGCCTCTCTCTACTAAGTTTTAGAGGGGGTGTCAACTGAAAATATTGTTTGGGGTCATTATTTTTGTTTTTTTCAGTAGATCCCTTAGGGGCTTTTTTGCTCAATTCTTTGTGGTCACTAGGCGGGTTTGCTAGTACAATTCACCTATCTTGAGCCTGGTGCAAAGATGTGGCAGGCGTATCGGCAATTAAATGTTTGCAGGGAAATTATGGGTTTATTAACTGGTTCCGCATCGCTGACGCGATTTATTGTCACTGGAGAAATTCCGGAATCGTTCTGGGATTTTGCCGCACAGCGTGTTGCGGCTATGAGTTTTAAAGATATTGACGACACCCTGGATGAATATTCCATTGGGTGGGTATCGGTGGCTGATATGTTCGACAGCTCCTTTACTTATAGTTCGTATGCTGCCGGCGACTACATCACCTTGACCATGCGTATCGATGAACGTAAGGTTACGCCTTCAGTGTTAAAAAAATATGTAATGAAGGAAGAGGAGCGCGTAAAGCGGGAAAAGCAGGTTCCCCGTTTGAACCGTTCTGCGCGTCTGGAAATCAAGGAACGGATTCAAGCTGAACTGATGCGTAAATCGCCGCCCGTGCCTTCTACCTATGATCTGTGCTGGAACCTCGCGGATAACACGCTGCTTTTTTTCTCGAGCAGCAAAAAAGCGATGGCACTGTTGGAAGATCTTTTCAAAGAGACCTTCAACCTCTCGATCATATTGCAAATTCCCTGGTTGACCGGATTGCATATGGCCGAGGGTGAGGCGGCTGAGAAGTATGAAGACATGCGACCTGCCATTTTGCTGTAAGCTTTCTTTTACCAGGCATACCAACGTGTGATGGAGGAAATATGAACGGTTCTTTGCTCGCAGTTCTGGGGATTGTGGTTCTGCTTGTGATTGTCTTGATTTTAAAAATGAGGACAGGGCAGTTAAAATCTGAGGTGCAACCCGAAAGCGAACAAGAAGTTCTTGATGAGGCGAAGGAAACAATCGCTGTTGATGCAGTCGAGGAGTTGGCTGAGCAGGAACAGGGTGCTATAGAAGAAATCGCCCCTGTCGCCGAAAAGCTGCCTGACTCTTTTGTTGAGACTGCTCCACCAGAAGAGGACGAGCCGGAGTTTCTTCAAGAAGAAAAGGAAGAGATTGAGCCCGCAGTCGAACCTGTAGCGGTTGTTGTGTCGGAGCAAAAAACCGTTGTCGTTGAAGAAATCCTCGTGGCAGAGGAGGTTGTCGCCGCCGAAGAAGGGCCGGACGCACCTCCGATAACCGCAGAAGAGCCTACTGTACCCGAAGAGCAAATACCGGAAGCCGAAATCGAGGAGCTTGTTGAGTCGATTGGGGAAACTGCAAGTGAGGAGGTGTCGCAGGCGCCACTTGTTGGCGAGGAAGAACTTATTGAAGAGGAAGGAGCGGTAACGCCGGCAACTGCCTCCGAAGAACCTGTGTCAGTTGCGCCTTCGGTTGCGGAATTGTCGGATGAAACCGTGGTCATGCCCGAGCTCGTTACCCCAGTCAAACCAACAGAAACTGCCTTGTTGCTGGTTCGGTTGAGTATGGAGGAGTATGGTGAGCGACTCAATATGTTGGAAGAGCAGCAAAGAGCAGCTCTGGCTAAGGCCATTGAGCTCAATGATGCGCATCTTCGCGACCAACTGCAGCGCGAGTTGGTGGTTATGAACGACCGCCTGGCGCTGCTTGCGGATCATTATGTGGAAGAAATGGCCCGCTATCAGCAAGTGCTTGATACCCTGGCCCGTTTGCAGGCGGAGAAACCCAGTTCTGCCCTGGCGGAGGCCATAAGTGGGCTGCAATCCGGAAAGACCGAGGCGGCTGCGGAATTCCTCGAGGAACTGAGTGGGCAGTCGCATCCCCTTGCGGTGCTGGCGGCTTTTCTCTGCGGTCAGTTGGCTGAAAGTCAGGTTAACCTGCGAAAGGCGATGGAATATTACCGCCTAGCTGTGGAGCGAGATCCAAGCAATCCTCAGTATTTGCGTGCTGCGGGCCTTATGGCCAGAGGTATGTACAAGTATAAAGAGGCGTTACCGTGGTTGGAAAGTTACGTTGAGTTAATCAAGGCCGGCGGGCAGGCCGATGCCAAGACTGTGGCGCTTGCTCAGCGTGAACTGGCCTACACCTATGTGCTCAGCGGCCAGTACCAGAAAGCCGGTCCTCTGTATAAGGAGTCGATGACCGTACTTGCGCAGAAGCTAGGCCAGGAACATCCGGAAATGGCTGTCAGCTGGCAGCAGATCGGTGAGTTTCAGGAAACCATGGGCGAGTATGATAAGGCGGTGTCGCTCTATAAGAAAGCCTTGGCAATACTCGAAAAAAAACGTGGACCCGAGCATCCTGCGCTTGCCGCAATTTTGCGCAAGCTGGCCGCCTTGTGTGTTGAGCTTGAGCTTGAACCCGAAGCTGTGCCGCTGTATGAAAAGTTGGTGCGTATTCAGGAAAAGGCTCTGCGTCCGACTCATCCGCAACTGGTCATCAGCCTGAATAACTTAGCTGAAGCCTATAGGCTTCGGGGCCGCTATGCCGAGGCCGAGGCCTGTTATTTAAAGACCCTGCATATCAACGTGGAGTTGAACGGCGATGAGCACCCTGGTGTTGCCGCGATATTACAGGAGCTGGCTAAGCTCTGTACCAGTCAGCGCAAGACGGACGAGGCCAAACAATACCAGGAGCGGGCATCAGCTATTTTTCAAAAGAGTGTCGAAGCCGAGGAAAACAAGGCCGGAGCGGAAGAGTCGTTGACGCTGGAACTCTCATAAGGCTATTTGGTAACGTCGCAAAGGTGACGTTTTGGTGAAACACGAGAAGGACCTTTTTCGTTTTATACGTCGCTGTTTTTATGGTGCATGGTTTCCTGCTTTCTGTCTTTTTATGAGGCCATCACTTTTTCGGATAGCCATAATGGTGGCGCTGGCCGCCAAGGTATGTTTTATTTATGGATCTTGTCGATCTTATTCAGGAAAAAAGATTTCTTGGTCAGGAATTTCTGGCCTGGCTGTGGTTTAAATCGGAAGAACGCGGCGGCAGTGTGGACGTGCCCGGTCGGGGCGATGTGCTGGTGGTGTTCGAAAAGCACATGCTGCTTGAATACGGCGATGGTGAGGCTAGCGAAAAGGTCATCTGTCGCGGTTTGCAGACCGAGTTGCGTGAAGCCCGTGCCGGACTGGGCTTGGCCAAAAAACCGGAGCAGGCACGGTTGCGCCTGGCCTATGGTGATTATGAATTTGGGGTCACCTTGTCCGCGACCATCTTTGAATTTCGCAATATCCGCCTGCCCAAGACCGTGGACTCGGTCGATGAAGGCAAAAATGCCGAAAGCATGGAAGGCCGGGTACTGGAGCGCATCGCCCTTTTTGAGCAGCTCACTCAGCTGGTAGGGGATCTGTTTCGCATGTTTATCAACATCAGGGCCTCGCATCTGTGGAATGAGGAACTGGTCAAAATACGCGCCTGGATTGAGTCCGGCGCTCATCAGGGATAATCACTTAACCACTACAGCATATGGAATTTGAAACCGTGATCGGGCTGGAAATCCATGCCCAGATGAAAACCAAAAGCAAGATTTTCTGTGGCTGTTCCACCGAGTTCGGCGCACCGCCCAATACCCATACCTGCCCGGTTTGCTTAGGAATGCCCGGGTCTCTGCCGGTACTGAACCGTCAGGTGGTGGAGTCGGCCATAAAGCTCGGCCTGGCCACGGATTCGACCATTAACCGGGAAAACCGGTTTGCGCGCAAAAATTATTTTTATCCGGACCTGCCCAAAGGCTATCAGATCTCCCAGTTTGACCTGCCGATCTGCGAACACGGTAGCGTCGAGATCGAGGTGGAGGGGCAGGAACCCAAGATCATCGGCATCACTCGGATTCACATGGAGGAGGATGCCGGAAAGTTAGTCCATGACGATCGCGATCCGGTCAGTTACGTGGATCTCAATCGCACCGGAACGCCACTGTTGGAGATCGTTAGTGAGCCGGATATGCGCTCACCCGAGGAGGCGGCCGCCTACCTGAAAAAATTGCATGCCATAGTCCGCTATCTTGATATTTGCGACGGTAACATGCAGGAGGGGAGCTTCCGCTGCGACGCCAACATCTCGCTGCGGCCCATAGGGCAGGAAGAATTTGGCACCCGTACCGAACTCAAAAACATGAACTCCTTCCGTAACGTCCAGCTGGCCCTGGAGTATGAGGTGCGTCGCCAGCGTGATCTGCTTTTGGAAGGTGGCAAAGTAATCCAGCAAACCTTGCTTTGGGATGCTGATCGTGGCCGTACCGAGTCCATGCGCGGCAAGGAAGAGGCCCACGATTATCGTTATTTCCCGGATCCGGATCTGATCCCAGTTCAGGTGGATGAGCCGTGGATCGAACGGGTGCGTACTGGACTTCCCGAGCTGCCCGATAAACGATGCATGCGCTTTATCCGGGATTTCGAGTTGACCGATTACGATGCCTCCATCCTCACCGCCTCCCGCGAACTGGCCGATTATTTCGAGACCGCCTACCGGGCCTACGGCAATGCCAAAAAACTGGCCAATTTCATCGGCACCGAACTGCTGCGTGATTACGGCCCGGAGCGAATCGGTGAGTGCCCGGTCAAGCCGGAACAGTTGGCCGCCTTACTGGTCATGACCGAAGATGGCAAAATCTCCGGAAAGATCGCCAAAACAGTGTTTGCCGAGATGCTCGCCAGCGGCAAGGACCCGGAGGCTATCGTCAAGGAGAAGGGGCTGGTACAGATGAGCGACGAGGGACAGTTGGTTGCCCTGGTGCAGGAGATCATTGCCGCCAATCCTGAACAGGTGCAGCAGTTTCACGGCGGCAAGACGAAGGTGATCGGTTTCTTCGTTGGCCAACTGATGCAGAAAACCAAGGGGCAGGCCAACCCGCAGATGGCCAACCAGTTGTTCCAGCAGGAGCTGAACAAATAAGGTTGTGGATAAAGGTCAGTGGCAGCAGAAGGGCGAGGGGCATCGCCAGCGGCTCAGGGAGAAGTTTCTCGAGCAGGGAATTGATGCCTTCACCGACAGCGAGATCATCGAACTGCTGCTGACCTTCGGTACGCCGCGTTCCGACTGCAAAGAGGCGGCTCGTAGCGCTTTGCAGCGGTTTAAATCCCTGCCGGCGGTGCTGGACGCGGCCCCGGCAGAACTGCAGCAGATCAAAGGTATCGGCCCTAAGAACATCTTGGCCCTGCAGTTCATCCAGGGAGTAGCACGGCGATATCTGCGCCAGCGGATTGTGGGCAAACAGTATGTTCACTCCTCTCGGGCGGTGTCCGATTACCTTATCCATTCCATGCGCGGTTTGGAACAAGAAATTCTCACCGTGGTCTTTCTCGATGCCGCCCATGCAATTATTGACTCCGCAGTGGTCGCGCAGGGCACGGTCACGGTGAATACCGTCTATCCGCGTGAGCTGGTCAAGGCCGCCTTGGCCCGCAATGCCAGTGCCCTGGTGATCGCTCACAACCATCCCACCGGCAGTCTTGCCCCGTCCCGGCAGGACGAAGAACTCACCCGTTCCCTCCACCTTATCTGCTCGTTCATGCATATCAGCCTTCTTGATCACCTGATCATCGGCAACGGAGAGGAGGTTTACAGTTTTGCCGACCAAGGGCTTATGGCGAAAATTCGAGAGGATTGCCGCCGTATTCTTGAGCGAAACAACTGATGGACCTGCACCGTCAAGCCGGGATTTACCTCCACATCCCTTTCTGTCACAGTAAATGTAACTATTGCAGTTTTTTCTCCTTTTCCCCTCAACCCGGGGATATGCAATCCTTTGTCGCCGCTCTTCGGCAACAGATTCTTCAGCTCGCCGCTCTCCCGGAAGTCCAGACGCTTTCCTTTGCCACCCTTTTCATCGGTGGCGGTACCCCTTCCATGCTTCTGCCAGAAATCCTGGCAGATTTGCTCGACCTCTGTCGCCGATCCTTCACCTGGAGTGTGGCGTTGCCTGAGATTTCCATCGAGGTTAATCCCGGGACCATTGATGAACAGGGCCTGGTGCAGTTGTATCGAGCCGGATTTAATCGTCTTTCCATTGGCATTCAATCACTTGACAATGAAGAGTTGCGTCGGCTTGGCCGCATCCATACCCGTGAGCAGGCTCTGGCCACGATCAGCGCTGCCGGGAAGGCCGGGTTTGCCAACATCAGTTGTGATTTGATGTACGGCCTGCCCGGGCAATCACCTAGAGCCTGGCGTCAAACCCTGGAAGAAATTCTCAACTGCGCGCCGCAACACCTTTCGCTCTACGAGCTCACAGTGGAAGAGGAGACACCGCTGTGGGATCAGGTGGAAAAGGGGCAATGTATCCTGCCCTGTGAGGAGGATGTGCTGCAGATGATGAGCGATACGCAACTGATGACAGCACAGGCCGGTCTGGGCCGATACGAAATCTCCAATTACGCGCTCCCCGGATCTTCGTGTCGCCACAATCTCAATTATTGGCACAACGGATACTATCTTGGCTTGGGTCCGGGAGCGGTTTCCGCCCTCGGAGGAGAACGCAGTGCTGCGGTTGCCGATCTGCACTCATACTGTCGGCTGGTCAGTGGTGAGCAGCCGGTCTGGAAGGAGGTGGAGCAACTCGTTGCGGAGGCCGCTTTCCGTGAAACCGTGATCATGGGGTTGCGGATGACCGAGGGGATCTCCATTTCTGGCCTCCAGCAACGCTTTGCCATAGATCTCCCCGCCTACTATGGTGATGTCGTTACCCGGCTCATCGATCAAGGTTTTCTCGTCCGAACGGGCGACAGCCTCAGGCTCAGCGTGGACGGACTTGCCCTGGCCAACTGGGTTATGGCCGAGCTGGTCTAAACATTTTTTCCGCTCTTTTTTCCCCATCTTTTTTGAGGAACTGAACCGTTCCTCAGTCAAAACAACCGCTAAATGCAGCAATTACCTGCAGCTCAGCTCTTGCCTTCTCGGTCGGTGCGGAGTAAAAGATACGGTTGAACATTTGTCGTTCTGCAAAAAAAAAAATCGTGAAAACGACGTCTCTCGTTTCTCAACCTACGTATTGAGATGGGGCGAGGGCTTCGTTGTTTTTTCGCGAGGCTAAACTCTTTGCCGAATGGACCCTTTTTCATTTTCAGTGACAAATGTAAGGACCCCACGCACGTGTGGTCCCGGTGTGGAAGTAGTGATGAAAGCCCCAACGCTGTGCCAAGGCACGGTGCACAGCACGGGTACCCAGCTGGTGTGTTGTTTGTCTGTCGGATGGTCCGGTTCGCCCGGCCCCTTATAGTCGTCTTTTCATTCAAACAAGGAGCAACATTATGGCAGGTTTTGTGTATCAGGATCCCTT
>JAQUEZ010000423.1 GCA_028684915.1 Desulfobulbus sp.
AGAAACAGAAGGGGCGTCATTCGCGCATTTCCCTTGCTGTGTAGCATGGCGGTTTTCCGGTGTAGCATGAACCAAAAGCGGTGTAGCATAGGCCAAAAGCGGTGTAGCATGGGCTAATAGCGGTGTAGCACAGGCCTAGGCCGGTGTAGCATGGCCTCTGCCGCTCGAAAGTCCGCGGCGTCATCCCCACTTCGCGGGAGGCTTGCGGCTGGTGTGGAAGAACCGGAGCACCTGCAATTCTTCGCCGCGCACCCGGTAGGGCAAAAGGTAGGGGAGCCCCGCGATCACAAGCTCCCTTGTGCCAGGGACACGGCCTGGACGTCCAGATTCCGGGAACTGTCCCAGCTCGGCGACCCGGCTCCTGATGAGGGCGTAGCACTTGGCTGCCGCCTCCAGATCTTCCTGGGCAAGGTACGTGATTTCAGCGTCGAGTTCCCGCAGGGCCGCGCGCAGCCACCTAACGCGCATTGAGACCCCACTTGGCGTCCAGCGCGGCGACCTCCTCGTCCGTGGCGAAGTCGCCCGCGTCAGCCTCCTTCAAGGCCTTCCGAATCTCCGCGACCTGCCACGACTCACGGGCGATATACTCCCGAAGCGCCTCGTTGATCAGAAAACTTCTCGACCTGCCCGTGGCTTCGGCCATTGCGTCGAACTGGCCCACAAGGTCTTCACTCGTTCGAATCGAAATTTGCGCTGGCATGGCGATTACCTCCATTTGATCACAGTGTATCCCGTTGGGTTACAGCTGTCCAGAGCCAAGCCCACTCGCCCGACACATCATCGGGGCATCCCCCAGTGCTATTCCGGACCTCGAGGTCGCGGTGGCCTCCCCATCATATGACCCAGCACAGACAGACACAGCCGAAACGTGTCGAGACACAGCGAAACACGGCCCAGATACAGGGGAATACAAGTCACACACAAAGGGGGTGCTCAGAATTCTCTGGCGGGCAAGTGGAGACCGAGCGCCCAGGCAGCAATTCTAACAATATCAGGACATGGTCACACCGAACGAAGAGGGTATCACGTGGCAGGATACGCACTTTGCGTTGCAATGTGCCACACGGCAAGGCCCGTGTTAGGGCTGGTGCCCTCCCCCTGAAGGGGGCCCGTCACTTTAAGTGCCCACGATCTGGGGCAAACAATGAAACGCGGAGCATCCAGTGGGGCGAACTTCCGGAGCCCTTGAAAGGGACAGCGTTCGAGGAGGGGACAACGGTCACAGGAATCGTCAAGAGGTTGGTGCGCATCGGCCTTGGGCTGGAGGGAAAACCGCGCGCAAATACCCAGAATTGCATAGGCATAACGAACGCATAAGTGACCACCCTAGGCAGCCGAAGGATATCCGGTGGATCCTTGCAGAATGTGATCACGAGATTATGAATAGTGATCACAAGTTGTACTCGCTCAAATTCCACGTTGTCGCACTATATTGATATGCTTAGGATGCAAAAAATTGAAATTTCGATAAGCACTCGCACAGTATAAATTTTGAAAACATGAAATATACTTGTTGCTACTTTCACGATAAGTTGTTAAAAGAATTTTGAGTGTAGCGATAGCGTGTAGATTCGTTTTTACACATAATGGAAGTGCTAAATGATCCACATTAACGAAAGGCACATGCTTGAATCTTTTCTTCAACATAAGAGTAGGTTTTTTTCTTGTGTCACGGGAGAGAAAACAAATAGAAAGTTTGTCATAACTGAATTTAATAGCTCTTTTGGCGTTGCTGATGCAGTCATTGGTACGTACTCAACGCAGTTTTCGAAAAAGATGATGAGGCCATCGGTTGACCCTAATTGGGTTGATGTTGTCGGTGGGTGCTGCGAGGGCGCGGGGCTTGATGCGAAGAGCATCGCGGAGGCTCACGGGACAAGCATTGCGACGGTAAGAAAAAAAATGCAGCAATTCTTGGACGCAAAACTGCTGTCCAAGTCATGCGACGGGCGGTATGTCGCTGCAGATGATTATCGTGTGATTATTAAGAGTTCACTCGCTATTGAGGCGAAGCTAAGGGACTGGAATAAAGCGCTGCGGCAGGCAAGAAGGTATCGCAAGTTCGCGAACTTTTCTTTTGTGCTTCTAGACGAAGACCATTGTGGGCCAGCCTTAAGCGGTATTGCCGAATTTCAAGCTCACGGCATTGGGCTGGCTAGCATGGGAAAGCGGAAGGTGACGATCCACTATTCACCAGAGCGACACACCCCTAACGCGGGCGTGTACGTATATAAGTTAAATGAGTGTGCCTACGACTACTTTAAAAAGTGCCTCGTAGGTTTTTCAGCAGCCGACGCCAGCCAATAAGGTGTCCCCCACGACAGTTCTCATCAAAGAACTGAACCCCCTCTGACTCAATTTCCTCATGAAGTTTTAGCGCGACGCCAACGCGGTCGGTTAACGCCGCATGTCTGTTAGCTGGTGTCAGCCTAAGCATGTTTTGGTATTCGTGGTAGGCAAGCCGAAAATAATGCTTATACAGAGGGGCTTGCGAGAAGTGAGGGGGTTTTGCTTCTGACAAAACCTTGTCCGCTTCTGGGGTGCTTATATAAACTTTAGCCCATATGTCAGGGCAGTCCTCCATGATTTCCTTCGCAGTGTCGTAACGAACCCAATTGAGCAGCCCTGGAAGATATATGCGCGGAGCTGGTCCCATTTGAATTTTGTCATCGTCAATGAACTTGTCAGTCGAAAATTTGCGTGTGTTTTCGTATGCGCCAATTGTTACTCCCCATACGTCGAACAAGGAGATGAGCAGGCCTTCAAGATTTGAGTAACCACAAATTACTTTTAACTCGGATCCCACAAGTTCTCGGACAAAGTTCGCATAAGCCTGCAATTTATCGTAATCATGCACTTGCTTCGTTCTTTCTTCAAAGTTCACCTGCAAATACACGCCATCGATTTCAGGATATGAAGTTACCCAGTTGAGAATTTCTGTGCGGTACTTTTGGTCCCGAACCATTGCAATGGAAAGCGGTAAGGAAAGGAAAACAAGTTTTTCCCCACGGTAACTTGGTAGCTCTGCCAAAAAAGCATCCACAGTGAACTTGACTTGTTGATCAATGAAGTCGGTGATCATGTCTTGGTGATAGCGACACGGAATGATTAGCGCTGAAAAGCCGCTTCTTTCTTGGTATTCAAGGCATAGCCTTGCGGACATTTGAGCGACATTGCAGAAGTCGACAGTTTTAAAACCGTTCATGATTTTGTCGGGAAAGAAGTCGTAGCTATGTAATTTCGACTTTTGTGACTCTGGCATGTAAAATTGAGGATCAAACAACGAACCTTGTCTAACGCCATCGTCAACAGTGGCAATGTTGCGCTCCGCATAATGGACGGGACTAAAGATAACCCCGTCGCCTATTCCATCCTGAAAACTGCTAATGTTCCAGATCGTGTTGTGCCCAGCCTGGTGGAATATTTTCACGGCAAGCTCCTCTCTATTTCTCCGATACGGGCTAGTATAGTATCCGCATCCCTGTAACGCTGGTACGGGTTCGGCATTAACAGTCTCTTAATGACAGATTCAAGAGCTTCACTACATTCGACTCCGGTAGATGAGATTGGGATATAGCTATTGCTGATCATATTTTTAAGTAATGCATCTGGCCCGATTTCGTCAACATTGCCAAACGGAAACCTACACGTTAGCAAATTGTAAGCTACAATGCCCAACGAATACTGATCTGTCTTGTAATTGATAGCATTTTTGTCGTCCATGAGCTGTTCTGGTGATGCAAAAAGTACGGTGTGCGGATTCTTGTGAAAGGATAAAGTTAAGTCACTTGTCCCGTCATTCATACTTTTTGCAATTCCTAGATCAATAATGACTGGACTCATATCTGGCCGGATTAGAATATTCGCTGGTTTAAGGTCACGGTGAACAATTTTCTTGTCCCAGAGTAGTTTTAATGCACTAACGCAGTGTGCCAGCAACGCGCAGATATGCCTTCCCGTCACGTGGGGCTGAAAGTCTTCCCACGGGATATTTTCAATGTATTCCTCTATGCTTATCAGGAACGGACAAAACGGTCGCTTCCTAAACTCTTCTACTTCAGCCCGGATTGATTGTCCGTCATCAAATCTGGCTTGATAGTAATTTTGGTCAAAGTAGTCGTTAAGCATATCGCGTGTTACTGGAGCCTGCCAAATAATTTTTGGGAAATACCTACTTTCAATCCCTTGCAACACTGACAGCTCTCGCTGTAATCTGCCTATTGTGAACGGCGTATAGTTGGCAATTTTGATCACATATTCTTTGTTGGCAACTGTGTTTATTGCTTTATATACTTCTCTCTGCCCGGAAACCGGAT